>NZ_JBFAKV010000010.1:0-353471 GCF_040655895.1 Streptomyces sp. NPDC050264
GAGAGCGCTTCCCTGACACGGAAGAGGTCACTGGTTCAATCCCAGTATCGCGCACGCAGCACACCTCACGGAGCCTGGTAGAGTCTGGCCCGTTCCCGCGCGATTAGCTCAGCGGGAGAGCGCTTCCCTGACACGGAAGAGGTCACTGGTTCAATCCCAGTATCGCGCACCAGCAAGAAGCCCCCGGTCCTCGGACCGGGGGCTTCTTCGTGCTCGGAGACTCAGTCCCTCAGCCGCTCAGGAGGAGAAGAGCATCCGGCCGAAGCCGCCCTTGTGGTGGCCGTGGTGTCCGCCGTGATGACCGCCGTGATGCGGTGCTCCCCAGGCCGGGGCCGGGGCGGACGGGTACGCCTGTGGCGCGGGTGGGGCCTGCTGCTGCCACTGCGACTCGAGCCGGGTCAGCGACTCCAGCTCGCCGTAGTCGAGGAATATCCCGCGGCAACCGCTGCACTGCTCGATCTGGACGCCATTTCGGTTGTACGTGTGCATCGGTGCGTGACACTTGGGACACTGCATGGACGGGTCAACTCCTCGCCGTTCGGCACTGCTTCGCCGGAACACTTCCCGGCTTCCGTCCTGCGCACCCTACTTGGCGGATTCGGACCCCAACTCGGTCGGTACGCGCACCATTCGGTCACAGGCGTCGACCACGGCCACTTCCACCTCGTCGAGGGGCCGGCCGGCCTCGGTGGCTTTCGAGACGGCGAGGGCCGCCGTCTGCACGGTCAGGGCGCGGGCCGGTACGTCGAGGGCGGGCCAGGGGTCCGGGGCGGCGAGTTCCGGTGCGCCGCCCGCCTGCCGGTACGCGGTGAGGAAACGGGTCCAGTCCTCGGTGGGCAGCAGACCGCAGGCGAACCAGGCTGCCGGGCGGGCCAGGTCCCAGGCGGGGTCGCCGATTCCGAGGTCGTCGACGTCGATGAGGAGCCAGGGCCCCGAGCGGGCCGGGTGGCGGACCAGTTGACCGAGGTGCAGGTCGCCGTGGCACAGCGCGCGGGCGTGCTCGTACGGCGCTTCGGCGCGGGCCCACGGCGGGAGCGTGCGCCAGGCGTCCCGGACGGGCCGGGCGGCAGGGTGACCGGGGGCCGTGGCGCCCAGCCTGGCCAGGGCGCGGGCCGCCTTGGCCGGCCCCCTCATCGGCGGAAGCGCCTGCGGGAGCGGGCGGAGGGGCGTGGTGTGGAGGCGGGCCAGCAGGGTGGCGGCGGCCTCCCAGGGGGCGTGCTCCGGGTGGTCCGGGTCGACGGGTGTGCCGTGCGGCCAGAACGTGACCAGGCGGTCGTGCAAGGGCGCCGCGGCGCCGCGCAGGGGCGGCAGCAGTACCCCGGCGAGGGCGGGGTGAGCGGCCACCGTGAGGCGCAGTCGCAGGTCGGCGGGGTCCGTGCCGGGGGCGTGGGCCTTGGCGACCGTGTCGCCGTGCCGGACGACGGTGCCGTCGGGGCGGTCGGCGAGGGTCCCCGCACCACAGACGCAGGAGCCGGGATCCCGGTGGACGGAACCGCGGGCCGTGGCCTGGAGCGCGGACACGATGGGCATGGTCACGCCCCGACCCTACGGGCATGCGCGGACCCGATCAGGGCCTGCCCGGCCGCTCTTGTGCCGAAAAGTGGCCGGGAAAAGCAATGCCGCGTGCAGCTCCCCAGCTGCACGCGGCATTTGTGCCGTCCGCCGCACCCCCGTCCCCACGGGGTTTCATGGTCGGATGTCCCCGCCCGGACCGCTCTTCCGGGCCTGGAGGCGCCGCTCAGCGCCCCAGCATCACGCCCACGGACGACGCTTGTGCGACCACCGCGTCCCAGCCGCCGAAAACTACGACGAGAAGGGCCGCGAGAGGGAGAACCATGGCCGTGGCCACCAGCGGGTGGCGGCGGCCGGTCGCGGGGCTGTTGAAAGACACAGCCCTGCGGGCCCACGTGCTGCGGAACGCTGTCGTCCGCGGTGTCGTGTGCGCCATGGCCCTCTCCCGGTCGAATCCTCGGGTCCCGCCGGACTGGTCCGGAAGGATCTTGAGTTGTGCAGCGGCGGGTGCCTGACCTCGGGGGACGAGTGCTGCACCCGCCGCTTGACCTCAAATCTATGGGCGGCGGCCACCGGGGACGTCATGCCCTCGTACCGATTGCCGGGCCTCCCGGAGGATGACCGCTCCCGCCCCGCGTACTCCCCTGGGTGGAGACGCGCCCCCGATCTTCTACTCGGTCTCGGGGTCTTCCCCGAGGGGGCGGCTCGTGCGGGCCGCCTTCTCCGCCGCGTCCTCCCGCGGCACGGGCTGCTCGACCAGCGCGAGGACCCGCGTCGCCATGAAGCGCGCGGTACGCACCACGGAGCCGGAGCGGGTGACTTCGCTCACTTCCACCACCCCTCTGCGCACCGCGGTCTCCACTCTGCGCCCCGCGCGACTGGCCACCACCTCGTATGTGCGCGTCGTGTCCCCGGCATCTACGACTATCTCGACCCGATCACCCTTCATGGGCTCAATCCCCCTTCTGCGACGGGTGGTTGGCAGCCGGGGCCGCCGCAAGCCGCCCTGATCCCGCGCTCCCTGACCACCTTTCAAGTTTCCCACCCGACACTGACAATCCAATCCGGCGTGAGGGCGCGGCCTGAGCACACGATCGGCCGCGTAAACGTAAGCTGTGGCTCGTCAGACGAGACCGGGCAGCAGCGGGGATGAACATGGCGATGATGCGCCTCAGGCGCGAGGACCCGCGCGTCGTCGGCTCGTTCAGGCTTCACAGACGACTCGGCGCCGGCGGGATGGGCGTCGTCTATCTCGGCTCCGACCGGCGCGGGCAGCGGGTCGCCCTCAAGGTGATCAGGCCGGACCTGGCGGAGGATCAGGAGTTCCGCTCGCGCTTCGCGCGCGAGGTCTCCGCCGCACGCCGGATCCGGGGCGGGTGCACCGCGCGGCTCGTCGCCGCCGATCTGGAGGCGGAGCGGCCGTGGTTCGCGACGCAGTACGTGCCCGGCCCCTCGCTGCACGACAAGGTCGCCGAGGAGGGTCCGCTGGCCGCCTCCGACGTGGCGGCCGTCGGTGCCGCGCTGTCCGAGGGGCTCGTCGCCGTGCACGAGGCCGGGGTCGTGCACCGCGACCTCAAGCCGTCGAACATCCTGCTGTCCCCGAAGGGGCCGCGGATCATCGACTTCGGGATCGCGTGGGCCACCGGCGCCTCGACGCTGACCCATGTCGGGACCGCGGTGGGCTCCCCCGGATTCCTCGCGCCGGAGCAGGTGCGCGGCGCGGCCGTCACCCCGGCCACCGACGTGTTCTCCCTGGGGGCCACGCTCGCGTACACGGCCACGGGTGAATCGCCTTTCGGGCACGGCAGTTCCGAGGTCATGCTCTACCGCGTGGTGCACGAGGAGGCGCAGCTGCGCGGGGTGCCGGACGCGCTCGCGCCGCTGCTGCGGGCGTGTCTCGCCAAGGACCCGGAGGAGCGGCCCAGCACGCTTCAACTGTCGCTGCGGCTCAAGGAGATCGCGGCCCGCGAGGCCCAGGGTCTGGGTGAGGCGCGGCCGCCGGCGCCGCGCTCCGACGTGGACCGGCCGACGGGACGGCTCGCCGAGAGTTACGCGGAACAGCGCACCCAGCGGCGTGCGCAGCCGGGTACGCCCCCGCCGCGGACCGGCAACGGGCGGACGGGCGGCGGTTCAGGACCGCGCTCCACGACGTCCCGGTCCGGGAACAGGCCCGCTCCGCGCAGTGGCGCCGGGCGCCCCGCTCCCCGTACGAACGGCACGGGCCCCGGCAAGAAGCTGCGGCCCGCCAATCCGCGGCTGCTGCGCCAGCGGCTGTTCGTGTTCGTGGTGGTCACGCTGCTCGTGGCGCTGGCCATCGCGGTGGCTCAGAGCCTGTGATCCTCGCCCCGGCGGGGCGGGTTCAGAGTTCGGGCCGGCCGGTCGCCACCGCGTAGAAGGCGACCGCGGCCGCCGCGCCCACGTTGAGCGAGTCGACTCCGTGGGCCATCGGGATGCGGACCCATTCATCGGCCGCCATGAGGGCCTTGGTCGACAGGCCCTCGCCCTCGGCGCCGAGCATGAGCGCGACGCGGTCCATGCGGTGCGGGGCCACCTCGTCCAGGGACTTGGCCTTCTCCGCCGGGGTGAGCGCGAGCAGGTTGAAGCCTGCTTCACGGACGTTCTGCAGAGATTTCGGCCAGGCTTCCAGGCGGGCGTACGGAACGGAGAAGACGGCGCCCATGGAGACCTTCACCGAGCGTCGGTAGAGCGGGTCCGCGCAGTCGGGCGAGAGCAGTACCGCGTCCATGCCGAGGGCGGCCGCCGAGCGGAAGATCGCGCCGATGTTGGTGTGGTCGTTGACCGACTCCATGACGACGATGCGGCGGGCCGTGGTGAGGAGGTCGTCGGCCGTCGGCAGCGGCTTGCGCTGCATGGAGGCGAGGGCGCCGCGGTGCACGTGGTAGCCCGTGACCTGTTCGGCGAGGTCCGGGGCGACGGCGTACACCGGGGCCGGGACCTCGTCGATGACGTCGCGCATGACGTCGACCCACTTCGCGGAGAGCAGCATCGAGCGCATCTCGTAGCCCGCCAGTTTGGCGCGCCGGATCACCTTCTCGCCCTCGGCGATGAACAGGCCCTCGGCCGGTTCCCGCTTTCGGCGCAGTTCGACGTCGGTCAGGCCCGTGTAGTCGCGCAGGCGCGGGTCGTCGGGGTCTTCGATGGTGATGAGACCTTGAGGTTCAGCCACGGGTCGATACTGCCTTGTCCTGGGAGTGGTGCCAACGGTTGAGCACTGCCCTTGTTACCGCTGGTTACGTGTGGGGCGCTCGTGCACCACGGGACCGATGACGATGACCGCCGGGGGCCTGACGCCCTCCGCGACCACTTTCTCGCCGACCGTCGCGAGCGTCGCGTCGACCCGGCGCTGGGCGGCGGTGGTGCCCTCCTGGACCAGCGCGACGGGGGTGTCGGGCGCCTTTCCGTACGAGACCAGCGCCTGGGCGATCTTCCCGATCTTGTCGACGCCCATCAGGATCACGAGGGTGCCGGTCAGCTTGGCGAGCGCCGCCCAGTCGACCAGGGAGCGCTCGTCGTCCGGCGCGACGTGGCCGCTGACCACGGTGAACTCGTGGGCGACACCGCGGTGCGTGACCGGGATGCCGGCCGCGCCGGGGACCGAGATCGAGCTGGAGATGCCGGGGACGACAGTGACCGGGATGCCCTCGGCGGCCAGCGCCTGGGCCTCCTCCATACCGCGGCCGAAGACGAACGGGTCGCCGCCCTTGAGACGGACGACGGCCTTGCCCTGCTTGGCGTGCTCGATCAGAGCGTTGTTGATCGCCTCTTGGGCCATGAAACGGCCGTACGGGATCTTCGCGGCGTCGATCACCTCGACGTGCGGAGGGAGTTCGTCGAGCAGGTCGCGCGGGCCGAGGCGGTCGGCGATGACGACGTCGGCCTCGGCGAGGAGGCGACGGCCCCGCACGGTGATCAGGTCCGGGTCGCCCGGACCGCCGCCGACCAGGGCGACGCCCGGGGTGCGGGTCCGCTCGGTGCTGACGGTGCCGTCACGCAGGGCCTCCACGAGGGCGTCGCGCACGGCGGCCGTGCGGCGCGGGTCGCGGTCGGCGGCCTCGGTGGACAGGACGGCGACGGTCACGCCCTCGGTGCGGCCGGTGGCCGGGGTCCAGGCGGTGGCCGCCTCGGCGTCGTCGGAGCGCACGCACCAGACGCGGGCCGCTTCCGCCTCGGCGGAGGCCCGCTCGTTCGCGGTGCGGTCGCCGGTGGCGATGAGCACGTACCAGGCGCCTTCGAGGTCGCCCTCTTCATAGCGGCGCCTGACCCAGGTGAGTTCCCCCGCGTCCGCCATGGCCTCCACGGAAGGGGTGGCCGAGGGCGAGATCAGGGTGAGGTCCGCGCCGGCCGCGATGAGCGCGGGCAGGCGGCGCTGGGCGACCTGGCCGCCGCCGATGACGACGGTCTTGCGGCCGGTGAGGCGGAGTCCCACCGGGTAGGCGGGGTGCTGTGCGGGAGGCATGTCGTACGGCTCCTGATGCGGCTGGGCTCTTGGGGCTGCGACGTCGGAGCCCGGTGACGTGCGGTTTCCGGTGCGGTCAGCTTATGTCCTGGCCCGTCGACAGGGCTCGCCGGTGCTCTGGCGCTGGTTCCGCCGTGCGGAACGCCTGCCCACAGCGGTGGACAGGCGTTCCGATCGGTGCGGGGCTACTTCTCGGTGACGCCCGCCGAGTCGAACGTGGCGACCTCGTGCATCGCGCGCGCCGCGCTCTGCACGATCGGCAGGGCGAGCAGGGCGCCGGTACCCTCGCCGAGGCGCAGGTCCAGGTCGACGAGGGGACGCAGCCCCAGCTTGTTGAGCGCGGCGACGTGGCCGGGCTCGGCGCTGCGGTGGCCCGCGATGCAGGCGGCCAGCACCTCGGGGGCGATGGCGCGGGCGACCAGGGCGGCGGCGCCGGCGCTGACGCCGTCGAGGATGACCGGCGTACGCAGGGAGGCGCCGCCCAGGAGCAGGCCCACCAGGGCCGCGTGCTCCAGGCCGCCGACCGACGCGAGGACGCCGATCGGGTCGGCCGGGTCGGGCTGGTGCACGTCGAGGGCGCGGCGCACGACCTCCACCTTGCGGGCGTGCGTCTCGTCGTTGATGCCGGTGCCGCGGCCGGTGACCTCGGCGGGTTCGGCCTCGGTGTAGACGGAGATCAGGGCGGCCGACGCGGTGGTGTTCGCGATGCCCATCTCGCCGGTGAGCAGCGCCTTGTTGCCCGCCGCGACGAGGTCGCGGGCCGTCTCGATGCCGACCTCGATGGCCGCCTTGACCTCTTCGCGGGTCAGGGCGGGGCCGGTCGTCATATCGGCCGTGCCGGCGCGGACCTTGCGGGGCAACAGGCCGGGGGTGGCCGGGAGTTCGCTCGCCACGCCCACGTCGATGACGCAGACCTCGGCGCCGACCTGGTTCGCGAAGGCGTTGCAGACCGCGCCGCCGCCCAGGAAGTTCGCGACCATCTGGCCGGTGACCTCCTGCGGCCACGGGGTGACGCCCTGGGCGTGCACGCCGTGGTCACCGGCGAAGATCGCGACGGCCGCGGGCTCCGGGATCGGCGGCGGGCACATCCGGGAGAGCCCCGACAGCTGCGCGGAGATGATCTCCAGCATGCCGAGGGCGCCCGCGGGCTTGGTCATCCGCTTCTGCCGCTCCCACGCCTCGCCGAGCGCCTTGGCGTCCAGCGGGCGGATGTTGGAGACGGTCTCGGCGAGCAGGTCGTGCGGGTCCTCGCCGGGCAGGGCCCGACGCCCGTACGTCTCCTCGTGCACGACCCAGGAGAGCGGGCGGCGCTTGGACCAGCCCGCCTGCATCAGCTCGGGCTCCTCGGGGAACTCGTCGACGTAGCCCACGCAGAGGTACGCGACGACTTCGAGGTGCTCGGGCAGGCCCAGCGTGCGGACCATCTCGCGCTCGTCGAAGAAGCTGACCCACCCGACGCCGAGGCCTTCGGCGCGGGCCGCGAGCCACAGGTTCTCGACCGCGAGGGCCGAGGAGTACGGGGCCATCTGCGGCTGGGTGTGCCGGCCCAGGGTGTGGCGGCCGCCGCGGGTCGGGTCGGCGGTGACCACGATGTTCACCGGGGTGTCGAGGATGGCCTCGATCTTCAGTTCCTTGAACTGCTTCGCCCGGCCCTTGGGGAGGGACTTGGCGTACGCGTCCTTCTGGCGCATGGCCAGTTCGTGCATGGTGCGCCGGGTCTCCGCGGAGCGGATGACGACGAAGTCCCAGGGCTGCGAGTGGCCCACGGACGGGGCCGTGTGCGCCGCTTCCAGCACGCGGAGCAGGACCTCGTGCGGGATGGGGTCGCTGCGGAAGCCGTTGCGGATGTCACGGCGCTCGCGCATGACGCGCAGGACGGCCTCGCGCTCGGCGTCGTCGTACCCGGAGACGGCCGCGGCGCCCGGCTCGAAGTCCATGGGCAGCGGCTCGGGCTCGGCCACGGGCTGCTCGTCGGCGGCGGGCACGGGCCGGGGCTCGGGCTCCGGGGCGACCTCGATCAGGTCGGGTTCCTCGGCGTCGAACGGCTCGACGTGCTCCGGCGCCGGGGGCGCGACGGGGCCGCCGTCACGGGGAGCGGGCACGACGGCCAGGCCCTCGGCCTCGGACGCGAACTCGCCCTCGCCCTCGGCCTCGACCGGCTGCTCGACGGGGGTCTCCACGACCGGAACCTCGGCGACCGGGACCTCGACCGACGGGACCTCTACGGGCGGGGCCTCGACGGGCGGGATCTCCTGCGCCGGCTCTTCGACCGGCACGGTTTCGACAGGCACGGTTTCGACGGGTGCGGTCTCCGCGGGCACCGTCTCGGCCGGTGCGGGCTCAATCGGCGCGGCCTCGGAGGTCTGGGGCGGCAGAGGCTCCGCGACCGGCTCGACGATCGGCTGCTCGGCGACCGGTTCCGCGACGGGCCCGGCGACGGCCGGCTCCTGCGGGGCGTCGGTGAACTCCGGTGTGTCGGGGAGCTCGGCGAACTCCGGGGCCTCGGGGGCCGGCTCGGGCAGCGGCGGGACGACCATGGCCTGCGGCGGCGTCGGCGCCAGATGCGGCGTCGTGGGCACGGTGCCCTCGACGGGCACGAACTGGCCGAAGGGCTGCGCCGGCACGGACTCCTGCTCCGGCGGGAAGTCGTACGGCAGCGGCTCGTGCGCGGCGGCGTACTGGCCGGACTGATCGCCCTGGCCCGCGTACGCGGCGACCGGCGTCGGCTCGGCGGCGGGCACGAACTCCCCGGCGGCCGGGGTCTGCGGGTGGGGGAAGTGCGGGTCCGGCTCGGCGTAGAAGGCCGAGGGGTCCGGTGCGGGCATCTCCGCGGGCTCCGACGGCATCGCGGGCGCGGACTGCTGCTGCGCGGCCTCGGCGGACTGCCACGGAGCGGCGCCCTGCGGCGGGATGTCGAGATACTCCGGGCCGGTGGTGGGCGGACCCGACTGGCGCATCGGCATCTGGTGGGGCGGGGTCTGCTGCGCGGGGCCGCGGTCGGCCAGCGAGCGCACCGCGCCGCCGCCCGTCTCCGGGGTGGGCGGGCCCATGTGCAGCGGGCGGCGTCCGGCGCTCTGGCCGGTTCCCGCCGGCGCCGGGGTCTGCATCGCGCCGAGGTCGTGGTGACCGCTGTCGCGGCCGCCCGTCTCGTGCGGGCCGGGCTCGTGCACGGCGGGCGCCGCCGCGTACTCCTGGGAGTACTGCTGCTGCGCGGGCAGCGGGGCCGGGGGCTCGCCCCAGGCGCCCTGGGAGCCCGGCATGAGGAGCATCTCGTCGTCCTCGACGGTGGCGTCGGCGGGATCGAGGTAGGTGTACGCACCCGGGGCGGGAGCGCCCGGCTGTCCCACCGCACCTGCGTTCTCCGGCAGCCCTTCGCCCGGAACTTGACCGGTGTCGGTCATGCCTACCCCTCGCCCATCGATGAGAACTTCCCGGCCGCTCCCGGCCGACCGCCGGAGATGCGAGCCCCTTCTGAGCCGCTGACCGGAGCGGCGCGCAGTCCGCCCGTATGAAGAACGAGCACGCGCGCCGCGCGGCACGAACCGTCCCGGACAACAGGTATTGTCCCGGCCGGATCCCGGCCACGGCACCTGGATCGGCCACGGCCTTCTGTGGACTGCGCCACGTTGCGCGTCCTCCGGTCACTGCTGTACCACACGCACTCCAAAAGTGGTGCGTTTCCCGGACATTGGCCGACGAACCGGTGCATGTCCTGGTGCGGTACAACGATCGGCCAGCCTACCGCGCGCGTTGGGCCGTCAGGGTCACGGGTGGCGGTCCTGCAGACGTCCCGAGAGCAGGAACCCCACGGTCCGCTCCTTCTCCGTCCAGGCACGAGTGTCCAGTTCGACGGATTGCAGGAGGGCGCACTCGACGTCGTATCCGTGCTCCGTCAGGTTCCGGCCGACGAGTTCGGCGGCGTCGCGTGTCGCGGCGTGCGTGACGATGCGCGCGGGCCGCCGGTCGGCGACGGCCGAGACGACGGCCGCTCCCCCGCCTCCCACCCGTACGACATCGGGCTCGGGCAGATCCTCCAGGATGTGCGGGGCGGCGCCCTGCACGATCTGGGCCTGGACGCCGGAGCGGCGGGCCGCGGCGAGCGTGCGGGCACAGGCGTCGGGGTCCTGGTCGACGGCGATGACGGCGGCGCCGAAGCGGCCGGCCTCCGCCGTGAACGCGCCACTGCCGCAGCCGATGTCCCAGACGAGGTCGCCGGGCCGAGGACCCAGGCGGGCGAGTTGGGCCGCGCGCAGCTGCTCGCTCTCGCCCTCGGCGAAGGGGCCCTCGTACTCGGCGGCGGGCAGGGCCCAGCCGCGGGGCGCGGTGTCGGGGTCGCCGCCGGACAGCCAGCCGCCGTTCTCCGGGGCGCCGGCGGCGGGCGGGCCGCCGATGACGATGACGACGTTCGGGTCGCGCCAGGCGTGGTCGGCGGCCTTGTCGGAGGTGACGACGGTGACCTGTTCGCGGTCGGTGCCGAGTTCCTCGCAGATGACGAAGGTGCGGTGGACGCCTTCGAGGAGGAGGCCGAGTTCGGCGGGGCCCGCGCCGGGTGAGGTGAGGACGGCGACCTTGGTGTGGGCGCGGCACACGTTCACCGCGCGGCGCAGGGTGCGGCTGTGGGCGACGACCACCTGGGCGTCGTCCCAGGGCATGCCGGCGCGGGCGAAGGCCTGGGCGACCGAGGAGACGGCGGGTACGACCTCGACCTCGAGGCCGTACTGCGGGGCGCGCAGGGTGCGCACGACACCGAAGAAGCCGGGGTCGCCGTCGGCGAGGACCACGGCCGTGCCGCGGTGTCCCGCGATGCGGCGGGCGGCGAGCGCCACACTGCCCAGCCGGATCCGCTCGGCGCGCTCGGGCACTTCGGGCAGCGCCAGGTGGTGGGCGGCTCCGGCCACGAGGGTGGCCGCGGCGAGCGCGGAGCGGGCCGCCGCGGTCGGCGGAGAGCCGTCCCAGCCGATCACCGTGACCCGGTCGGCCATCGTCGTCAGTCTCCAGGGTGTGCTCGGGTGCGTACATACGTCGCGTGCGTACGCGGATCGGGGGAAGCCGCCGGGTGACAGGAGGCCGGGCGGGGCACCGAGAGCGTACCTGCTGGGTCTGGCGGCTGCCTGTGGGGTCAGTTCCAGTCCGAGAAGGCCGTGAAACCCCCGGCCTCGGCGAGCTGCTCGGTGACGCCCTCGATGTCCTCGGGCAGCAGGCTCCACACGATGAAGTCGGTGCGGACCTCGGCCCAGGTGCCGTCCTCGGTGCGGGTGCGGGCTATGCAGGCGTTGCGCAGGACACCCTCACTGATGCAGCCGATCTTCTGGGCGACCTGCTGGGAGGCGGTGTTGTCGGCGGCGGTGCGCAGCTCTATGCGTTCGAGTCCCTGGTCGCGGAAGAGCCACTGGGCCATGGCGAGCGCGGCCTCGGAGGCGTAGCCCTCGCCGCGGGCCCAGGGGGCGACGATGTACGAGAGCTCGGTGGAACGTACGTGCCAGTTGGTCTTGGTCAGCTGGATGACGCCGACCAGGCGCTGGGTGAGGAACTCGGTGATGGCGAGGTCGAGGCCGGTTCCGGCGGCCCGCTCCTCGGGCGCGTAGTCGGTGATCCAGTCACGCGCCCCGTCCTCGTCGAAGGGCTGCGGCACGGACGTCCACGCGGCGATCAGCTCGTCGTTCATCATCTCGGCCAGGGCCGGGACGTCGTCCTCGTCGAGCGGACGCAGCACCAAGCGCTCCGTGCTGATGGAGATCTCGGGGAAGGTCTTCGTCATGCGGCACTCCGTAACCCTCGTGGCCGCTTCAAAGCATCGTGTCGGCCGGGTGAAGTGCCCAGCATGCAGCATGAAGGCACGTAACTGCACATGGGGGCCGCGCCTGTTGCCAGGAGCGGCTCCCATGCGCGGTGTGTCGGTCAGGCGCCGGTGACCGGGAGCACGGAGCCCTTGTACTTGTCCTCGATGAACTTCTTCACCTCGGGCGAAGTCAGCAGTTTCGCCAGCTTCTTGACGCGCGGGTCGTCCTCGTTGCCCTTTTTGACGGCGAGGACGTTGTTGTACGGATTGTTCTTCGCGCTCTCCAGAAGGATGGCGTCCTTCTTGGGGTCGAGACCCGCGTCGAGTGCGAAGTTGTTGTTGACGGCGGCCACGTCGACGTCGTCCAACGAGCGGGGCAGCTGCGCCGCTTCGAGCTCCTTGAAGGTGAGGTGCTTCGGGTTCTTCACGACGTCCTTGGGAGTCGCGTTCACACCGGCGCCCTTCTTGAGCTCGATCACGCCCTGGGAGGCGAGGAGTTCGAGCGCCCTCGCCTCGTTGGTCGCGTCGTTGGGCAGGGCGACGGTCGCCCCGTCACGCAGCTCGGTGACGTCGTCGGTCTTCTTGGAGTAGAAGCCGAGCGGCGGCAGGTAGACCTGCGTGACCGGGGTCAGGGTCGTGCCCTTGGACTTGTTGAAGTCCTCCAGGTACGGCGTGTGCTGGAACAGGTTGGCGTCGAGTTCGCCCTGCTGGAGCGCGGTGTTCGGCAGGACGTAGTCCGTGAACTCCTTGATCTGCAGGTCGAGTCCGGCCTTCTTCGCCAGGTTCTGCTGTACGTACGTGAGGACTTCGCCGGCCGGGGTCGGAGTGGCGCCGACGACGAGCTTGCCGCTCTTGTCGTCGGCGCCGGAGCCGGACCCGCAGGCGGTCAGGCCGAGCGCGAGGGCTCCGGCGATGACGGCGGCGGGCAGGGTGACGGTGCGCATCGGATTCTCAGAACTGTGAAGTCGTCGCTGTGAGGTGGTCGCTCAGAACGAGGGAAGGACGGAGCCCTTGTACTTGTCCTCGATGAACTTCTTCACCTCGGGCGACGTCAGGAGCTTGGCGAGCTTCTTCACGCGCGGGTCGTCCTCGTTGCCCTCCTTGACGGCGAGCACGTTGTTGTACGCGTTGTTCTTCGTGGACTCCAGGGCGAGGGCGTCCTTGGCCGGCTTGAGACCGGCCCCGATGGCGTAGTTGCCGTTGATCACCGCGGCGTCGACGTCCTTGAGGGAGCGCGGCGTCTGGGCCGCCTCGACCTCCTTGAACTCCAGGTCCTTCGGGTTCTTCGCGATGTCCTGCGGCGTCGCGGTGGCCTCGGAACCGCTCTTGAGGGTGATGATCCCGTTGCGAGCGAGGAAGCGCAGGGCGCGGCTCTCGTTGTCGGCGTCGTTCGGAAGGGCGATGGTGCCGCCCTTCTTGAGTCCGTCGAGCTTCTTGGCCTTCTCGGAGTAGAGGCCGAGCGGCTCCAGGTGGACGGTGGCGACCGACTTGAGGTGGGTGCCCTGCTTCTTGTTGAAGTCCTTCAGGTACGGCGTGGTCTGGAAGTAGTTGGCGTCCACGGACCCGTCCTCGGTCGCCGTGTTCGGCGTGACGTAGTCGGTGAACTCCTTGACCTCGAGGTTGAGGCCCGCCTTCTTCGCCAGGTTCTTCTTGATGTACTCGAGGATCTCGGCGTGCGGGACGGGGGTCGCCGCGACGACCAGCTTGTCGTTGGCGTCGGCCTTGGTGTCGGCCTTGTCGGAGCCGCAGGCGGTCAGGCCCAGGGTGAGGGCGCCGGTGGCGAGGACAGCTGCGGTGATCTTGAAGGTGTTACGCACGAAAAGTGCCTTTCTCCATGGGTGGTGCAACCCGCCGGGGTGGGACGGGGAGACAGGAATCTGCGGGTCCGCGGGTCAGCGGGTCTTGGCGGGGGCGGTCTCCGCGGCGGCCGGGCCGCCGGGCAGGAAGCCGCCGAGTACGCGGAAGCGGAGCGGTTCGCCGCCCTTGCCGGCGCGGCGGTGCAGGACGCGGGCTCCGCTGTCGCCCGCGAACTGGATGAGGGCGATGACGACGGCGAGGATCGCCACGATGATCCACATCATCTGGGTCTCGAAGCGCTGGTAGCCGTAGCGGATCGCGAGGTCGCCGAGGCCGCCCGCGCCGACCGTGCCGGCCATGGCGGAGTAGCCGATGATGGCGACGATCGTCGTGGTGGTGGCCGAGATCAGCGACGGCAGCGACTCGGGTACGAGGACCTTGCGGACGACGGTCCAGGTGTTGCCGCCCATCGACTGCACGGCCTCGACGAGCCCGCCGTCGACCTCGCGTACGGACGTCTCGACGAGCCGCGCGAAGAACGGGATGGCGCCGACGGCGAGCGGCACGATGGCGGCCTCGCGGCCGATGGTGGTGCCGACGATCCAGCGCGTGAAGGTCATCAGGGCGACCATCAGGATGATGAAGGGCATCGACCGGACGATGTTCACGATCTGCCCGATGACCTTGTTCGCCACGGCGTTCTGCAGCAGACCGCCGCGGTCGGTGAGGACGAGCAGGATGCCGAGCGGGAGTCCCGCGACGACGGCGATCAGCGTGGACCAGCCGACCATGTAGAAGGTGTCCCAACACGCCTGGGACAGCAGGGGCTGCATCTCCGACCAGGTCACTTGGTGACACCTTCCTTCTGCGGTGCGGACGCGCGGTCCGCGCGGGCGGTGCTCCCGGCCGGCTCGACCTGGAGACCCTGCTCGCGCAGGAAGCCGATCGGGACGACGTTCTCCTCGTAGCGGCCGGGCAGTTCGATGCGCATGCGGCCGACCTGCTTGCCCGCGACGGTGTCCATCGCGGCGCCGAGGATCGAGATGTCGATGTTGTACGTGCGCGCCAGCTGCGAGATGACCGGCTGGGTCGCGGACTCACCGTGGAAGGTGACGTCGATGACGGTGCGGTCGGCGCCGGAGGCGTCGCCGCTGACCGGGAAGAGCGCGGCGGCGAGCTCCGAGCCGGGCGTCGCGAGCAGTTCGCCGACGGTGCCGGACTCGACGATCTGTCCCCGCTGCATGAGCGCGGCCGAGTCGCAGACGGTCTTGACGACGTCCATCTCGTGCGTGATGAGCAGGACGGTCAGGCCGAGCTGCCGGTTGAGGTCGCGCAGGAGGTGGAGGATGGAGCGGGTGGTCTCCGGGTCGAGGGCGCTGGTCGCCTCGTCGGAGAGCAGCACCTTGGGGTCGCCGGCGAGAGCGCGGGCGATGCCGACGCGCTGCTTCTGGCCGCCGGAGAGCTGGGCGGGGTAGGACTTGGCCTTGTCGGCGAGGCCGACGAGGTCGAGCAGTTCCAGCGCCTTGGTGGAACGTTCCTTCCCCGACTTGCCGAGGATTTCGAGGGGCAGCTCGATGTTGTCCTGGACGGTGCGCGAGGACAACAGGTTGAAGTGCTGGAAGACCATGCCGATGCGGCTGCGCGCCTCGCGGAGCTCCTTGCCGGCGCGCGATCCGCGCCCGGCGAGGGCGGTGAGGTCCCGGCCGGCCACCGTCACGGTGCCGGAGGTGGGACGTTCCAGCAGGTTCACGCAGCGGATCAGCGAGGACTTGCCGGCGCCGGACTGGCCGATGACGCCGTACACCTCACCTTCGCGCACATGCAGATCGACGCCGTCGAGGGCGGTGATCTCGCGGCCGCGCGAGCGGTAGACCTTTGTGAGGCCCTGAGTGGTGATCACGTGGGTTTCCGTCACTGTCGAGTGCGCGGCACGGGTGGCGCCGGGCACGGGGCAAACATCTCGGGAACTCGGCTGAGTTCCGGGCGCGGCAGGCTCTCGCTCCGGACGGGGAGCGGTACTGGCATCAGTACGGAGAATCTGTGCGCGGGGCAGGCCCGGTCACGTAGGTGAACTGCTTCTCCCTGCGGAGTCACTCCCTACGGACAGGGCACGCGGGCACTCGCTTCGGGGGCGCGAGAACGGGCGGGGGCCCTCAGAAGGCGCACATTCGACACATACAACGAGCACCGGGCGTCATCGTCGCCTCGGTCGCAAGGGTGCGGCTGCTCGTCGTGGTCATGCGGGCAAGTAAAGCAGACGTGAGAACGCGAGCCGCCCGCGCTGTCCGAATAGCGGACAGCGCTGGACGGGTGCGTGCGGGCGCTCAGGCCGCGGCGGTGATCTCCACACCGGCCTCGGTGACCAGCGCTGCCACGGCCGACAGGTCCTTCACCACGGCGTCCGCGGAGAGTTCGCGGGCCTCGTGCGTTGTGGTCAACGCCACGGTGGTCATGCCGCCCGCGCGGCCCGCCGCGAGACCGGCCGGGGCGTCCTCGAAGACGACGCAGCGCGCCGGGTCCACGCCCAGTTTCCCGGCGGCGAGCAGGAACGGCTCGGGGTCCGGCTTGCCGCGCGTGATGTCGTCGGCGGCGATGAGCAGCGGCGGGTCGATGCCGACGGCGGCCAGCCGGGCCTCGGCGAGGCGGCGGGTGGCGGAGGTGACGACGGCCCAGCGGCCGGCCGGGAGCGAGGCGAGCAGTTCCAAGGTGCCGGGCAGGACGTGGGTGCCGCCGCTCGGCACGTCCTCGACCTCGAGCTGCTCGATGCGGGCCACGGCCTCGGCGACCCGTTCGGCGGGCAGCAGGTCGGCGACGATCTCGGCGGCGGGGCGGCCGTGCAGCTCGACGGCGGCGAAGTCCTCGGCGGTGATCCCGTACTCCTGCGCCCAGCGGGTCCAGCAGCGGTACACCGACTCCACGGACGAGAGGAGGGTTCCGTCGTTGTCGAACAGCAGGGCGTCAGCGGTGATCTTCATGTCTCCCAAGGCTACGGGCCACCCCGGGGGCGGGCGCATCAGGTCTTTTGGCCCGTAATAGGGTCTGGCCATGCTTGCTGCCCTGACCCTGGTGACGGGTCTCGCCGCGCTCGCGCTCGCCGCGTGGTGCGGTTTCGCCGCCTACCGCGACCAGCCGACCAAGGACTGGCACTTCATCGGCATGGCCGTGGTCTCGGTTCTCGCGCTGGCGCAGCTGGTGGTCGGGATCGTGCAGCTGGCGCGGGGCGAGAAGCCGGAGCAGGGCACGACGATCTTCGTCGCGTATCTGATCGGGGCGTTCGCCTGTGTCCCCGCGGCGGGGTTCATGTCGCTGACCGAGCGCACGCGCTGGGGTTCGGTGACGGTCGCCGCGGGTGGCGTGGTGCTCGCCGTTCTCGAAGTACGGCTCTATGACATCTGGGGAGGATGAGGTGGCTGTGACTTCGCAGGAGACCGAGAACAAGAAGGCGTCCCGGCGGCTGACGAGCGGTCCCGGCACGCTGCTCGTGTGGCTGTACGGCGTGATGGTCGTGGGCGCCGTGTCGCGCTCGGTCTTCCAGATCGCGACGGACTTCGGCAGAGCCCCGCTCGCGTACACGCTCTCCGCGGTCGCCGGCGTCGTCTACGGCTTCATCACGTACTCGCTCGTGCGGGGCGGCGAGACGGCCCGCAAGGCGGCGCTGGTGTGCTGCGCCGCCGAGCTCGTGGGCGTGCTGGCGGTGGGGACCTGGACACTGGTGGAGCCCTCGGCGTTCGCGGACTCCACCGTCTGGTCCGACTACGGGATGGAGTACCTGTTCATCCCGGTGCTCCTGCCCGTCTCCGCCCTGTTCTGGCTGCGCCGGGCACAGACCGCTACGCGCTAGTCGCCAGGGCGCCGGCCTCGACATCCTTCGCCAGCGTCACCAGGGTCAGCCGGTCGTCCACCCGCTTCGTCGACACCGGCGTGTAGCCGTGCTTGCGGTACAGCCGCAGGTTGTGTTCGCTGCGGTGGCCCGAGAAGAGTTCGAAGCGCTTGGCCGTGCCCGCCGTACCCAGTGCCGACTCGACGGCGGACAGCAGGCGGCCGCCCAGGCCGTGCCGCTGCATGCGCGGGTGCACGATGAGTTTGTCGATCCGGGCGGTGCCGTCCGCGTCGATCGTGCCGCGTACGGAGGCCACCACTTCGTCGCCGAGGCGGGCCACCAGGACGGTGCCGCCCGTCAGTTCGGCCCGCACCGAGTCGAGGGACTGCCTGAGCGGCTCGATCGAGTAGTCCCCGTAGAGCTGAGCCTCGCTCTGGTAGCAGAGGTACTGCAGTTTGAGAATCTGCTCGGTGTCCGCTTCGGTCGCCGCAGAGATGGTCACGCTCATGCCCATGTGTGCATGCCTCCCGCTCACCTGTCCGCCGGTTGTCCCTCACCCTTTTCCCCTACCGGCCGCGGGCGCAACCTCGGACGCGAGGATTCTGCGCAGGCATCCCAGACATCTGGAACGTTCCGGCCCAAGACTGCCCTGTGACATACCCAACTCGCCTGCGATTTCGCGGTAAGTGAGGTCTTTCGGGGACAGCAGCGCACCAATGAGACGGGGGCAGCGGCCGGGGAGCCGGCGGACGGCGGCGTGCAGGGCGCCGGCGCGCTCCCGGTCCAGCGCCTGGCTTTCGGGGTCCGACCCGTCCGTGTCGGCGGCGGGTTCGGTGACGTACGACGACTCGCGCAGGGCCGCGCCGCGCTGCCGGTTCGCCTCCGCGCGGACCGTCGCCGCGAGCCAGGCCGCCGGGTCCCGGGGCGGCCCCTGGGTGCCGAGGTGCTCCAGCAGGCGGACCCATACGGCCTGTTCGAGGTCGCGGGGCTCGGCGGCGCCGGGGAGTTCCGCGCGCACCTCCGCGGCGAGCAGGGGCCGCAGGGTCTCGATCACCGTGTCATACGTCATGCCCGGCGGGACGCGGCCGGCTCGGCCCCCGGTTGCCGGGGCGGCCGCGTCTCACTCCAACCGGCTCCCGGGGGTCAGCCGTTGACGAAGTCCTCACGGGCGAGGAGGGCGGTGTCACAGTTGTCCGAAAAGATCCCGTCGATACCCGTGGCGAAGTACGCCTGGAAAGCGCCGAACGCGTCGCCGTAGGCGTTCGGGTCCGTGCCCTTCTTGAAGTCGGCGGGCAGGAAGGTGTTCTCGTTGCGCATCGTGTACGGGTGCAGGATCAGCCCGGCCGCGTGCGCGTCCTTGACCAGGGTGGTCGGCTCCAGCAGCTTGCCCGCCGAGTCCTTGGGGATGACCAGGTCCAGGGTCGGGCCGATGCCCTGCGCGTACGACGCGATCTCCCTGAGGCCCTTGGGCGTGATCAGGTCGGCGACGGTGCGCGGGTCGCCGGTGTCGACGAAGTCCGCCGGGCGGGAGTTCGCCGTGGAGAGCAGGACGACCAGGGGGTTGCCGACCAGCTTGTTCAAACGCTGGATGCTCGTCGGCTCGAAGGACTGCAGGAAGGCGGGCGAGTTCTTCTGGTCGAGCTTGTACGCGCGCAGCAGCTTGGCGAGGCGCTCCTCCAGGCCCAGGCCGAGCTTGCGGAAGTAGGTGGGGTGCTTGGTCTCGACGTGGATCCACACCTCGCGGCCGCGCTTCCTGCTCTGCGCCGCCCGCCATTTGAGAACCTCTTCGAAGGTGGGGATCTCCCAGCGGCCGTCGTAGAGGGTGTTGTGCTGACGGGTGCCGGGGATGCGCTCCTTGGCGCGCAGCGTCTTCAGCTCGGCGAGCGTGAAGTCCTCGGTGAACCAGCCGGGCGTGGAGACGCCGTCGATGATTTTCGTGGTCTTGCGGGAGGCGAACTCGGGGTGCGCCGACACGTCCGTGGTGCCACCGATTTCCGGTTCGTGACGGCATACGAGGTGACCGTCCTTGGTCGGGACGATGTCACCCGCCTCGATGACGTGCGCGCCCATGTCGAGCGCCAACTGGTACGAGCCCAGGGTGTGCTCGGGGCGGTAGCCGCTGGTGCCGCGGTGCGCGACGATCGTCGGCACGGGCAGGCTCCGGTAGCCCTGTCCGGAGTGATTCCTGCCACTGTCGCGCTCGGCGGCTCTGGCGACTCCGGGTGCGGCGAGGGCGGCCGCGCCCGCGCTCAGCACCGCGGCGCCCAGCAGGGAGCGGCGGCCCATCGCCCCCTCGCCGCGCGTCTCCTGAGCGTCCTGCGCCCTCTGTGACTTCTCGTTCCCCATGAAGCACTCCTCCCACAAGTCCCGCCTTGCACCTGTCAAAGCGGAATCGATCGTAGGTGTGCGGGAGTGACGAGTGGGAGACCTCGGACAGAACGTCAGGGTGCCGCGGGATGACTCCTGGGCGTCTTACGGACATCAACAGGGCGCGAACTCGCGTCAACTCTGCGTATCGGGTCGGTGAACCCGATGTGCACGGGGTACCCGCCCGCGAGTATCGTCCTCACCTGCACAGACCCCATCATCCATTCCTTGACACCGGAGGGCCCGTTGTCCCGCTTCGCGTTCATCAAGGCAGTGCTCGGACCGATCATGCGCCTGATGTTCCGCACGCGTGTGGAAGGCGCCGAGAACATTCCGGGTACCGGCCCCGTCATTCTGGCGGGCAACCATCTGACGTTCATCGACTCGATGATCCTCCCGCTGGTCTGCGACCGGCAGGTGTGCTTCATCGGCAAGGACGAGTACGTCACCGGCAAGAGCTTCAAGGGCCGCCTGATGGCCTGGTTCTTCACGGGCGTCGGCATGGTCCCGGTCGACCGGGACGGCGCCAACGGCGGTGTGGCCGCGCTGATGACCGGCCGCCGCATCCTGGAGGACGGCAACATCTTCGGGATCTACCCGGAGGGCACGCGCTCCCCCGACGGCCGGCTGTACCGCGGCCGCACCGGCATCGCGCGGCTGACCCTCATGACGGGCGCGCCCGTCGTCCCGTTCGCGATGATCGGCACCGACAAGCTGCAGCCGGGCGGTTCTGGCATGCCGCGGCCCGGACGGGTGACCGTGCGGTTCGGTGAGCCGATGGAGTTCTCCCGCTACGACGGGATGGGGCGCGACCGCTACGTCCTGCGGGCCGTGACCGACTCCGTGATGGCGGAGGTCATGCGGCTGTCGGGACAGGAGTACGTGGACATGTACGCCACCAAGGCGAAGGCCGCGTAGACACACAGACGTAGGGGCCTGGGCCCCGGCCGCCGAAGTTCTCCGGTGGCCGGGGCCCAGCCGTTTCCGCGGCCGTCCGGGCTCTCGCCCTGAACTACTTCTCCAGGTGCTGGCCCCTGAGCAGGAACCACGCCGCGACCGCCGTCGCCAGCAGGACCGCCGCGCCGATGCCCGCCGCCACCTGAAGGCCGTCGACGAAGGCCGTCCGGGCGGCCGTCAGCAGCGCGTCGGCCTGCTGGGCCGGGAGGGACGAGGCCGATTCGACGGCGCCGCCCAGTGACTCGTGGGCCGCCGACGCCACGTCCGCGGCGGTGCCGGGCGGCGCGGTGAAGCCCGCGTAGACGCCCGTGACGATCGAGCCGAGCAGGGCGATGCCGAGGGCCGCGCCGAGTTCGTACGCCGTCTCGGAGACCGCCGACGCCGCGCCCGCCTGCTCCTTGGGCACGCTGGAGAGGATCACGTCGGCGGTGACCGTGAACGCGAAACCCGCCCCGACACCGACGACCAGGAGCACCGCGCCGAGCAGCGGGTAGCCCGTGCTCTGGCTCAGCGTGGTGAGCGCGGCCAGGGCGATGCCGACGGCCGCGAGGCCGCCCGCGACGACGGCACGGACCGAGAAGCGGCGCGCCACCACACCCGCGACGAGGCCGGCCACCACCGCGCCCACGGCGGCGGGCAGTTCGGCCAGACCTGCCTCGAACGGCCGCCGTCCCTGCACCAGTTGGAGGTACTGGGACAGAAAGAAGACGAGTCCGGACAGACCGAGGATGGTCAGGAGGTCGGCCAGGACCGCCCCCGAGAAGCCGCGGTTGCGGAACAGGCGCATGTCCAGCAGGGGTGAGTCGAGGGTGAGTTGGCGGCGGACGAACCAGATGAGCGCCGCGACGCCGATGACCGCGGTGGCGGCCACTTGCCAGTGAAAGCCGTGCGCCGCCGCTTCCTTCACGGCGTAGACGACGCCGATCATGCCGATCAGGGAGAGCCCGACGCTGATCAGGTCCCAGGGGCCGGGGACCGGGTTCTTCGACTCGGGGATGAGCTTCACGCCGACCACGACGAGGACCGCCATCACGGGCAGGTTGATGAGGAACACGGAGCCCCACCAGAAGTGTTCGAGCAGGAAGCCGCCGACCACCGGTCCGACCGCCGCGCCCGCCGACGCCATGGCGCCCCAGATGCCGACGGCCAGGGAGCGCTCGCGCGGATCGTGGAAGATGTTGCGGATCAGGGCCAGGGTCGACGGCATGAGCGTCGCGCCCGCCACGCCCAGCAGGGCGCGCGCCAGGATCATCAACTCCGGTGTCGTGGCGTACGCGTTGAGGACCGAGACCGCGCCGAACGCGACGGCGCCGACCAGCAGCAGCTTCTTGCGGCCGATGCGGTCGCCGAGGCTGCCCATCGAGACGAGGAGTCCGGCGATGACGAAGGAGTAGACGTCGCCGATCCACAGGAGCTGGGTGCCGGAGGGCTTCAGGTCCTCGCTGATGTACGGCGTCGCGAGGCCGAGGACCGTCGCGTCCACGGCGACGAGCAGCACCGCGAGCACGAGGACGCAGAGGGCGAGCCACCGTCCGGGGCGCGACACCACCTCCGCCGCGGAGGTGTGCTGCTTCGTGCTGATCATGGTTCCACGCTCCGTCGTGCGCCGCCGAGCAGCAACTCGGCGATCATGAATGAGAAGTCCTTGGCGGCCACGCGGCCGTCCTGCACGGCCCAGGCGCCGCTGCCGATGAGGCCGTAGAGCGCCTCGGTCAGCCACGCGGGGGTCAGATCGATCCGGAACTCGCCGGATTCCTGGCCGCGCCGGAACAGCGCCGCGATCCGGGCGTCCAGGCGGGCCCAGCCGACGTTCTGCCCGTCGCCCTCGAAGAGCTGGTTCTCGGTGACGAGGAGGGCGAGCAGCGGGGCCGCGTGCTCTATCTCGCCGATGAGCCGGCGCAGCGCGTCCTCGGCCCGGTCCTCGTCGAGGCGGGCCCGGTCGAGAGCCGCCTCGCACTCGCGGATGCCGAGGTCCTCCAGGGCGCGGACGAGGGCGTCCCGGCCCGCGAACTGCCGGTGCAGGGTGGCGCGGCTGATGCCCGCGGCCCGCGCGACCTCGTCCATCGTGGCCGTGGACTTGCGGGTGAGCAGGGCGGCGGCGCTGCGCAGCACCTGTTCGCGATCAACCGTCATGAGACGACGTTAACCCATATGAGACATCAATGTCTCATCGATATAAGGCTCATCACTCCGGTGGCCCGGCCGCTCACCGAGTGCTACGACTGTCGGTACGTTCACGTCTCCGGGAGGTACGGGCATGGGGTGCTGCATCTTCGCGGCGATGGCGGCGATCGGGCCGCGGGTCGCGCTCGTCCTCACCTGGCTGTTCACGAACCTCGTGGACCGCGCCTTCAACGGCGTTCTGCTGCCGCTGCTCGGACTGATCCTGCTGCCGTGGACGACCCTGGGGTTCGTCCTCGCGTACGCCCCCGTCGCCGGTGTGCAGGGCATCGGCTGGATCGTGGTGCTGTGCGGGCTGCTGCTCGACCTGTCCAGCTACGGGGGCGGGGCGCGGTCCCGGCGCTGAACCCCTGCGCCCCTTCCCCGCTTGATGCATGCCGAAGGGCCCGGCCCGTCCACGCACGGACGAACCGGGCCCTTCAGCAGGGATACGGCCGCTACTTCTTCGCGTCGGCCCACTCCCGCTGCACCGTCAGGTCCCGCTTGACCTCGGCGAGCTGGACGGCGACCGCGCTCGGCGCCGTGCCGCCGCGGCCGGAGCGGGAGGCCAGGGCCCCCGGCACGTTCAGCACCGTGCGGACCTCGGGCGTGAGGTGCTCGGAGATCTTCGCGAACTGCTCGTCGGTGAGTTCGTCGAGCTCGATGCCCTGCTGCTCGCACTCCTTGACGCACTCGCCCGCGACCTCGTGCGCGACGCGGAACGGCACGCCCTGCTTCACCAGCCATTCGGCGATGTCCGTGGCGAGCGAGAAGCCGGCCGGGGCCAGCTCCTCCATGCGCTCCCGGTTGACCGTGAGCGTGGCCATCATGCCGGTGAACGCCGGGAGCAGTACTTCGAGCTGGTCGCAGGAGTCGAAGACCGGCTCCTTGTCCTCCTGGAGGTCGCGGTTGTACGCGAGCGGCAGGGCCTTGAGGGTCGCCATCAGCCCGGTGAGGTTCCCGACGAGGCGGCCCGACTTGCCGCGCGCCAGCTCGGCGATGTCCGGGTTCTTCTTCTGCGGCATGATCGACGAGCCGGTGGAGAAGGCGTCGTGGAGGGTGACGAAGGAGAACTCCTTCGTGTTCCAGATGATGATCTCCTCCGCGATCCGCGAGAGGTTGACGCCGATCATCGCCGTGATGAAGGCGAACTCGGCGACGAAGTCACGGGAGGCCGTGCCGTCGATGGAGTTGCCGACGGAGCCGTGCTCGAAGCCGAGATCCGCCGCGACCGCCTCGGGGTCGAGACCGAGCGAGGAGCCCGCGAGCGCGCCCGAGCCGTACGGGGAGACCGCCGTCCGCTCGTCCCACTGCCGCAGCCGCTCGGCATCCCGGGACAGGGGCTGGACGTGGGCCAGGACGTGGTGCGCGAAGAGCACGGGCTGGGCGTGCTGGAGGTGTGTGCGGCCCGGCATCGCGACGTCCGGGTGCGCCTCGGCGAGGCCGACGAGGGCCTCCTGGAGGTCCGCGATCAGGCCGCCGATGACGCGGGCGTGGTCGCGCAGGTACATCCGGAAGAGCGTCGCCACCTGGTCGTTGCGCGAGCGGCCCGCGCGCAGCTTGCCTCCGAGGTCCGGGCCGAGGCGCTCCAGGAGGCCGCGCTCCAGGGCGGTGTGCACGTCCTCGTCGGCGATGGTGCCGACGAACGAGCCGTCCGCGACGTCGGCCTCGAGCCGGTCCAGGCCGTCGATCATGCGGGTGAGCTCGTCCTGGGTGAGCAGGCCGGCCTTGTGGAGCACGCGCGCGTGGGCACGGGAGCCCGCGATGTCGTACGGGGCGAGGCGCCAGTCGAAGTGGACGGAGGCGGAGAGTTTCGCCAGGGCCTCGGCGGGGCCGTCGGCGAACCGGCCGCCCCAGAGGCGGACATCGCCGGTGTTGCTGCTCACGTGCTCTGCTCCTCAAGCCGGATGATGTGCGACCACGTGCACCGACCGCTTGCACGGATCACATTCACGGACCACAGTATCGCTCTGCATGATTATGCAGAGTTCCGCATGAATCGTCAATCCGGTCACCCGTCGGGGTCATAATCCCGGCATGGGTAAAAGCTACGAGCGCATCGACGGTCGTCTGCGCACCTTCATCGAGTCACAGCCGGTCTTCTTCACCGCCACCGCGCCGCTCGACGGCGACGGCACGGTGAACCTCTCCCCCAAGGGCCTCAAGGGCTCCTTCGCCGTCGTCGACGAACTGACCGTCGCCTACCTGGACTTCGCGGGCTCGAACGCCGAGACCATCGCCCACCTCCGCGAGAACGGCCGGATCACGCTCATGTGGTGCGCCTTCGAAGGGCCGCCCAACATCGTCCGGGTGCACGGCCGCGGCGAGCCCGTCTTCCGCGACGACCCGCGCTTCACCGAACTGCTCGGCCACTTCCCCACCATCGACCCGACCCGGCACGGCCTGCGCGCCGTCATCGTCGTACGGGCCGACCTGATCCGCGACACCTGTGGGTACGCGGTGCCGTTCATGACGTACGACGAGGACCGCGATCTGCACAGCAAGCGGTTCGCGCGCGAGGACGACGCCTCGCTCGACGCCTACTTCCACAAGAAGGAACACGTCGAGTTCAGCCTGGACGGGCTACCGGGGCTGCCCTTGCCGCTGCCGCCCGCTACGTTCTGACCCATGCGTCCCTTACGAGCAGGTATCGCCAGCGCTGTCGTGGTCTGTGCCGTACTCGGCGCCGCGCCCGCACCCGCCGCCTCGGCCGCCGCCCCGCTGCCCGCCCGCATGGCGGACACGGGCGGCGGCAGCCAGCTGATCACGGCCGAGGCGCCTCGCGCGTCCTCGACGAGCGGCACCGTCACCTGGTGGGACCGGCGGGCGGACGGCCGGTGGGCGAAGGCCGGTTCGGCGCCCGCGCGGTTCGGCGCGAAGGGCCTCGTCGAGGGGGTCCGGCGCAAGCAGGGCACGAACACGACGCCCACCGGTCTCTACGACCTGCCGTTCGCGTTCGGCAACGCGGCGGCGCCCGGCGGCACCTCCGTGCCGTACCGCCGGGTGCGCGGCACCTCCTGGTGGTGCCAGGACAACGCCTCGCGCTCCTACAACCGCTGGACCGAGCCGCGCCCGCGCGACTGCCGCGCCGCCGAGTCCGAGCGCCTCGCCGACTACGGGACGCAGTACGCGCACGCCCTGGTCATCGGCTTCAACTACCGGCGGCCGGTGCGCGGCCGGGGCGCCGGGATCTTCCTCCATGTGAACGGGCGCGCGGCGACGGCCGGTTGCGTGTCCGTGCCGAAGGCGGACATGCGGCGGATCCTCACCTGGGTGCGGCCGGGGCGGTCCCCTCACATGGCCATCGGAACGTCGGGCGGGGCGACGGCCCTCACCCGGTACTGAACCCGGCACCCCACCCGGCACCCATACGCATGTAGCGACCACATATCGAGACGCGCTTGCATCCGCGTACGACGACGGCGTTGCATCGCCCGGTGCACAGCGAAACCGAACAGACGATCCCCAGTTCCCCCGAGACGCCGCCCGGGGCGGGCGGGTCCGCCGACCGGGCGGCCCGGCTCGCGGTCACCGTGTTCCCCGTACTCGTGCTCGTCGCGGGCGCGCTGGGACTCGCCACGCCCGGCACCTTCGCCGGGTGGGGCACGAACGTGCCCTACCTGCTCGGCGTCGTGATGTTCTGCATGGGCCTGACCATGACCCTCGGCGACTTCAAGGGCGTCGCACAGCGTCCGTGGGCCGTCGGGCTCGGGCTCGTCGCGCACTACGTGATCATGCCGGGGCTCGGCTGGCTCATCGCGCACGCGCTCGGCCTGTCCCCGCAGCTGGCGGCCGGCGTGATCCTCGTCGGCTGCGCGCCGAGCGGCACCGCGTCCAATGTCGTGACCTTCCTGGCGCGCGGCGACGTCGCTCTGTCCGTCTCCGTCGCCACGGTCTCCACCGTGCTCGCGCCTCTGATCACCCCGCCGCTGACGCTGCTGCTCGCGGGCGCGTACCTGCCGGTGGACGCGGGGTCGATGATGACGGACATCCTCAAGACCGTGCTGCTGCCGGTCCTGGCGGGCCTGGTCGTACGGCTGGTGCTCGGCCGCTACGTGGACCGGGTGCTCGGCGTGCTGCCCTGGCTCTCCGCGCTGACCATCGCCGTGATCGTCGCGGTGGTGGTGGCGGGCAGCGCCGAGGCCATCAAGTCGGCGGCCGCCCTGGTGCTGCTGGCCGTCGTCCTGCACAACGGGCTCGGGCTCGCCCTCGGCTACGGCGCCGGAAAGGTCGCGCGGCTCGGGCCGCCGGCGTCGCGGGCGATGGCGTTCGAGGTCGGCATGCAGAACTCCGGCCTCGCCGCGTCCCTGGCCACGGCCCACTTCAGCCCGCTGGCCGCGCTGCCCGCCGCCGTGTTCTCGGTGTGGCACAACGTGTCGGGCGCGCTGGTCGCGGCCTGGATGTCGTACCGGGCCCGGGCGGCCGAGAAGGCCGTCAGCGAGGCCTGAGTTCTCAGCCGGGCGACAGAAGCCGACCAAGTCGACACTGGACAGGTGTAGACAGGTCGGCTTCTTCGTGTCTACGGTCTAGACATGCCTGGACAGGTTCACAAGCATCACCGAGTCGCCCACGTACTGGCCGAAGAGATCCGCACGGGCGTGCACGCCGACGGCAGCAGGCTGCCCGGCGAGCACGCGCTGCGCGAGCGGTTCGGGGTCAGCCGGACGACCGTACGGCAGGCCCTCGGCGTCCTCGGCGAGCAGGGACTCATCGAGACGCACGCGGGGATCGGCTCGATCGTCACCTTCGACGGCACCCCGCTCGACCAGCGCCTGGGCTGGACCCGCGCGCTCGCCGAGCAGGGCACGGAACTCACCACGCGGACGCTGCGGTTCGAGCGGATACAGGACACGGCTCTCGCCGCCGAACTCGGCCTGGAGAGCTCCGAGTTCATCGCGCTCGACCGCGTCCGGCGACTGCCCGACGAACACGGTGTGTCGCTGGAGTTCAGCCGGGTGCCCGCGGTCGGGCCGCTGGCCGATCTGGTCGAGCGCGGCCTCGACGGCGGCTCCCTGAGCCGGTCGCTCGCCGCGGCCGGCCGGGTCCCCGAGTCCGGCGAGGCGCACATCGCCGTCGCCGGACTCGACGCGCCCCATGCCGCGGCCCTGCGGCGCTCCCCCGGCGAGTCCTTCCTCCGCGTCGCCCAGGTGTTCCGCGACGCGGACGGGGGCGTGGTCGAGCAGGTGACGAGCCTGCTGGACCCGTCCCGTTTCCAATTGCACGTACGTACCGGCCGAGGAGGCCACCTGTGAGCGACACCCCCGACCCCGTCCTTTTCGACCGCGCCGCAGGGGCGTTCTACGGGCTCGCGCTCGGCGACGCCCTGGGCATGCCGACGCAGGTCATGTCGCGCGAGGAGGTCGTCCGCGCCTACGGCACCCTGAGCGGCTTCGAGCCCGCGCGGCCCGACAACCCGGTCAGCGCCGGGATGCCCGCCGGGTCCGTCACGGACGACACCGACCAGGCGGTCATCGTGGCGCGGCTGATCGTGGAGGGCGGCGGGCACGTCGACCCGCTGCGGTTCGCCGAGGAACTCCTGTCCTGGGAACGGGAGATGAAGGCCAAGGGCTCCTTCGACCTGCTCGGCCCCTCGACGAAGGCGGCGCTCGACGCGGTGGCCCGTGGCACCGACCCGAAGGAGGCCGGCAAGTACGGCACCACGAACGGCTCCGCGATGCGGGTCACCCCGGTCGGCATCGCCTTCTCCCGCACCCCCACCTCGTCCCCGGCCGACACCGAGTCCTTCCTTGACCGGGTCGTCGAGTCCTGCCAGGTCACGCACGACACGAACATCGGCATCGCGGGCGCGGCGGCCGTCGCCGCGGCCGTCTCCACCGGCGTCGGGGGCGGCTCGCTCGACGACGTCTTCGACGCGGCGATCGCCGCGTCGGCGGCCGGGGCGCGGCGCGGCCACTGGATCGCGGGCGCGAGCATCCCGGCACGCATCGGCTGGGCGCGCGAGCTGGTCGTGGGCCTCGACGAGGCCGCGGCGCTCGACCGGATCGACACGCTCATCGGCACCAGCGTGGCCAGCCAGGAGTCCGTCCCCGCGGCCTTCGCGGTGCTCGCGCTGACCGGCGGCGACCCGTGGCGGTCGGCGCTCCTCGCGGCGAACCTCGGCGGCGACAGCGACACGATCGGCGCCATCGCGGGGGCGATCGCCGGTTCCGTCCGCGGTCTGGGCGCCCTGCCCGCCGACGCCGTACGCACCCTGCGCGAGGTCAACGGGCTCGAACTGGAGCCGCTGACAAGGCAGTTGCTCACTTTCCGCACCGCCCCCTGAGAGCCACCGGCCTCACCCCCGCCCCCGTCCTCACCCCTGTCCCCGTCCTCACCCCCGTCTGTACCGAACTTGAGCAAGGAGGTTCCGCGATGGCCGCTTCAACGAAGAACGACCGCGTCGGCACCGTGGAGACCCGAGGGATCGAACCGGTCCCCGACAGCGAGCGGCACGGCCACGCGGGCCAGATGTTCTGGACGTGGTTCGCCGCCAACATCTCGATTCTCGGGCTGCCGCTCGGTGCGACGCTGGTCGCCTTCCGCGGCCTGAACATCTGGCAGGCCGTGCTCGTCGCGGTCGTCGGCGCGGTCGGCTCGTTCGCGCTGGTCGGCGCGCTCAGTCTGGCGGGCAAGAAGGGCGGCGCGCCCGCACTCACCCTGTCCCGCGCGGTGTTCGGACAGCGCGGCAACCACGGGCCGACGCTGGTGTCATGGCTCAGCCGGGTCGGCTGGGAGACGATCACCACGACCACGGCGGCGTACGCGCTGCTCGCCCTGCTCAACACGCTCTTCGGTGTCGGCAAGGGCACCGTGCTCACGCTGGTCTGTCTGCTGGTCTTCATCGTCTGCACGCTGCTGATCAGCGGGCTCGGGCACGCCACCATCATGTGGATCAACAAGTGGGCGACGGTCGTCTTCGGCGTCCTGAACCTGATCGTGATGGGCTTCCTCGTCGCGACCGTGGACTGGTCGAAGGTCCTGGACACCCCGGCGGGACCGGTCAGCGGTGTCGTCGCGGGGATCGGTTTCATCGCCGCGGGCACCGGCATCGGATGGGCCAACGCCGGTGCGGACTATGCCCGTTACCTGCCGCGCTCGATCCCCGGCGGGCGGCTCGTGCGGGCCTCCGCGTTCGGCGCGGGCATCCCGCTGGTGCTGCTGATCTCGCTCGGCTCGCTGCTCACGGCGGGTGACCCGTCGCTCGCCACGTCGGCCGACCCGGTCGCGGCGATCAACGCGATGCTGCCGTCGTGGATGGCGGTGCCGTACCTGATCGCGGCGTTCGGCGGACTGCTGATGTCCAACCACCTGTCCACGTACTCGGCCGGCCTGACGATGATCACGCTCGGCCTGCGCGTTCCGCGGGCCTGGGCCGTCTGTGTGGACGTCGTCCTGATGTTCCTCGGCGGCGTCTACTTCATGCTGATCGCGGACGACTTCTACGGCCCGTTCAGCACGTTCCTCACGCTGCTCGCCGTGCCGATCTCGGCGTGGATCGGGGTGATCGCCGTCGACATGCTGCGCGGCCGCGCGTACGACCCGTCGGCGGTGATGGACACCGGGCGAGGCAGCCGGTACTGGTACCGCGGCGGTTTCCATCTGCCCGCCGTTCTCGCGTGGGTGGCGGCGATCGTGGCCGGCCTGCTGTTCACGACGGCCTCGACAAGCGCCGACGACGTGTGGTTCGAGGGGCCGCTGGCCGGCTCGTGGTTCGGCGAGAACGGGCTCGGCTGGCTCGTCGCGATCGTCGTGGGCGGTGCGGTGTACGCGCTGCTCGGGCGCCGCACGCCGGTGACCCTCGACTCCCCCGACTCCGACTCCTTCGCCCTTGAGGAGGCCACCCGATGACCGGCCCGACCACCGCCGACTCCCGTGTCGTGCTCGCCGGGAACGTCATCGCCGACCTGGTCATCGACGTTCCTACGCTGCCGGAGCGCGGCGGCGACGTGATCGGTACCCGTACCGCGCTGTACGCGGGCGGCGGCTTCAACACCCTGACGGCGGCACGGCGGCTCGGTGCCCGGGCCGTGTACGCGGGGCTGCACGGCACCGGCCCCTACGGCGAGCTGGTGCGGGCCTCGCTCGCGGCGGAGGGTGTCGAGGCGCTGCTTCCGGTACGTACCGACGGCGACACGGGGTTCTGTGTGGCGCTGGTCGACGGGGGCGGCGAGCGGACGTTCGTGACGAGCTTCGGGGTCGACGCGCGCATGACGCGGGACGAGGCGGCGGGCATCGCCGCTGCCGTGCGCGCCGGCGACCTCGTGCAGGTCTCCGGATACGGCCTGGTGATGGAGGTCAACGGACCGCTGCTGTCCGCGCTGGTGGCAGGCCTTCCCGACGAGGTACGGGTCTGCTTCGACCCGGCGCCTCTGGTGGCGGACATTCCGGCCGAGGTGCTTGATCCGGTGCTGGCCCGCACGGACTGGCTGTCCTGCAACGCGCGGGAGGCCCGTCTGATGTCCGGTGTGGCCGAACCGCGGGAGGCTGCGCTCGCGCTGCGCGGGCGGCTGCGGGACGGGGCCGGGGTGCTGGTGCGGGCCGACGCGGACGGGTGCTTCTTGGCTCCGCCCGGCTCCGGGGATGTGGTGCATGTGCCTGGGTTCCCCGTGGAGGCCGTGGACAGCAACGGGGCCGGGGATGCGCATGTCGGGGCGTTCTTGGCGCTGTTGGGGCGGGGGGTTGCGGCGGTTGATGCGGCTCGGGGTGCCAATGCGGCGGCGGCGCTTGCCGTTACCCGTAGGGGGCCTGCGACCGGGCCCACCCGGGGTGAGCTTGCCTCGTTCGTGGGGCCCGCGCTGGCTGAGGTGCTCGGGCTGGTCTGACGCTCCCCCGGCGTTGAAGTCGAGGTCACGGGGCTCCGCCCCGGACCCCGCTCCTCAAGCGCCGGAGGGGCTTGCTTGTTGCGGGGGCGGTCAGTGGTCGTTCTGCGCCAGGCGTAGCAGGTGCTCCGCCAGGGCCTGGCCTCCTGCCGGGTCCCGGCTGATCAGCATCAGCGTGTCGTCGCCCGCGATCGTGCCGAGGATGACGTGCAGTTCGGCCTGGTCGATGGCCGAGGCCAGGAACTGGGCCGCGCCCGGCGGTGTGCGGAGCACCACCAGGTTCGCCGAGGCCTCCGCGGAGATGAGCAGCTCGCCGGCGAGGCGGCGCATGCGCTCCTCCTTGGCCGATTCGCCGAGCGGGGCGTGCGGGGTGCGGAAGCCGCCCTCGCTGGGCACGGCGTAGATCAGCTCGCCACCGGTGTTGCGGATCTTGACCGCGCCCAGCTCGTCCAGGTCCCGGGAGAGCGTGGCCTGGGTGACGTTGAGTCCGTCGTCGGCGAGCAGCTTCGCCAACTGGCTCTGTGAGCGCACCGGTTGCCGGTTGAGGATATCCACGATCCGGCGGTGGCGCGCGGTGCGCGTCTGCGGCACGGCAGGGCCGTGGGCGAGCGCGGCGTTCGTGGCGGTCCGCTCAAGGTTCTCTGCGTGCTCCGCTTTGCTGCTCATCGTCGTCGTCCCATTCCTCAGACTCCTGCTTCCCCGTCGGCCGCGGCAGCATCCAGGACCGCGGGCAGCGCCGCGAGGAACACGTCCGCTTCGGCGTCGGTCAGGTTCAGCGGGGGCATGAGCCGGACGACGTCGGGTGCGGGCGCGTTCACCAGGAGGCCCGCGTCCTGGGCCGCCTGCTGCACCTGGGGTGCGCGCGGCCCGGTGAGCACGATACCCAGCAGAAGGCCCGCGCCCCGGACATGGCTGACCAACGGGTGGCCGAGCGATTCGATTCCGGCCGTGAGCTTCTCGCCGATGCTTTTGGTGTTCTGCAGCAGGCCCTCGGCCGTGATGGTGTCGAGGACGGCGAGCCCGGCGGCGCAGGCGACGGGGTTGCCGCCGAACGTCGTGCCGTGCTGACCGGGCTTGAGCAGCTTCGCGGCCTCGCCGAAGGCGATGGTCGCGCCGAGCGGCAGGCCGCCGCCGAGGCCCTTGGCGAGCGTGACGACATCCGGCTCGATGCCTTCCGCCGCCTGGTACGCGAACCAGTGACCGGTCCGGCCGACGCCGGTCTGCACCTCGTCGAGGACGAGCAGGGTGCCGGTGGCCCGGGTGATCTCCCGGGCCGCCTTGAGGTATCCGTCGCCGGGCACGACCACACCGTTCTCGCCCTGGATCGGCTCGATGATGACGAAGGCCGTGGATTCGGTGACGGCTGCCCGGAGCGCGTCCTCATCCCCGTACGGGACATGTGTGACGTCGCCCGGAAGCGGCGTGAAGCCGTCCTGCTTTCCGGGCTGGCCGGTGAGGGAGAGAGCGCCCATGGTCCGGCCGTGGAAGCCGCCGGTCGTGGCGACCATGTGGCGCCGCCCGGTGAGCCGGCCGATCTTGAAGGCGCCTTCGTTGGCCTCGGCGCCGGAGTTGCAGAAGAAGACGGCGCCGTCCCGGCCGAAGAGCTGGAGGAGCCGCTCGGCGAGGGCGATGGGCGGCTCGGCGATGAAGAGGTTCGATACGTGGCCGAGCGAGCCGATCTGGGTGCTGACCGCTTCGACGACCGCCGGGTGGGCGTGGCCCAGCGCGTTGACCGCGATGCCGCCGACGAAGTCCAGGTACTCGGTGCCGTCGGCGTCCCACAGCTTGGTGCCGGCGCCCTTGACCAGGGGCAGTCGCGGCGTGCCGTAGTTGTTCATCAGGGCGCCCTGCCAGCGCTGGGTGAGCTCCTGGTTCGCGGTGCCGGTCATGCTGCGTCCCCCTGTTCCCCGTGGTCCTGTGCGTCGGGCACGACCATCGTGCCGATGCCTTCGTCGGTGAAGATCTCCAGCAGGATCGAGTGCTGGACGCGGCCGTCGATGACGCGGGCGGTGTGCACGCCGTTGCGTACGGCGTGCAGGCAGCCCTCCATCTTCGGCACCATGCCGCTCGCCAGGTCCGGGAGCAGCTTCTCGAGTTCGGTGGCGGTGAGCCGGCTGATGACCTCGTCGCTGTGGGGCCAGTCCTCGTAGAGGCCCTCGACGTCGGTCAGCACCATCAGCGTCTCGGCGTCCAGCGCAGCAGCGAGTGCCGCAGCCGCCGTATCAGCATTGACGTTGTAGACATGGTGATCGTCCTGGGAGCGGGCGATCGAGGAGACGACCGGGATACGGCCGTCGGCGAGCAGGGCCTCGATGGCGCCGGTGTCGATCTCGGTGATCTCTCCGACGCGGCCGATGTCGACCAACTCGCCCTCGATGCGGGGCTGGTGCTTGGTGGCGGTGATGGTGTGCGCGTCCTCGCCGGTGAGGCCGACGGCGAGCGGGCCGTGCTGGTTGAGCAGGCCGACGAGTTCGCGCTGGACCTGTCCTGCGAGCACCATCCGTACGACGTCCATGGCGTCCTCGGTGGTGACCCGCAGGCCCGCCTTGAACTCGCTCACGATGCCGTGCCGGTCGAGGGCCTTGCTGATCTGCGGGCCGCCGCCGTGCACGACGACGGGCTTGAGCCCGGCGTGGTGCAGGAAGACGACGTCCTGGGCGAAGGCGGCCTTCAGCTCCTCGTCCACCATGGCGTTCCCGCCGAACTTGATGACGACGGTCTTGCCGTGGTGCCGGGTCAGCCAGGGCAGCGCCTCGATGAGGATCTGGGCCTTGGGGAGCGCGGTGTGCTTCCGCGCGGCGGGCTGGTTCATGAGGAGTACGCGCTGTTCTCGTGGACGTAGTCGGCGGTCAGGTCGTTCGTCCAGATCGTCGCCGTCTCGCCGCCCGCGGCGAGGTCGGCGGTGATGGTGACCTCCCGGAAGCGCATGTCGACCTTGGAGCGGTCCTCGCCGACGCCGCCGTTCTTGCAGACCCAGACGCCGTTGATCGCGACGTTGAGCCGGTCCGGTTCGAAAGCGGCCCGCGTCGTGCCGATGGCGGAGAGGACGCGGCCCCAGTTGGGGTCCTCGCCGTGGAGGGCGCACTTGAGGAGGTTGTTGCGGGCGATGGAGCGGCCCACCTCGACGGCGTCGTCCTCGCTCGCCGCGTTGACCACCTCGACCTTGATGTCCTTGCTGGCGCCCTCGGCGTCGCCGATGAGCTGGCGCCCGAGGTCGTCGCAGACGGAGCGGACGGCCTCGGCGAACTCGGCGTACTCCGGGGCGACTTCGGAGGCTCCCGAGGCGAGCAGCAGCACCGTGTCGTTGGTGGACATGCAGCCGTCGGAGTCGACCCGGTCGAAAGTGACGCGGGTGGCGTCGCGCAGGGCCTTGTCGAGGGCGTCGCTGTCGAGGTCGGCGTCGGTGGTGAGGACGACGAGCATGGTGGCGAGGCCGGGTGCGAGCATGCCCGCGCCCTTGGCCATGCCGCCGACGGTCCAGCCGTCGCCCTCGTACACGGCGGTCTTGTGCACGGTGTCGGTGGTCTTGATGGCGATGGCGGCCTTCTCGCCGCCGTGCTCGGAGAGCCGGGCGGCCGCGGTCTCCACGCCCGGGAGCAGCTTGTCCATGGGGAGCAGGACGCCGATGAGCCCGGTGGACGCGACGGCGACCTCGCCCGCGTTCAGGTCGAGGACCTCGGCGACCTTCTCGGCGGTGGCGTGCGTGTCCTGGAAGCCCTTGGGACCCGTACAGGCGTTGGCGCCACCGGAGTTGAGGACGACCGCCGAGACGAGTCCGCCCTTGAGGACCTGCTCGGACCAGAGGACCGGGGCGGCCTTGACGCGGTTGGAGGTGAAGACGCCCGCGGCGGCCAGGCGGGGTCCGCGGTTGACCACGAGGGCCAGGTCCGGGGTCCCGCTGTCCTTGATTCCGGCGGTGATACCCGCGGCCTGGAATCCCTTGGCTGCCGTCACACTCACGGCGCGACTCCGATCGTAGAGAGCCCGGTCGTCTCGTCGAGACCCAGGGCGATGTTCAGGGACTGAACGGCACCGCCGGCGGTGCCCTTGGTGAGGTTGTCGATGGCGCTGATGACGATGACGCGGCCCGCGGCCTCGTCGAACGCGACCTGGATCTGCACGGCGTTCGACCCGTACACCGCCGCCGTGGCGGGCCACTGCCCCTCGGGCAGCAGGTCCACGAACGGCTCGTCGGCGAACGCCTTCTCGTACGCGGCCCGGACCGTCTCGGCGGTGACGCCGTCCTTGGCCTTGGCGCTGCACGTGGCGAGGATGCCGCGCGGCATCGGGGCGAGCGTCGGCGTGAAGGACACGGAGACCCTCTCGCCGGCGGCCGCGCTGAGGTTCTGGATCATCTCGGGGGTGTGCCGGTGGCCGCCCCCGACGCCGTACGGCGTCATGTTCCCCATGACCTCGCTGCCGAGGAGGTGGGGCTTGGCCGCCTTGCCCGCGCCGGAGGTGCCGGACGCGGCGACGATGACGGCTTCGCTCTCCACGAGCCCCGCCCCGTAGGCCGGGAACAGCGCGAGCGACACGGCGGTCGGGTAGCAACCGGGCACGGCAATGCGCTTGGTGCCCTCCAACGCGGCGCGGCCGCCCGGCAGTTCGGGAAGTCCGTAGGGCCAGGTACCGGCGTGCGGGCTGCCGTAGAACTTCTCCCAGTCCCCCGCGTCCTGGAGCCGGAAGTCGGCGCCCATGTCGACGACGAGGACATCGGGGCCGAGCTGCTCGGCGACGGCGGCGGACTGCCCGTGGGGCAGCGCCAGGAAGACGACCTCGTGCCCCGCGAGCACCTCGGGGGTGGTTTCCTGGAGTACACGGTCGGCGAGCGGGCGGAGGTGCGGCTGCAGCGCGCCGAGCCGCTGTCCCGCGTTCGAGTTGCCCGTCAGGGCGCCGATCTCCACCTCGGGGTGCGCGAGCAGCAGGCGCAGCACTTCGCCGCCCGCGTATCCACTCGCTCCCGCCACTGCTGCGCGTACCGCCATGGAACCCTCCTCTTGGATGGCATGACTATACGTCGCTGTGCACGTTTATGCAATCAAGTGAGCCCTCGACGCCGGAGACCGCAGCCGCCCGCTTGACCTGGAGCGCACTCAAGGTCATAGCGTCGAGTACGTTCCGCACCGGCACCATCACAGGAGGCAGCACTCATGTCGGACCTTCCCACCCGCCGCCTCGGCTCGCTCACCGTCTCCGCGCAGGGTCTCGGCTGCATGGGCATGAGCCACGCCTACGGCGCGTCCGACGACGAGCAGTCGGTCGGTACGATCCATCGCGCGCTGGACCTGGGCGTCACCCTGCTCGACACGTCCGACTTCTACGGCGCCGGGCACAACGAGGAGCTGATCGGCCGGGCCCTCGCGGCGCCGGGGCGGCGCGAGCAGGCCGTGCTGGCCACGAAATTCGGGTTCGCGAACAAGCTCGGCGAGGCGACCGCGATCCGGGGTGACGCGGCGTACGTCCGCGAGGCGTGCGAGGCGTCCCTGCGGCGGCTCGGCGTCGACCACATCGACCTGTACTACGTGCACCGGGTGGACCGCAGCGTGCCGATCGAGGAGACGGTGGGCGCGCTCGCCGAGCTGGTGAACGAGGGCAAGGTCCGCCACCTCGGCCTGTCGGAGGCCGGCCCGGACACCCTGCGCCGGGCGTACGCCGTGCATCCGATCGCGGCCCTGCAGAGCGAGTACTCGCTGTGGACGCGGGACGTGGAGTCCGAAGTGCTGCCGGTGTGCCGGGAGCTGGGCATCGGGCTCGTACCGTTCTCGCCGCTGGGCCGGGGCTTCCTCACCGGCCGCTACAAGTCGACGGAGGGCTTGCAGGACGGGGACATGCGGCGCGGCCAGCCGCGGTTCGCCGAGGGGAACCTGGAGCGCAACCTCGCCATCGTCGACCGCCTGGAGGAGATCGCATCCCGTAAGGGCGTCACGGCCGGGCAGTTGGCGCTCGCGTGGGTCCAGCACCAGGGCGACGACGTGGTGCCGATCCCGGGAACCCGGCGTCAGACGTACCTGGAGGAGTACGTCGCGGCGACCACGCTTGAGCTGTCCGCCGACGACCTCGCGGCGATCGACGCGGCGGCGCCCGCGGGCGCGGTGGCGGGCGCCCGCTACGACGACGGCAGCCTGAAGTTCGTGAACGGCTAGCCGGGTGACGGCAGTTGTGTGGCTGGGCGGACCGCCCGGGGTGGGAAAGTCGACGGTCGCCGAGCGGCTGGCCCGGCGGCACGGGCTGCGCCGCTACCACGCGGACACCCGTACGTGGGCGCACCGCGACCGGGCGCTCGCCGCGGGCTGTCCGGCGGCGCTCCGCTTCGAGTCCCTCTCGCCGGAGGACCGCTGGGCGGCGCCCGTGCCGGACCTGCTCGCGATGTCCTTGCACCACGAGCGCGGGCGGATGGTCGCGGACGACGTACGGGCGCTGCCCGCGGGCCCGCTGACCGTGGCCGAGGGCACGGTGATCACCCCGGCGACGGCCCGGGCCCTGCCCGGCCGGGCCGCCCTGTGGCTGCTGCCCACCCCCGCGCTCCTCGAAAAGCGGCTCGCGGAAAGGGAGTTGAAGCCCGGTCCGCTGGCCCTGTACCGGCGCCTCGCCGACGTCATCGAGGACGAGGTGCGGGCGTCCGGCGCGCCCTTCCTGACCGTCGACATCGACACCGACGTCACCGAGGAGGTGGCGGCACGCTGGGCGGCTCCACTCGCCGCCGGGCCTCACTCCGCCTCCCGCGCGGAACGCCGCGCACTGCTCCGCGAGGCCAACGAAGCCGTCGTAGCGCAGTACACGGCGTTCTTCGCCCGCCCCTGGTCACGCGGCGACGTGCGCGCCGCGGTGGCCCCGCTCTCCTGCGAGTGCGGGGCCACCGGCTGCGCGGCCCGCGTGGACTGCGCGGTCACGGCGTTTCCGGCGGCTCCCGTCGTGGCTCCGGGCCACGACGGGTTCAGCGCTTCTTGATCCGCAGGAACGTCACCGAGTTCGCCGGGAACGTGTACGAGAAGGTGTCCGCGACGCCGGCGAAGGTCGAGGTCACGGGCCTCACCGGGGTCTCGCTCGCGGTGTTCTCCGCCTCGGGCGCCGCGGCGAGCGTGGTGACGGCCGCGGACTTCGCGACCTTCGCGCCGCCGAGCTTCACCGTCGTACGGGCCCGCGCGTCCTGCGCGTTGACGACCTTGACGATCAGGTCACCGGTCTTCTTGTCGCGCGTGACGACCTGGCGGAACGGCTCGGCGGGCTTGTCGTCCTTGAACGAGCCCCACTCCTGGCCGTCGAGGTAGAGGGTCACCTGGCGGCCGCGCACCTTGATGTCGATGTCGTAGGCGCGGCCGGTCTCGATCGATCCGGCCGTGGCCAGGAGCGTCGACTTGCCGCCGTTCACGGCCTGTTCGACGGCGGACTGGGTGTTGTTCCAGCCGCCCAGGTTCCACCAGTAGTAGTTGCCGGTGTCCTTGACGCCGAACGCGACGAGGAAGCCCTCCTTGCCGGACTCCTTGGTGGCCTTGGCGTGCAGGTCGTAGTCGTGCCAGCTCGGGTCGCCCGCGGTGACCAGGGTGTTCTCGGCGGCCTCGTCGGACTGGACGTACCGCCCGTCCTGGATGCTCCAGCTTCCGCTGCCGGACGGGGTCCACCGTCCGGCGTCGCCGCTGAAGTCGTCGTTCAGCAGGCTCGTGCCGTCGGCGCCGGTGACGCGCACGTCGTCGTACGCGGCGCTGGTCGCCCACGTCGACAGGCCGACGGCGCCGGTGATGGGCGCGGTCGTCGAGGGGGTGTTCGTGGCGGTGGACGGGACGACCTGGTCGCCGACGTTGCGCATGAACAGCTTCTGCACCTCGTAGTCGGCGGAGCCCCACGCCTTCTGGTCGTCGAACCAGATCATGTCGGGCCGCCACTGGACGGTGTCCTGGCGGGCGAGCAGCGGCGCGTAGGAGGCGAGCTTGACGACGTCCGCGTTGCGTTCGAGGCCCGTCATGTAGGCGGCTTCGGAGAGGGCGTTGGCGAAGGTGTTCCCGCCGGACGCGTACTCGCCGAGGAAGACCTTGGGGCCGTTGCGGTCGTAGGAGTCGTAGCGGTCGTTGTTCTGCAGGAACCACTGCGGGCTGTTGTAGTAGTGCTCGTCGACCATGTCGACGTCGGCGTCCTTGTTCAGCTTCCATGCCGCGTCGAAGACCGAACCGCTGTCGTCAGGGCCCGAGTTGGAGATGACGGAGACGTCGGGGTACTCGGCGGTGATGGCGGCGCGGAATTCCTTGAAGCGGGCGAAGAACGCCTCGGGCAGGTTCTCCTCGTTGCCGACTTCGAGGTGGGTGAGGTGGAAGGGCTTCGGGTGACCCATCTGCGCACGCTTCTTGCCCCACTCGCTGGTCACGGGCCCGTTGGCGAACTCGATGAGGTCGAGCGTGTCCTGGATGTGCCGCTCGAGCAGCGCGTCGTCGTCGACGGCCTGGTTCTGGCCGCAGCCGGTGACCAGGGCGGGCACGACGGGCAGCGGCATCGCGCCGATGTCCTCGGCGAACTGGAAGTACTCGTAGTAGCCGAGGCCGTAACTCTGGTTGTAGCCCCAGAAGTTGGCGTTCGTGGCGCGCTGCTCGACCGGGCCGACCGTGTCCTTCCACTGGTAGGAGCGGGTGCGCTGGTAGCCGGAGGCCGCGTCGTAGCCCTCCATGGACCCGGTGTTGACGAGGCAGCCGCCGGGGAAGCGCACGAAGCCGGGTCTCAGGGCGGCGATCTTCTCGGCGAGGTCCTTGCGCAGGCCGTTCTCGCGTCCTTTGTAGGTGTCGCGGGGGAAGAGGGACACCATGTCGAGGGCGGCGGTCCGCGTGGTGGCGACGGAGAGGCGGCCGGTCGTGCTGGCGCGCTTCGCGGTGAACGTCGCCGTGTACTTGGTCCAGCCGCCCTTCGCTCTGACCCGCTTGGGCGCGGCCAGCGCGCCGTCCGCATCGTCCAGGGTGACGGTCAGCACGGAGTCGGCGCGGGCCCAGACCGAGAAGTCGTACGTCCTGCCCTTGGCGACCGTGATGCCGGTGCCATAGCCGGAGTTGGTGACGGACGCGTCCGCGCCGAGCGAGAGGTAGGTGCGGTTGCGCGCGTTCAGCCGGCCGTCGTCGTCGACGGTCCGGGCCGTTCCGCCGGCCGTCCACGCGGTGAGCGGGGTGTACGCCTTGTTGTCGGCGGTCGTGTACTCGAAGGAGCGGTTCTGCACCAGTTCGGCGTAGAGCCCGCCGTCGGCGGCCCGGTTGATGTCCTCGAAGAAGACGCCGTACATGGAGTCGTCGATGGTCGCGCCGGTGCGGCTCGGGTCGACGGTGACCGTGTAGTCGGTGACGTCGGCCGCGTCGGCCGCGTCGGCGGCCGACGACGGCAGCACGGCGGTCCCGGCGAGCAGGGAGCCCACCGCGGCCCCGAGCCCGATTCTCCAGCGCCTGCGTCGTCCACGCGTCATGCGTACTCCCCATTCCCTGGCCAGATCGTTCGAGATTTCGTACGGCGTCCTAAACTCCGAACGGCAAGATAGGAAGTGGCGGTACGCGCGTCAACGGTTCGCGCAGAGGTGTACGGGAGTGGTGGGCGTGAAGAGTGAACTCTGGCCGGTTTCCGATGTGTTGGCGTTCCTGGCCGGGAGCTGGCACGTGGAGCGGACCGTGCGGGATCTCGCCGACGACGTGACCGGCAGGTTCACCGGCACCACGGAGTTCACCGCGGCGGACGGCGGAGGGCTGCTGCACGTCGAGTCCGGCGTCTTCGAATGGCGCGGAGTGGCGCGCCCCGCCGAGCGGACCCTGCGCTATCTGCCGGACGGGACGCCCGGCACGGCTGTCGTCCGCTTCTCGGACGGCCGCTTCTTCCACGGCCTCGATCTGCGCGGTGGCCACCACATCGCGGATCACCCCTGCTCGGCCGACCTCTACCGGGGTGAGTTCGAGGTCTACGACGCCGACAGCTGGCGGACGGTGTGGCGCGTGAAGGGACCGGCGAAGGACCTGGTCCTCACGACGGATTACCGCAGGGTCTGAGTCTCCAGCGGCCCGGGCAGCAGCTCGTCGCAGGCTGCCCTGAGGCGGCGTACGCCCTCGGTGATCTCCGCCGTCCCGGCGACCGCCACGAAGCTCAGCCGGAGGTACGGGGCCGGTGGTTCGGCCGCGAAGTACGGGCGGCCGGGCGCCACGGCGACGCCCGCGCGCAGGGCGCCCGCGACGAGCCGGCGCTCGTCCGTACCGTCGGGCAGCCGGGCCCACAGGTGGTAGCCGCCGACCGGGATGTACGGCACGGACAGTTCGGGCAGCCGCAGGGCGAGGGCGGCGGCGAGGGTGTCCCTGCGGGCCCTCAACTCCCCTGCCACCGTGCGCAGATGGCGCGGCCAGGCCGGGGACCCGACGAGTTCCAGCGTGGCCTCCTGCAAGGGGCGCGGCACGAAGAGCTGGTCGACGACCTGGATGGCGCGCAGCCGCTCCAGGACCGGGCCGCGGGCGGCGAGGCAGCCGATGCGCAGGCTCGGCGAGGTCGCCTTGGTGAGGGAACAGACGTGCACGACGACGCCGTCGGGATCGTCGGTCGCCAGGGGGCGGGGCAGCGGGCCGGCGTCGTCGTGCACGAGGCGGCGCACGAAGTCGTCCTCGACGACGAACGCGCCGGCCTCGCGCGCGATGCGCAGCACCTCCGGGCGCCGCTCGGCGGAGAGCACTGCGCCGGTCGGGTTCTGGAAGAGCGGCTGGCACACGAACAGGCGGGCGCCGGTCGCCTCGAAGGCCCGCGCGAGCAGCTCCGGGCGGACGCCGTCCCGGTCGACGGGGACCGGCACGGGGCGCAGACCCGCGGCCCGCGCGATCGCCAGCATGCCGGGATACGTGGGCGATTCGACCAGGACGGGGGCCCCGGGCGGGGCGAGCGCCCGCAGCGCGGTGCCGAGCGCCGACTGGCCGCCGGAGGTGATCAGCACCTCGGCGCCGGTGATCGCGCCGCCGATGCCGCGGGCGAACCACTCGCGCAGTTCGGGCAGTCCTTCGACGGGCGGCCGGTCCCACGCGCCGGGGCGCCGGCCCGCGCGGGCGAGCGCGGCGGCCAGCGCGCCGACGGGCTGGAGCACCTGGTGCAGATAGCCGCCGTTGAGCTCGACGACCCCGGGCGGTGACGCGGCCAGCGTGATCAGCACCCCCGAGGCGTCCACCGCGCGCGGTACGGGTTCCGTGGCGGAGTCGGCGCTCAGCGCGACCTCCTGCCAGGACGTGTCGCCCGCGGGGGCGGCGGCGCGGGGCGTGGAGCGGAAGGCGCCGGCGCCCGGCCGGGTCACCACGAGCCCTTCCGCGGCGAGCCGGGCGAGTGCCCGCGAGACGGTCACCGGGCTGACCCGGAACCGCTCCACGAGAGCCCGGCTCGACGGCAGCTTCTCACCTTCTGAGTAGCGGTTCAGTTCGTCCCGGAGCCGCTTCGCCAGTTCACCCACGCTGCTACGCTCTTGCATGAGGACTGAGAATAGCGCTACCGAACACGATGCGATAGCAATTGCCGGGAGGTCCGCCTCCGGAGCCGCACCGGCCCCGGCATCGGGAGCGGCCCCCGGCACGCTCCTGGCCGCTCTCGGCGTCGTCGCGTTCTCCCTCACCTTCCCCGCCACCGCGTGGGGGCTCGAAGGCTTCGGCCCCTGGTCGCTGGTGAGCGTCCGCAGTGTGCTCGCGGCCGTGATCGCGGGCGGGTGCCTGCTGGCTCTGCGCGTACCACTTCCGCGGCGACGGCACTGGGGAGGGCTCGCCGTCGTCGGGGCCGGTGTGGTCCTCGGCTTCCCGATGCTGACCACGCTCGCCCTGCGGACGGCGACGACCGCGCACTCGGCGGTCGTGGTGGGCCTGCTGCCGCTGACCACGGCCGTGCTCTCCTCGCTGCGCACCGGGGCCCGGCCCTCCCGCACCTTCTGGATCGCGGCGTGCGCGGGCGCCGCGGCGGTGATCGCGTTCACGGTGCAGCAGAGCGGCGGTGCCCTCACCCGGGCCGACCTGTACCTGTTCGGCGCGCTGCTGATCTGCGCGGCCGGCTACACCGAGGGCGGCCGGCTCGCGCGGGTCATGCCGGGCTGGCAGGTGATCGCGTGGGCGCTGGTGCTGTGCCTGCCGGTCGCCGTGGCGGGCGCGGCGGTCGCGCTGGCGCACGAGCCGGTACGGCTGACCGGGCACGCGGTGGCGGGCCTGCTGTGGGTGGCGGTGGGCTCGCAGTTCCTCGGGCTGGTCGTCTGGTACAAGGGCATGGCCGTGATCGGCATCCCGAAGGCGAGTCAACTCCAGCTCGCCCAGCCGCTGTTGACGCTCGTGTGGTCGGTGTTCCTGCTGGGCGAGGAGCTGCCGGTCGCGGCTCCGCTGACGGCGGGCGCGGTTCTCGTGTGCATCGCGGTCACCCAGCGCGCCCGCGGCTGAGCGGCCGTCAGGGGTCCCAACTCCCCTCCTGCGCCGTAGACTTGCCGGAACTCACGGCATGGCGAGGAGGGCACTCCTGATGCGCGCAACCGTAGGCGACCGGCTCCTGGTGCACGGCCGGATCGTCGGTCAGCACGACCGGGTCGCCCAGATCATCGAAGTCCTCGGCAGCGACGGCGGTCCCCCGTTCCGTGTCCGCTTCGAGGACGGCCACGAGGCGATCATGTCGCCGGGCCCCGACGCGGTCGTGCGGCCCGTCGTCGGCCGACGCGAGTGATCAGCCCCCGAAGCGGCCGTAGTGGTCCGCGACGACCCGGGCCATGGCGCCGATCCGGTCCTGCCCGGCCTCCTTCGCGGAGAAGTAGACGTGCCCGCGCGCCTCGGGGAATCCGGCCGCGTACGTGAGGTGCCGGGACAGCTCGGCGGGGTCCTGCCACGCGGCGGGCTGCGCCGGATCGCCCGCCTTGTAGAGGGCTTCGCCGATGTAGAGGCGTACCCCGGTGCCCCGCACGGCGTCGGCCCACCACGGCACGAGCTTGGCGTAGTCGGCGACGGCGAAGCCGATGTTCCAGTACACCTGCGGGCAGATGTAGTCGATCCATCCTTCACGCACCCACTTGCGGGTGTCCGCGTGCAGGTCGTCGTACGTCTGCACGCCGGCCGCCGTGTCCGACCCCTCCGGGTCGGTCGCCCGGTTGCGCCACACCCCGAACGGGCTGATCCCGAACCGGGCCCGGGGCCGGGTCCGGTCGATGCGGCGCGCGGTCTCCCGGATCAGCCGGTCGATGTTGTCGCGCCGCCAGGCCGCCCGGTCCGTGAAGCCACCGCCGTACGTGCGGTACGCCGCGTCGTCGTCGAAGGTCTGGCCCGCGACCGGATACGGATAGAAGTAGTCGTCGAAGTGCACGGCGTCGATGGCGTACTTGTGCACCGCGTCGAGCATCGCGTCCTGCACGAAGCGCCGGACCTCGGGCAGTCCGGGGTTGTAATAGAGCTTCCCTCCGTACGGCACTACCCAGTCGGGGTGGACGCGCGCCGGGTGCGTCGGGATCAGCCGGCCGGGGTCGGTGTGGTTGGCGACACGGTACGGGTTGAACCAGGCGTGCAGTTCGAGGCCGCGGCGGTGCGCCTCGGTCACCGCGGTGCCCAGCGGGTCCCAGCCCGGGTCCTTGCCCTGGGTACCGGTGAGGACGTCGGACCACGGCTCGTACGGCGACGGCCACAAGGCGTCGGCGGTGGGCCGCACCTGGAAGATCACCGCGTTCAGACGGCGGCGCACCGCCGTGTCCAGGTGCGCGAGGAGCTCGGACCGCTGCTGGGCGACGGTCAGCCCCGGGCGTGAGGGCCAGTCGCGGTTGGCGACGGTGGCCAGCCACATGCCGCGCATCTCGTGCCGGGGGCGGCCCCGGCGACCGGCCCCGGCTACGGCGTCGCCCGCCGTCAGTCCGGCCAGCGTGAGCGCGGCCCCGAGCGTGACAGCACGACGTGAGATACGTCCCATGGTTCCCCTCTGATTCCTGTGCCACGGTGATGCCTGGTTGAACAGCCGTTAACCCGGGCTCCACCGCTCCCATGTCTACGGGGTAACGTGCAGATCCGAAAGACCCGGGAGGATCCTGCCTGCCGGCGGCCCCGGACGAACAGCGAAAGGCACGAGGTGACAGACACCTTGACTGACATCACACGCGTCGGCGTGGTGGGCTGTGGCCAGATGGGCGCCGGGATCGCAGAGGTCTGCGCCCGCAGCGGCCTGGACGTGATGGTGGCCGAGACCACCGGTGAGGCCCTGGAGATCGGCCGTACCCGGCTGCTCAACTCCCTCGCCAAGGCGGCCGAGCGCGGCAAGATCACCGAGGAGGAGCTGGCGGAGACGCAGGAGCGGCTCACCTTCACCACGGACCTCGGCGAGTTCTCCGACCGTGACCTCGTCATCGAGGCGGTCGTGGAGAACGAGCAGGTCAAGACGGAGATCTTCCAGGTCCTCGACCAGGTCGTCACCCGGCGCGACGCGATCCTCGCCTCGAACACCTCGTCCATCCCGCTGGTGAAGCTGGCCGTGGCGACGTCCCGCCCGGACCACGTGATCGGCATCCACTTCTTCAACCCGGCCCCGGTGCAGAAGCTCGTCGAGCTGATTCCGGCGCTCACCACGTCCGAGGGCACCATCAGCCGCGCCCAGGCGCTGGTGGAGAAGATCCTCGGCAAGCACGCGATCCGCGCCCAGGACCGCTCGGGCTTCGTGGTCAACGCGCTGCTCGTGCCGTACCTGCTCTCCTCGATCCGGATGTTCGAGTCCGGCATCGCCAGCCGCGAGGACATCGACAACGGCATGGAGCTGGGCTGCGCCCACCCGATGGGCCCGCTCAAGCTCTCCGACCTGATCGGTCTCGACACGATCGCCTCCATCGCGGACTCGATGTACACCGAGTACAAGGAGCCGCTGTACGCCGCTCCCCCGCTGCTCCAGAGGATGGTCGACGCGGGCCGCCTCGGCCGCAAGTCCGGGTCGGGCTTCTACACCTACCCCTGATCACACTCCGTGCTCGCCAGTGGGCCCGGTGCTCTTCGGAGCACCGGGCCCACTTCGTTCGCACGGGGAGTGAGCGGGGGACTCGCATATGCCCTCCGCACACGCTCCCGCCGCGTCCACCAGGCGAGTTGACTTCCGATGCGCACATCAAAGATGTGACGACTACGGAGAGGAGCGGAGCTGTGACCACCGACCCGGAGAATTCCGTGGTCCCTGAAGAACTCGCAGAGTTACGCCGTGTTGTCGAGGTGGGACTGACCCGTGTCGACGGCCAACTCGCCCTGCTGTCCCACCGCGACGACCAGACCGTCAAGGATCAGGACGATCTGAGCTCACGGATCGCCGCACTCGAGCACACCCGCTGGCCCCTGCCCGCGGTCGCCGCGCTCACCACGGTCGGGGCACTGGCCATAACGGTATGGCAGGCGCTCGGGCACTAGCGTCCGGGCGTCCGGTATGCGGGAGGCGTCAGCCGAGCCGCAGATGATGCAGTAGCAGCAGCGCGGCCGCCATGTTGGCGGCCGGGACCTCTCCGCGAGCGATCATGTCGGGGACGAGTTTGAGCGGGACCCATTCCCTGCGGTCCGACTCGAAGTCGTCCTGGGGGTGGCCGATGTACGTTCCCTCATCGGTCCAGTAGATGTGGTGCCGGGCGTCCGTGAGGCCGTTCGACGGTTCGACGCTCATCAGGTGTTGCAGCGGTCCCGGCCGCCAGCCGGTCTCCTCCTCCAGTTCCCTGGCGGCCGCGTACGCGATGTCCTCGCCGTCCTCGACGACGCCCGCCGCCAGTTCCCATCCCCAGCTGTCGGTGATGAAGCGGTGCCGCCACAGCAGCAGCACCTCGTTCGCCTCGTTCACCACCGTGGCGACGGCCACCGGCCGCAGCCGGATGACGAAGTGATCGAGATGCCGGCCGTCCGGGAGTTCAACGTCGGCCAGGTTGACGCTGAACCAGCGGTTTTCATACACAGTTTGTTCGTTTTGTTTCGTCCACTGCACGGTTCTGCCACCTTCCGCTTAGTTGATGGCAATATCGCAGCAGCGGCGCCCCCGGGCGTCCTACGTAAGGGCTCAGAGCGGTACGCGCAGCGCCCCGTCGATGAGTTCGGCGGCCTCGGCCGTGCCGGCGCAGCCGCTGCGCACCAGGTGCTCGCGGACCGCCCGGAGTCTGTCGCGCAGGCGCTGGGACTCCATCCCCCGCGCCGTCTCGGCCATTTCGACGGCCGTGGCCACGGCCTGTTCGGCGTGGCCCTGGCGGAGCTGGATCTGGCTGAGCACGGCCAGCCGGTGCACGCGGCCGCGGTCGTGCGCCGGGCTGTGCACGGCCTCGGCGGCGTGCTCCCTGGCGGCCGCGTAGTCGCCGAGGCTCAACAGGGCCTCGGCGATCTGTACGTTGACGAAGCCGGGCTGTACGTACCCGGTCTCGTCCGGCTCGTGCCCGCGTCTGATGCGCCCGGCGGCCGACTCGGCACGCCTTATGCACTCCAGGGCGCTCGTGCCGTCGCCGAGGTGGGCGTACGCCTTCGCCTGCATCGCGTACAGATCGGAGGCGAGCGCGGGGGTGATGTGCCGGCCGGCGGCGCGCAGCGCGGCCTCGGCGAAGGCGACGGCCTGGCGGTGTTCGCGCATGTGCAGCGACTGGTTGACGAGGAGCGCTATCACATAGGCGCCGAGTCCCCTGTCCCCGCTGGCCTTCGCCAGGCGCAGGGCCTGGTGGAAGTAGCGCTGGGCGAGGCCGTGCGCGTCCGAGTCGTACGCGCAGATGCCCGCGATGGCGACCAACCCGCCGGTCGCGCGGTGCAGTTGGCGGCCCGTGGCATCGGTGTACCGGCCGCGCAGCAGCGGCGCCGCCTCGGCGTTGAGGAAGCCGACGATGCGGGTCCGCGTCGCGATGCCGCCCGCCTTGCGGTACATCTGCTCGTAGTGGGTGCGGGCCGAACGCATCGTCTCGATGTCGGCGGGGCTGACCAGAAGCCGTCCGCCGCGCGAGACATCGGTGTCCTCCGGCGGGTTCTCCCACTCCCATACGGGCATCACGGCGGGGGTGCCGGTGACAGCCGGGGCGTCGAGGATGTGGCGGCGCTGCTGCTCGTCGGAGCGCCACAGCGCGGTGGCCCGCTCCACGAAGCCGGAGAGCGAGGAGCTGTGCGGTGCGGCCGGCCCGCCGGGGATGCCGAGGCCGATGTCGTCGAGGGTGACGTGCCGCTGGAGGCGCCCCGTGAGCACCTCGCAGATCAGGTCGGGAACCTGGCCGCGCGGCCGCTGGCCCTTCAACCAGCGGGCGACGGCGGTGTGTTCGTACCGCAGGGCGAGCCCGCGGGCCCGGCCCGCATGGTTCACATGTGCGGCGAGGCCCGCATGAGAGATCCCGGCTTCGTCGAGAATCGCGTCGAGCAGGGTGTTGGGCTGCATGGATGCCCTCCGTTGGCTCGGTATTCCCAGCCTAGTCCGGGCGCCTTCACACGGGGTGTGATCGGAATGCTCAACTCCGGGCGCCGTGCACTCTGTTGTGGCCGGTTTCCACCCGCTTGACTGAACTGCCTCGCAAGAGGCCGGCCGGGCCGCCGGCTCCCCCTCGTACAGACGGCGGCCCGAACCCGCGTCGTCCGCCCGCTCGCCTGCCCACAACTCCGCGGCGGGCGGACGACGTCCCCCGGCGGTGCGCGTCGTCAGACGACCGTGTGGGCAGTGCGGACGACGGACTCACCGTGCTGGAGGGGAACGCGCCCGCGGTCGTTGCGCAGCACGAGGAGCGTCGCGTCGTCGCTGGGCGGCCCGCCGGTATGGCTCAGAAGCCGGTCGTACACGGCGCTGATGACTGCCTCCGGCACGACGGTCCGGCGGCGCACCGCCTTGGTGAGCTCGGCCTGCAGGGGAAAGAACCGGCCATGCGCGTCGCGGGCGTCCTCGATACCGTCGGTGTGCAACAGGAGCCCCTGCCCCGGCAGGACCCGCCCGCACCGCACGGGCGCCAGCTCGGCGGGCAGCGGGAACGGGCCGAGCGGGGGCAGCGGGTCGCCGCCGGTCAGCGGCTCGACGCAGCGCGCCGCGCCCGGTCGCAGCCGATACGGCCAGGGATGGCCGCAGTTGAGGGCGTACACCGCGCCGTCCGCCCGGATCTCCAGGAGCAGCACGGTCACGAAGTCCTCGGCGAGGGGGTTCTCCGCATCGCCCTCTCCGGCGGCCGGGGTTTCGTCGCGGGAGCGCTGGCGCAGATGCCGGGCGTGGGTCCGCTCCAGCCGGCGCAGTACGCGGTCGAGCCCGTCCTCGTCGTGCGCGGCCTCGCGGAAGCTGCCGAGGACGGCGCCCACGGTGGCGAGCGCGCCGAGCCCGTGGCCGCGGACGTCCCCCATGACCACCCGGACGCCGTGATCGGTGGCGACGACGTCGTACAGGTCGCCGCCGATGCTGGCACCGCGGTCGGCGCAGAGCCGGCCCGCGGCGAGGGCGAGCCCGTCGAGCCGGGGCGGCAGCGGTCGCAGGAGCACGGACTGGGCGGCGCCCGCGACGGCCGTGATGTCCCGCAACTCCCGCATCAGGCTGTGCCGTACGTGCAGCATCAGCCCGCTTCCCACCACGAAGAAGACGGCGCTGCTCACGAGGCGCACGCACAGGCTGTTCTGCTGGGCGAGCGGGCAGGTCAGCTTGTACGTGATGGCGGCGGCGCCCCAGAGCGCGGGCAGACCGATCAGCAACGCGCGCCGGATGCGCTGGGGTTCGGCGCGAACGGCCCTGGTCAGGCGCCTGCCGAGTGAGGTGCGTAAGAAAGTACGGAAGCCGCGGGTGGGCGCCCTGGTCTTGGTACGCATGACGACCGCCTGCCCAGATGTGACCGGATCAGGTGACACCTCACCCGAACGAGTGAGGGGCCCACCCGGTGATCCGGATGCGCCCCTCACCCACGTCCCGCCTGCGCCGTTACGCGCCGCGCAGCACCGCTCCCGTGCTCCCGGCGGCCTGGGCGACCGCCGCGTCGCGGGCGGCGCTGGCCTCCTCGACCGTCAGGGTGCGGTCGGCGGCACGGAAGCGCAGCGCGTAGGCGAGGGACTTCTTCGCCGCGCCGAGCTGCTCCGCGTTCTCGTACACGTCGAACAGGCGCAGGGACTCCAGGAGTTCACCCGCGCCCACGCGCAGCGCGTTCTCCACGGCCGCGGCCGGGATGTCCTTGCCGACGACGAGCGCGACGTCCTGGGTGGCGACGGGGAAGGTCGAGATCCGCGGCGCCTGGAGGACACCGGCGCTCGCCTGCTCCACGAGGTCCAGGTTCAGCTCCATGGCGCTGGTGCGGGCCGGCAGGCCGAAGGCCTTGACGACGCGCGGGTGCAGCTCACCGGCGTGGCCGACGAGGGTCTTGACCCCGTCGATCGCGACGTACAGAGCGGCGCACCGGCCGGGGTGCCAGGGGCCGTACTGGCCCTGGTCCACGGCGAGTTCGGTGCCCGACTCGTGGGCGACGACGCGGGCCGCCTCGACCGCGTCGGCCCAGGTCGTCGGGTGGCCCTTGCCCCACCAGCCGCTCTGCTCACGGGCGCCGGCGAGGACGACCGCGGCGTGCCGGGGCTGGTCCGGGAGCGCGGCCGTGAGGGACGCGACCTCCTCGGCGGTGGGACGCCGGTCGACGGGCAGCCGGGTGGCGATGCGCAGCTCGTCCTGGGGGTGGAAGACCAGGCCGGTCTCGAAGAGGGCCAGGTCGTGGCTGCCCCGTCCGTCGTTGCGGCGCAGCGCGGAGAGCAGGCCCGGCAGCAGCGTCGTACGGAGGGCGGGCTCCTCGTCGGAGAGCGGGTTGACGAGGGTGACGACGCGGCGGGCCGGGTCGTCCTTCTCCAGGCCGAGCTGGTCGAAGACGGCCTCGCCGATGAACGGGTAGCTCAGCGACTCGACGTATCCGGCGCCGGCCAGGACGCGGCCGACCCGGCGGTGCGTGCGCTGGCGCTCGGTCAGGCCGCGGCCCGCCGGGGGCTTCGGCAGCGTGGAGGGCAGGTTCTCGTAGCCCTCCAGGCGGATGACCTCTTCGGCCAGGTCGTTCGGGTCGGTCAGGTCGGGCCGCCAGGACGGCACGGTCACGGTCAGGGCGTCCTGCCCGTAGACGTCGCAGCCGACTTCCTGCAGCCGCCGTACGACGGTCTCGCGGCCGTAACGGACGCCCGCGACCTTGTCCGGGTGGTCGGCCGGGATGGTGATGGTGCGCGGTGCGCCCGGGGAGATGACCTCGGTGACGCCCTCCTCCGCCGTGCCGCCCGCGAGGAGCACGAGAAGGTCGACGACGCGCTGGGCCGCGGCGGACGTGGCCTGCGGGTCGGCGCCGCGCTCGAAGCGCTTGGCCGCCTCGGAGGACAGCTTGTGGCGGCGCGAGGTGCGGGCGATGGTCAGCGCGTCGAAGTGCGCGGCCTCGATGACGACGTCGGTGGTCCCGGCGTTTTCCGCGTGGTCGGCGATCTCCGTGTTGGCGCCGCCCATCACTCCGGCGAGGCCGATCGGGCCGCGCTCGTCGGTGATGACGAGGTCCTCGGAGTCGAGGGTGCGCTCGGCGCCGTCGAGGGTCTTGAGCTTCTCGCCGGACAGCGCGCGGCGCACGCCGATCGCGCCCTGGACGAGGGAGCGGTCGTAGGCGTGCAGCGGCTGGCCGAGCTCCAGCATCACGTAGTTCGTGACGTCGACGGCGAGCGAGATCGGGCGCATGCCGGCCTTCTGCAGGCGGCGCTGCAGCCAGATCGGCGAGCGGGCCTCGGGGCTCAGACCGGTGACCGTGCGCGCGGTGAAGCGGTCGCAGGCGATCGGGTCGGAGACCTGGACCGGGTAGCCGAACGCGTTCGGCGCGGGAACGTCGAGGAGCGCCGGGTCGCGCAGCGGCAGCCCGTACGCGGTGGCGGTCTCGCGGGCGATGCCGCGCATCGACAGGCAGTAGCCGCGGTCGGGCGTGACGGCGATGTCGAGCACCTCGTCGACGAGCTCGAGCAGCTCGATGGCGTCGGTGCCCGCCTCGTGCTCCGGCGGCAGCACGATGATGCCGTGCGTGCCGTCGTCGCCCATGCCCAGCTCGTCGGTGGAGCAGATCATGCCGTGCGAGGTCTTGCCGTACGTCTTGCGCGCGGCGATCGCGAAGCCGCCGGGCAGCTCGGCGCCGGGCAGGACGACGACGACCTTGTCGCCGACGGCGAAGTTCCGGGCGCCGCAGACGATCTCCTGCGGCTCGCCGGTGCCGTTGGCGGTGCCGACGTCGACCGTGCAGAACCGGATCGGCTTCTTGAAGCCCTCCAGCTCCTCGATGGTCAGCACCTTGCCCACGACGAGCGGGCCCTTGAGGTCGGCGCCGAGCTGCTCGACGGCCTCGACCTCGAGGCCGACGCCGACGAGCTCGGCCTGCACGTCGCGGCCGGTCTCGGTGGCGGGGAGGTCGACGTACTCCCGCAGCCAGGAAAGCGGGACCCGCATCAGATCTCCATCCCGAACGGCCGGGTGAACCGGACGTCACCCTCGACCATGTCTCGCATGTCTTCGACGTTGTGGCGGAACATCAGCATCCGCTCGATGCCGAACCCGAAGGCGAATCCGCTGTACTTCTCCGGGTCGACGCCGCACGCGGTCAGCACGCGCGGGTTGACCATGCCGCAGCCGCCCAGCTCGATCCAGCCCTCGCTGCCGCAGGTGCGGCAGGGCCGGTCCGGGTTGCCGACGGACTCGCCGCGGCAGACGTAGCAGACCATGTCCATCTCGGCGGACGGCTCGGTGAAGGGGAAGTAGTTGGGCCGCAGCCGGGTCTTCATGTCGTCGCCGAAGAGCGCCTTGACCATGTGGTCCAGGGTGCCCTTCAGGTCAGCCATGGTGAGGCCCTCGTCCACGGCGAGCAGCTCGATCTGGTGGAAGACCGGGGTGTGCGTGGCGTCCAGCTCGTCGGTCCGGTACACGCGGCCGGGGCAGACGATGTAGACCGGCGGCTCCCGGTCGAGCAGCGAGCGGGCCTGCACCGGGGAGGTGTGCGTCCGCAGCACGACGCCGGACTCGTCGCCGTCGGTGCCCTCGGGGCCCTGGACGAAGAAGGTGTCCTGCATCTGCCGGGCCGGGTGGTCCGGGGTGAAGTTCAGGGCGTCGAAGTTGAACCACTCCGCCTCGACCTCGGGGCCCTCCGCGATCTCGTATCCCATGGACACGAAGACGTCCGCGACGCGCTCCATCATGGTCGTCAGCGGGTGGCGGGCGCCGGCCTGAGTGCGGTCGTAGGGCAGCGTGACGTCCACGGCCTCCTCGACCAGGACGCGCGCGTCGCGCTCGGCCTCCAGCTCGGTCTGGCGGGCGGCGAGGCCCCGGCCGACGGCGGCGCGGGCCTGGCCGACGCGCTTGCCCGCCTCGGCCTTGGCCTGCGGGGGCAGCGCGCCGATCTCGCGGTTCGCGAGCGACAGTGGCGCGGTGCCGCCGGTGTGCGCGACCTTGGCCTCCTGAAGCGCCTCGAGCGAGTCCGCGGCGGCGAAGGCGGCGAGCGCCTCGTCCCGTACGCGCTCGATCTCTTCCGGTTTCAGTGCCTCGACCTCGACCGGGTCGTACGACTTGTTCGGTGCCGACATCTCTTCCCGTGCTTCCGATTGGCTGGCGGATGGCCCCGTCTACGACCCGTCCCGCATTGGCTGACGAACCGTCTCTGACGTGGAGACGCAATGTGCCAAAGGACGAGTCTAGACGAGTGGATCCGCGCTCCCGTCGTTCGCCCGAAGGGCGGGACCGGATCGGCCTGGTGCGTGCGCGGATCTACTCGTCTGGCGGGGGTGACGTGTGTGAATGCGCCCGTGGGGCCGATGCTCAGGCGTTGAGGTACGCCGGCGCCGCCACGGGCAACGTAAATCGGAACTGGGCGCCGCCACCGGGCGCCCGCCCGACGGTGATCGTTCCGCCGTGGACCTCGACGATGCCCTTGACGATGTACAGGCCGAGCCCGGTGCCGCCGCGCTTGCTGCCCCGCCAGAAGCGGGTGAAGACGCGGTTCATGGACTCCTCCGGGATTCCGGGGCCCTCGTCGCTGACGGTGACCGAGGTCGATTCCCTGGCCGTCGTGGAGGGCTCCACGTCAATGGTGACGGTTCCCTCGCCGTGCCGCACTGCGTTTTCCAGCAGGTTGCTCAGCACCTGGTCGACCTTGTCCGGGTCGGCCCACAGGTCGGGCAGCGGCTGTTCGACCCGGAGCAGGAAGCGGTCGGGCGCCTGACCTGCGGCGACGTGCGCCTGGATGTGCCGGAAGACGGCGGCGCCGATGTCGACGGGCTGCCGCCGCAGTTCGAGCCGGCCCGAGTCGATCCGTGAGATGTCGAGAAGCTCGGTGATCAACCGGGTCACGCGGTTCGCGTCGGCGTCGACGGTCTCCAGCATCAGCCGCTTCTGCTCGTCGGTGAACCGCTCCCACTTGGCGAGCAGGGTCGCCGTGAACCCCTTGACCGAGGTCAGCGGGGAGCGCAGCTCGTGGGCGACGGTGGCGATCAGCTCGGCGTGGCTGCGCTCGGTGCGCCGCCGGGCCTCCGTGTCGCGGATCTGGACGACGACGCTGCGCACGGGTCCGGTGGGGCGGGTCCGCACGTAGCGCGCGGTCACCAGGACTTCCCGGCCGCCCGGCAGCAGCAGGTTCCGCTCGGGCTGTCCGCCGCGGATGGCGAGGCCGCCGTACGGGTCGGTCAGCTGCCACCAGCGACGGCCTTCGAGGTCCTCCAGGGGCAGCGCCCGCTCCAGCGGCGCGCCGAGGGCGTCGGCGGCGGGGACGGCGGTGATGCGCTGCGCGGCGGCGTTGAACGTGACGACGTGGCCGCTCTCGTCGGCGACGACGAGTCCGTCGGGCAGTTCGTCGGGGTGGAGGCCTGCTCCGGCAAGACCGGGCGTGGCCGCCCCAGGGGGTCCGCTCACCCCCGGTGTCCTGCTGGTGCGGACCGTCATCTCCCCGTACCCCACCTCTCGCAACGGCACAGTGGGCCCCGAGTTCGCCACCCTACTAGTCGTGGGTGACGGACTACCAGTCACCGGTGACGCAGAGAGAGCGCGCGGGGCGGGCGCGCGGACCGGCGCAGGTCAGCGGCGGCATCCACCGGGGGCGCGCTGGGCGCGCGCGGAGGCGTACAGACATACGGCGGCGGCCGTCGCGAGGTTGAGGCTCTCGGCCCTGCCGTGGATCGGCACGCGGACGACGGCGTCGGCCAGCGCGCGGGTCTCCTCGGGAAGCCCCCACGCCTCGTTGCCGAAGACCCAGGCGGTCGGGGTGCCCATGGCGCCCTTGTCCAGCTCGTCGTCGAGGTCGTCGTCCCCGGCTCCGTCGGCGGCGAGGATGCGTACGCCGATGTCCTTGAGCCGGGCGACGGCCTGCTCGACGGGGACGCCCGTGGCGACCGGCAGATGGAACAGCGAACCGACGGAGGCGCGTACGGCCTTGGGGTTGTACAGGTCGACGGAGGCGTCCGTGAGCACCACGGCCTCGGCGCCCGCGGCGTCGGCGCAGCGCAGCACGGTCCCGGCGTTCCCGGGGTCCCGCACGTGGGCGAGTACGGCGACGAGCTTGGGCCGTACCGCGAGGATCTCCTCGAACGGTGTGTCCAGGAACCGGCAGATGCCGACCAGTCCCTGCGGGGTCACGGTCGTGGAGATGTCGGCGATGACGCTCTCGTCGGCGAGGTGCACCCGGGCGTCGGCGCCGCGCGCCTCCGCGACGATGTCGGCGTAGCGTTCGGCGGCCTCGACGGTCGCGAACATCTCGACGAGCGCCCCGTGCGCGGCGGCCTCCCGTACGGCCTGTGGCCCCTCGGCGAGAAACAGCCGCTCCTTCCCCCGGAAGTTCCGCTTGGCCAGCCGCCGGGCGGCGGAGACGCGGGGCGACTTGGGGGAGATCAGTTCGGGGATCATGTGACTCACCTTGGGATGATCATGCCTAGGGGCGGACGGGGGCAGACGCACTCGGACCCGTAGACCAACAGGCCTACGGGTCCGAAGTACAGGTCAACCCGCGAATCAGGCGGCAGCCTTCGGGGCGTTGACGTCAGCCGGCAGCGCCTTCTGCGCGACCTCGACCAGCGCGGCGAACGCGTTGGCGTCGTTGACGGCCAGCTCCGCGAGGATCTTGCGGTCCACCTCGATGTTGGCGGCCTTCAGACCCTGGATGAGGCGGTTGTACGTCATACCGTTCTGGCGGGCAGCGGCGTTGATGCGCTGGATCCACAGCTGACGGAAGTCGCCCTTGCGCTTCTTGCGGTCGTTGTAGTTGTAGACCAGGGAGTGGGTGACCTGCTCCTTGGCCTTGCGGTACAGACGCGAACGCTGACCGCGGTAGCCGCTGGCCTGCTCGAGGATCGCCCGACGCTTCTTGTGCGCGTTTACCGCGCGCTTGACGCGTGCCACTTTTTAACTCCTTGTAGCGGGGCCGGGGTTGGACTCACCCGGCCCGAATTCGAATAGGTCCCGGTCTGGTACGTGCGCGGCGCCGAGGCGCCGGCACGTCACTTGCCGAGAAGCTTCTTGATCTTCTTGGCGTCGCCCGGGGCCATCTCGGCGTTGCCGGTCAGGCGGCGCGTCAGGCGCGACGACTTGTGCTCGAGCAGGTGGCGCTTGCCGGCGCGCTCACGGAGCACCTTGCCGGAGCCGGTGACCTTGAAGCGCTTGCTGGCACCGCTGTGCGACTTGTTCTTCGGCATAGCGCCGTTCTCTCCTCGTCAGTGGCGTTCCCTGCCGGTTCGCGCCGTGGCTCGAACCGGCAGCGGGGGAACGTCATACGTGTCAGTGGATATCCGTGGCGCACAGGCTGTACGCCGCCGGATCATGCCTCGGCAGGAGCCTCGGCGGGGGCTTCGGCGGGGGCTTCGGCGGGGGCTTCGGCGGGGGCTTCGGCGGACGCCTCGGCCGGAGCCTCGGCATCGTCCTCGGAAAGCTCCTCGGCGGCGTTCTGCGAACGTCCCGGGTTGGCCTTCGCGTCGGCCTTGCGGGCGGCCTGCGCCTCACGGGCCTCGGCCATCGCCTCGGTCTTCTTCTTGTGCGGGCCGAGAACCATGATCATGTTTCGGCCGTCCTGCTTCGGGTTCGACTCGATGAACCCGAGGTCTTCGACGTCGTTCGCGAGACGCTGCAGCAGTCGGTAGCCGAGCTCCGGCCGGGACTGCTCGCGACCACGGAACATGATCGTGATCTTGACCTTGTCGCCCTGCTTGAGGAACCGGACGACGTGACCCTTCTTGGTGTCATAGTCGTGCGGGTCGATCTTCGGCCGGAGCTTCATCTCCTTGATGACCGTGTGCGCCTGGTTCTTGCGCGCCTCACGGGCCTTCATGGCCGACTCGTACTTGAACTTCCCGTAGTCCATGAGCTTGCAGACGGGCGGACGGGCTGTCGCCGCCACCTCGACCAGGTCGAGGTCGTACTCCTGAGCGAGCTCAAGGGCCTTGGCAAGCGGAACAATCCCGACCTGCTCGCCGCTTGGACCGACAAGTCGCACTTCGGGAACGCGAATCCGGTCGTTGATGCGGGGCTCGGCGCTGATGGATCCTCCTCGGTTAGCACCACACGACGGCCTGGCGGACCGCCGCGTACTTTTCTGTGACTACCAACCGTGCCGGCACATGAAAAATGCCCCGGACGGTACACACGCGGGGCTCCAAAGAACTACCGGAGCACCGCCACGGTGGACCGCGGGGCGCAAACTCGGACGGTTCCATCGTCCGTACGGAACGATGGGGACCATCTGACCGGTGACCCGCCGCCCGCGAGGGCAGTCAGGTGGGAGATCGGAGCCTCCACTTGTGGGCCGGTTACTCAGTCGTGGACGTGGGTATCCGGCCGGTCGTTACACAAGGTTAGCAGTACTTGGGGGGTGCGCCCAACCGGGTGCGCGGGCGGCATATCGTGTGGGGCATGAGTGACGCCACCCCCGCAGCCCCTTCTCTGGATTCGCCCCAGACCCCCGACTACGACGCGCTGACCCGCGACATCGCCGAGGTGCCCGCCGTCGAGGTCATCGTGACGGTCGCGGTGAACCTGATGAGCGCCGCCGCGGTGAAGCTGGGCCTCACCGAGGAGGGCGACGCCCACAAGGACCTCGACGAGGCCCGCAAGCTGATCCACGCCCTGGCCGGACTGCTCGACGGCAGCGCGACGGAGATCAGCTCGTTCCACGCGGCGCCGCTGCGCGACGGTCTGAAGTCGCTGCAGCTGGCGTTCCGCGAGGCGTCGATCGTGCCGGACGAGCCGGGGCAGGGCCCGGGCGAGAAGTACACGGGCGCCGTGTACGGCTAGGAACTTTCCCGTACGTAGAAGGGCTCGCCCGGTGGCGTCGCCCCGGCCGGCAGAAGTGCCAGGTCGAGGCCGCGCACCAGGCGGGCCCTCAGTGTTTCGTCGGCGGCGATGCGCCCGGCCACGGACCGCGCCGTCGCCGCCGGGTCGGCCTCGGGGTCGATGACCAGGGCGAGGACGCCGTCCGCCGCGCCGGGGCCCAGGTGGGCGCGGCGCACCGCGGGCTCGGCGGCGACCGCCGCGCGGACCGCGCCGGTGACCGCCGGATCGGCCAGCGGGTCGGCCGTGGTGCGGCCCTCGGCGAGGGCGTAGAGCGCGGCGCCCGTGATCTCGTACGGGACCGGGCCCGCGAGGTCGAGGACGACCGTGTCGGCCTTCTCGTGGGCGGCGGCCTGGAGCGCCTGGTGCAGCGGGACGGCGACCGGGCGGGCCTCGGGGTCCCACAGGGCCAGGGAGCGCGTCGAGGTGAAGGCCGGCAGTGCGGTGCGGTGGCCGGCCTTGAGCGTCGGCACCGCCATGTCACTCGTCTTCTCGCGGCGCAGACCGTTCTCGTCCTCCTCCACTTCGCCCAGGACCGCGACGACCGGGACCAGCAGACGGGCGTCCTTCAGCGCCTCCAGGACCGGGCCGTGGGCCGTGCGGTCCTGTGACCAGGCGGTCAGCGCCTCGGCGAGGCGCGGGTCCGCGGTGCCGTCGTCGTCGGAGAAGCCGGGGTCGGGAATGTTCTTGTTCGCCACGTTCACCGACCCTACCGAGGGGACGGGCCCGGGTTCTCAGCGGACCCAGAGGTGCGGCTCATGGTCCTCACAGGACCGCGCCGCACCCTCGGTCGCATGTCCCACGGAACCAGTCGGCGGCGGGCACGTACCGGTCGTCGGCGTCCCCTCGTCCACGCGGCCGTCGCCTCGGCGGTGCTGCTCGCCGCCACCGCCGGCACTACGGTCTACGTGAAGGCGCAGGCGCACGACGCGACTGCCCTCGTGTCGAAGGTCGCCGCCGCCGATGGGGGTTCCGTGTCACCGTCTCCCTCACCGACCGTGGACCGGGACGCCCGGCTCGCCGACGCCGTGCGGAGCGCGGCCGACGGGCACGACGGCGAGGTCTCGGTGGCCGTCCTCGACGTGACGGACGGTACGAGTGCGACGTACGCGTCCGGCGACGGGACGTACGACACCGCGAGCATCGTGAAGGTCGACGTGCTGGCCGCGCTGCTGTTGCAGGCGCAGGACGACGGGCGGGCGCTCACCGCGCAGGAGAAGGCGTACGCCACCGCGATGATCGAGAACAGTGACAACACGGCGACGACCGCGCTGTGGGACGCCATCGGTACGGCGGACGGGCTCGACGCGGCGAACGAGCGCCTGGGGCTGACCGGGACCAGCGGCGGCGACGGGCCGCTGTGGGGGCTCACGCAGACCACGGCCGCCGATCAACTCACCCTGCTCAAGCAGGTGTTCGGGGTCGGGGACAGCGCGCTGAGCACGGCGTCGCAGGCGTACGTCCAGGAGTTGATGGGGAACGTCGAGAGCGATCAGGCGTGGGGTGTCTCCGCGGCGGGGTCGGCAGGCGCCGAGCTGAAGAACGGGTGGCTGCAGCGCAGCACCACCGGGCTGTGGGACATCAACAGCGTCGGCCGGGTGAGCGTGGACGGCAAGCGGTATCTGGTGGCCGTGCTCTCCAACGGGAGCGCCACCAAGGACGGCGGGATCTCGCTCGTGGAGGACGTGGCGAAGGCCGCGGTGCCGTCGCTCAGCGACGACGGCTGAGCCGGTGGCCGCGCCACAGGTGGACGGCCGCGCCGAGCAGCAGCGCGCCGAGGACGTAGGCGACCGGTGCGACCCAGCCGGCCGGTCCTCCGTCGTCCGCTTCGTCCGGGCCGGGGCCGAAGTACTTCTCGCCGTACGCGGCCGAGGTCAGGCCCTGCGGTTTCAGCTTCCCGCCCGCGCGGATCGCGGCGGCCGGGTCGACCAGGCCGTAGCCGCGTGAGTCGTCGCGGCCGCCGGTCGGCGGGTCCTCGGCGGTGTCCTCCATGAGCTGCTTGATCTGGGCGGGGTTCAGGCCCGGGTGCGCGGCGCGGACCAGGGCGACGGCGCCCGAGACGAACGCGGAGGCGGCGCTGGTGCCCCACGCCGAGTAGTACTTGCGGTCGGGGTCGGCGGTGACGATGTTCCGGCCGGGTGCGGCGACGGTGGCGTACCAGCGGCGGGTGGAGAAGTAGGCGCGGTTGCCCGCCGCGTCGACGGCGGTGGCGGTGATGACGCCGGGGTAGGCGGCCGGGTAGGAGATGTGGTCGCCCTTCTTGCCGCCGTTGCCCGCGGAGGCGACGACGGAGACGCCCTTCTTCAGCGCGTACTGGACGGCCTCGTCCTCGCCCGCCTCGGCGTGGGCGGTCGGGGAGTCGTCGCCGAGGGAGAGGTTGATGACGTCGGCGCCGTGGTCGGCGGCCCAGCGGATGCCGTCGGCGAGGGCGTTGCCGCGGGTCTCGCGGGCCTTGGCGCGGGACGCGTCGCCGTCCTCCAGGATCACGCGGACGGGGAGGATCGTGGCTTCGGGGGCGATGCCGATGACGCCGTCCCCGTTGTCCGTGCCGTGTCCGTGGCCCGCGATGATGCCCGCTATGGCGGTGCCGTGGCGGGCCCAGGGCCGGTCGCCGCGGCCCGCGCCGAAGCCTATGAGGTCCTTGCCTTCGAGGACGTTGCCCACGAGGTCGGGGTGCTGGTCGTCGACGCCCGTGTCCAGGACGGCGACGGTGATGCCCTTGCCCTTGGTGGTGCGCCAGGCCTCCTGGGTGTGCATGGCCGCCAGGCCCCACTGCTGGGAGCGGACCGAGTCGGCGTGCGCGGCGGCGGACGGGAGCAGCGTGAGAGCCGCGGCGCCCGCGAGGGCGGCGATCCGGTGGGGGTGCTTCATGACGGCTGCTCCGTGGACTTCTGGACGGCCTTGCGCAGGCCTCGTTCGACACGGTCGGCGATGCCCTGGGCCTCGTGGCCCAGTCCCGCCTGGGCGGCGGCGTCGGTGGCGCCCGCCTTCATGGCCTCGGCGGCGGGCTCGGGTGTCGCGACGGTGCGGCCGTCGGCGAACCCGGAGACCGCGTAGACGACGACCGGGGCGTCGGTCAGGACGTTGATGGACCAGGACGCGCGCTGGGGGTCGTCGAAGTCCGCGGCGACGGTGCCCGGCACGGCGTACGGGCGGGGCACGAGGTCGGGGCGCCGGTCGAGGCCGTCCTCGGTGAAGCGGGTGCGCAGCGCCTTGGCCGTCTCGGCGTCGGCGCTGGTGAACATCAGGCCGACGGTGGTGACGTTGCTCTGGGTGGCGTCGGTGTAGGTGGCCCGCAGCAGGCGCTGGCAGCCGCCGGGGCGCAGCGCCTTGTACAGGAGCGGGTCGAAGGCCGTCCGGCAGCCGCTGTCGGGGGCGACGCCGATCCGGGTCCAGGTGCGGTCGGCGCCGCCGGGTCCTGCCCCCTCGCCGTTCAGGGTGCGCGGGAAGAGCCGGTCGACGGGGATGCCGTGCCACAGTTCGGCGGCGTCGCGGTAGGCGGCCTGCGCGCTCAGGGTGCCGTCGCCGTCGTCACCGGTGAGCAGGGTGCCGGTCGCGGCGCCGCCTATCAGTCCGAGGCCGAGCACGAGGCAGGCCGCCGCGGCCGCGGCGCGGGGGCGCAGCCGGGCGCCGATGGGGCGCAGCCGGGTCGTGCTGTCGTCGTAGTGCTCGGGGCGCGCGAACCGGACGAAGGGCCTGCCGGCGGTGCCCGGGACCGGGGTGAGGTCGACGGTGCCGGCGGCTCTGCGGGGGGTCGGTGCCGGTATCGGCGGGGCCGGGGGTATCGGGCGGAGGCGGGTGGTGGTCTCGTTCAGGTGCGGGGCGGCGCCGTCGTAGGGGGTGGTGGCGCTGTGGTCGGGCGCGGTTGCCACGGGCGGGAGCGGCATGGCTCGGGGCGCCTGCGCGGCGGGCGGGGCCGCGGCCGTGTCGGCGGGGGCCGCACTGTTCCCCGTGCCCCTGGGGGGCGTCGCCTCGGGCGGGAGGGGCGTCGCGCGGGGGGCCGTCGTGCCCGTGGGGGCCGCGGTGGTGTTCGCGGCTCTGGGCGGTGGTGCGTCCGGGAAGCGGGACGACGGCACCGGCGGGGGTGGGGTCTTGGGCAACGGGGGCGCCGTGGGAGGGAGTTGCGGGTCGTCCCCGTGCGCGGGCGCGTGCGCCGGGCGGGGTGGGGCGGCCGGGGGCGGTGGCGTCGTGGGGCGCGGAGGGACACGTCGGGCTTCCGTGCTCATGCCTCCCCGTTTCCTCAGCCTGCGTGCGCGTCACTCTAACGGGCCTGCCCATGGACCGGCCCCATCAGTCCACGGGCTCAACCGATCTGCCCGGATCGTCCCTCTACCCTGCGGTAATCGGTTCTGGCAGGCTTCGGTCATGACACCGCGCGCCGCCGACCGGGCCCGCTTCGACCGGGCCACCGCACATCTCGACGCCCCTGTGGCGATCGTGGATCTGGACGCCTTCGACGCGAACGCCGACGATCTCGTACGCCGTGCCGCCGGGAAGCCGCTCCGGGTGGCGAGCAAGTCCGTGCGGTGCCGGGCCCTGCTGGAGCGGGTGCTCGCCCGGGACGGGTTCGCCGGGATCATGTCATTCACGCTGGCGGAGTCGGTCTGGCTGGCGCGGTCGGGGTTCGAGGACGTGCTCCTCGCGTATCCGTCCGCGGACCGGGCCGGTTTCGCCGAGCTGGCGCACGACCCCAAGCTGGCCGCCGCCGTGACCGTGATGATCGACGATCCGGCGCAGCTGCGGCTGATCGACGACGCCAGGGACGGGGGCCGCGAGGAGATCCGGGTCTGCCTGGAGCTCGACACGTCGTGGCAGCTCCTCGGCGGACGGGTCCGGATCGGCGCCCTGCGCTCCCCGCTGCGCACCCCGGGCCAACTCGCGGACCTGGCACGGGCGGTGGCGCGCAGGCCCGGGTTCCGGCTCGTGGGGATCATGGCGTACGAGGGTCATGTGGCCGGGGTCGGGGACGCGCTGGCGGGGCGTCCGGTGCGGTCGCGGGCGATCCGGCTGATGCAGGCCGCGGCGCGCAAGGAGCTGGCCGTGCGGCGCGGCGAGGTGGTGCGGGCGGTGCGCGCGGTGGCGCCGGACCTGGAGTTCGTGAACGGCGGCGGGACGGGGAGTGTGCAGCACACCGCCGCCGAGGACGCGGTCACGGAGATCGCGGCCGGGTCGGGCCTCTATGTGCCGCGGCTCTTCGACAACTACACGTCGTTCAGCGGCCGGCCGGCCGCGCTGTTCGCCCAGCCTGTGGTGCGCAGGCCCGGGGTCGGGGTCGTCACCGTGCTGGGCGGCGGGTATCCGGCGTCGGGCGCCGCGGGCGCGGACCGGCTGCCGGTGCCGTATCTGCCGGAGGGGCTGCGCTACGACGCGCAGGAGGGTCCGGGCGAGGTGCAGACGCCGCTGCTCGGCTCGGCCGCCGACGATCTGCTCCTCGGGGACAAGGTGTGGTTCCGGCACGCGAAGGCCGGTGAACTGTGCGAGCGGTTCGAGGTGTTGCACCTCGTGGAGGGCGACGCGGTGACGGCGGCCGTGCCGACGTATCGCGGCGAGGGCTACACGTTTCTGTAGACACCGCTAGTCGGTCGGGCCGACGCTGCTGCCCACTCCCCCGCCGCCGGCGGCGCCCACCGGGCGGATGCCCTTGACGATCGTGTCGAAGTCGGAGAGCGGCGGGGACGCGTCGCTCGCGTCGAGGGTGCAGCGCACGGCGACGAGGGACTGGGAGCCGACGCTGGACGGGAACACCACGGACTGCACGTAACCGCCGGGGCCCTCGGCCGTCGTGACCTTCCAGCGCACGAGGAAGCCCGCGCGCCCGGCGACCGCGACCTGCCGCGCGGCGACGACCTCGTGGGCTGTCATGCCGCCGAACGGCCGCTGCCCGACGGCGTTGGTGTCGTAGGCGAGGTCGGCGGCGTCGGAGACGTCCTTCGCGGCCAGGCCGCGCACGCTCGCGCCGGCCGCCACGCCGGTCACGGTGTGCGTGGCGACGGTGCCGTGGCGGCACAGGCCGTCGTCGTACGGGCAGGTGTAGGTGCGCGGTGTGGTCAGCAGGACGTCGTCGTCGGCGACGTTCTCCGCCTTCTGCCAGCCGTCGACGACGGGCAGCGTGATGCCGTTGAGCGGATCGGTGACGCGGGTGGCGTCCTCCGTCGGGGAGGGCGCCGCGCTGGTGGTGGGCGGCGCCGACGCCGAACCGGACCGTGCGGTGGGCCCGTTCCGCGCCTCGGTGCCGCCCGCGTCCCCGTCACCGGAGACGACCACGACGACACCGGCGACGATGGCCGCCACCAGCGCGATCCCCGTGGCGGCCACGGCGACGGCCCTGCCGCGGCCGCCGCCCGGCTTCCGGGGCGGCCGCGCGAGGGCCACCGGCACCGGTCTGTGGGCCCGGGTCCACGCGGTCCCGTCCCACCAGCGTTCGGTGGCCGGGGCCTGGGGGTCCGGGTACCAGCCGGGCGGCGGCGGCATGCTCATCCCGGCACTGTAGGCCGCTCCGGAGATCGGTAGCGCGTCAGTACACCGAGTCGACCTGATCCGGCACGACCGAACCGTCGTCCCTCAGCAGCGGTCCGAATCCGCCCCCGGGCAGGTTGTCGGCGGCCGTCGAGCACGGGTACGTGCCGGACTTGCGTGGCAGCGGCTCGATGAACATCGGGTTGGCGACCCAGCGTCCGTCGGCGTTGTCGTAGGCGCGGCACATGATCTCGTTCTTGTTCCGGTTGAGCACGAGATGGGCGCCCGTCGCGTCGCCGACGAACGTCACGTCGGTGTCGGCGTCGCCGCCACCGAGCGCGATGCGCTTGCCCCAACTCTGCTTCTTCCAGGCCGCCTTGCCCTTGATGTGGAAGATCTCCTGGTTGATCCAGCAGCGCTTGCCGTCGATGTACGGGATGGCCTCGCCCTGGCTCACGGGGACGCCGCCGCAGCCCTGGTTGTACGTGGTGATGCGGCCCTTGCGGTCCAGCTCGGAGCGGATCGCGATGGTGTGCTCGCGGTCGATGCCGACGCCCCGCGACCACACCTCGGTCACCGGCTCGGACCCGGCGGACACGATGTAGACGTCGAAGCCGGCCTTCTGGAGCGTCCGGATCAGATCGCGCTGCTGGTCGTAGTAGCGGACGTAGCCGGGGATGGTGTGCGTGCCCAGCTTCTGGGTGGCGCCGACAGGCGCGGCGAGGGCCTCCTTGCGGGCGGCGGCCGCGTACGACTCCAGCTCCGGGACGGTGCGCCCGGCGAACAGCTGCGGCACCCACGCGTACTGGGGCACGGTGCGGCGGTGGTTCCAGTCGCCCGCGAACGCGGCGGCGCCGCTCATGGTCTTGCCGGACTCACGGATGTTGAAGATCTCGTCCGTGCAGTCGGTGTCGGTGGAGGTGGGCAGCGGGGCACCCACGGGGACGTCCGTGCCGCAGGCCGCGGTGAGCGCCTCGTCGGCGTCGTCCGTCAGCCACTTGCTGGTCTTCTTCCAGCTCGCGGGGCGCAGGATCTTGTCGTGCTTGAGGGACCAGGCGATGGTCGCGTCGGTGACGTCGTTCTTGGAGACGGTGTTGTCCCAGTCGAAGGCGGCGACGGGGCGCGGGCCGCGGTGACCCGCGCAGCTGCCCCGTTCGTCGATCATGCGCTGGAGCTGGGCCCGGTTCTTCCCGTACCACTGCAGCTTCTTCGACAGCTGCGGGCAGGCGCGGGAAGCGGCGGGCGCGGGGGACGCGGACGTGGCGGCGGCCGCAGGGGAGACGAGAGCCGCGGCCACCAGGGTGGTGACCACGGCCGAAGTCCACGCGGCAACATGACTGTTACGCATGTGAGTGGACCGTACACGCACGAGCGGCGCCGCCACAGGGTTCCCACAGAGGTGTCTAGAGGGGTGTCACGTACGCGCCCGAGATCCCACCGTCCACAAGGAAGTCGGTGGCGTTCACGAAGGCGGCGTCGTCGCTGGCGAGGAAGGCGACGGCCCCCGCGATCTCCTCGGCCTCGGCGAACCGGCCCACCGGAATGTGTACGAGGCGCCGGGCGGCGCGCTCCGGGTCCTTCGCGAACAGTTCCCGCAGGAGCGGGGTGTTCACCGGGCCCGGGCACAGGGCGTTGACCCGGATCCCCTCGCGGGCGAACTGCACGCCCAGCTCGCGGGACATGGCGAGGACACCGCCCTTGGAGGCGGTGTACGAGATCTGCGACGTGGCCGCGCCCATCCGTGCCACGAACGACGCCGTGTTGATGATCGAGCCCTTGCCCTGGCGCCGCATGTACGGGATCGCCGCCTTGCAGCACAGGTACACGGAGGTCAGGTTGACGTCCTGGACGCGCTTCCAGGCCTCCAGGCCCGTGTCCAGGATGGAGTCGTCGTCCGGCGGTGAGATGCCCGCGTTGTTGAAGGCGATGTCGACGCTGCCGCAGGTGTCGTACGCGGTCTTGAAGAGCGCCTCGACCTGCTCGGCGTCGGTGACATCCACCTTCACGAACGTCCCGCCGACCGCCTCGGCCGCCTTCTTGCCGGCGGCCTCGTCGATGTCGCCGCACACGACGTGCGCGCCCTCGGAGGCGAGCCGGCGCGCGGTGGCGAGGCCGATGCCGCTGCCGGCGCCGGTGATGACGGCGGTGCGGCCGACGAGGCGGCGGCAGATGTTCTCTTCGGTCATAAGGGGCTCAGGCCTCCGTGCTGTCGGTGCTGTCGGTGCTGTCTGTGCTGTCCGTGCTGTCCGTGCTGATGAAGACGTTCTTGGTCTCGGTGAAGGCGGTCAGGGCGTCGGGGCCCAACTCGCGGCCCAGGCCCGACTGCTTGTAGCCGCCGAACGGGGTCCAATAGCGCACGGCGGAGTGCGAGTTGACGGACAGGTTCCCGGCGCGGACGGCCGCCGACACCCGTAGAGCGCGGCCCAGGTCCCGGGTCCAGACCGAACCCGCGAGACCGTACGGGGTGGCGTTCGCGAGGCGGATCGCGTCCTGCTCGTCGGTGAACGGCAGCAGCACCGCGACGGGCCCGAAGATCTCCTCCGTGGCCGCGGCGGAGTCGGCCGCCTCCCCCGTGAGAACGGTCGGCGGGAACCAGAATCCGGGTCCGGTGGGAACGCCGCCCCGGATGCCGACGGCGGTGTCCGGCACGAAGTCCCGTACACGGTCCAGCTGATGGCGGCTGATCAGCGGGCCCATCTGCGTCTTCTCGTCCAGCGGGTCGCCTACGACGACGGCGCCGAGCGCCTCCGTGAGAAGCGCCGCGCACTCCTCGTACACGGACTCCTGGACCAGGATGCGGGTGCGGGCACAGCAGTCCTGGCCGGAGTTGTCGAGGAACGAGAACGGGTCGAGGGCCTTCGGCAGGTCGGCGTCGGCGAAGACGATGCTGGGGCTCTTGCCGCCGAGTTCGAGGGTGACCGGCTTGACCCGGGCGGCGCAGCGCTCCATGATCTCGCGGCCGGTGCGCGTCGAGCCGGTGAAGACGATCTTCGCGATACCCGGGTGGTCGACCAGGGCGCGGCCCGCGACGCTCCCCTGGCCGGGCAGAACCTGGAAGAGTCCCTCGGGCAGGCCCGCTTCCAGGGCGAGTTCGGCGAGCCGCAGCGCCGTCAGCGGGGTCGTCTCGGCAGGCTTGAGGACGACGGCGTTGCCGGCCGCGAGCGCCGGGGCCGTGCCCCAGGCGGCGATCGGCATCGGGAAGTTCCAGGGGGCGATGACGCCGATGACGCCGAGCGGTTCGTGGAAGGTGACGTTGAAGCCGCCGGGGGCGGGGATCTGTGCCCCGTTGAGGCGTTCGGCGCCGCCGGCCGCGTAGAGCAGGAGGTCGCGTACGTTGCCCGCCTCCCAGCGCGCGTTGCCGATGAGGTGTCCGGCCTCGCGCACCTCCAACTGGGCCAATTCTTCGATGTGTTGGCCGACAGTGTCGGCGAAGCGGCGGAGCAGCCGGGCGCGGTCGGCGGGGGCGGCTGCCGCCCAGCCGCGCTGGGCGTGTGCGGCACGTACGACGGCGGCGTCGATGTCCTCGGCCGTGGCGGCGGGGACGGTCGCGACGACCTCTTCGGTCGCCGGGTTCAGTACCTCGAGTGACGGGAGCAACGGGTTGGTCCTCACATGCGTTCGAAGGAGCGGCGCAGCTCCCAGTCGGTCACCGCGGCGTCGAACGCGTCGAGTTCGACCCGCGCCATGTTGCGGTAGTGGGCGACGACCTCGTCCCCGAAGGCGGCCTTGGCGATGGCGCTGTTCTCCCACAGTTCGGCGGCTTCGCGCAGGCTGGTGGGGACCTGCTCGTAGCCGGCGTCGTAGGCGTTTCCCGTGCAGGCGTCGGGGAGTTCGAGCTTGTGCTCGACGCCGTACAGGCCCGCGGCGACGAGGCCCGCGACGGCCAGGTGCGGGTTGACGTCGCCGCCGGGGAGCCGGTTCTCGAAGCGCAGCGAGCGGCCGTGGCCGACGACGCGCAGGGCGCAGGTGCGGTTGTCGTGGCCCCAGGCGACGGCGGTCGGGGCGAAGGAGCCCGGCTGGAACCGCTTGTAGGAGTTGATGTGCGGGGCGTAGAGGAGGGAGAAGTCGCGGAGGGCGGCGAGCTGTCCGGCGAGGAAGTGGCGCATGGTCTCGGACATCCCGTCGGGCCCGGCCATCACGTTCGTGCCGTCCTTGCCGGTCAGCGAGAGGTGGATGTGGCAGGAGTTGCCCTCGCGCTCGTTGTACTTCGCCATGAAGGTGAGCGAGACGCCTTCCTGCGCGGCGATCTCCTTGGCGCCCGTCTTGTAGACGGCGTGCTGGTCGCAGGTGACGAGGGCCTCGTCGTAGCGGAAGACGATCTCGTGCTGTCCCGGGTTGCACTCGCCCTTGGCGGACTCGACGGTGAGGCCGGCCACGGCCATGTCGTTGCGGATCCGGCGCAGGAGGGGCTCGATGCGTCCGGTGCCGAGGACGGAGTAGTCGATGTTGTACTGATTGGCCGGGGTCAGGCCCCGGTAGTTCGCGTCCCAGGCCTGCTCGTAGGTGTCCTTGAAGACGATGAACTCCAGCTCGGTGCCGACCTGGGCGCTCAGCCCGCTGTCGGCGAGCCGGTCGAGCTGACGGCGCAGGATCTGCCGGGGCGCGGCGACGACGGGCGAGCCGTCCTCCCAGGCGAGGTCGGCGATCAGCATCGCCGTGCCCGCGTTCCACGGGACGCGGCGCAGGGTGGACAGGTCGGGGCGCATCGCGAAGTCGCCGTAGCCGCGGTCCCAGGAGGACATCGCGTACCCCTCGACGGTGTTCATCTCGGCGTCGACGGCGAGCAGGTAGTTGCAGCCCTCGGTGCCGTGCTCCAGTACCTCGTCGAGGAAGAACCTGGCGGCGAACCGCTTGCCCTGAAGCCGCCCTTGCATATCGGGGAAGGCCAGGACGACAGTGTCGATCTCGCCGCCCGCGACGAGAGCGTGCAGCTCCTCCACGGCGAGCGGGGGTGTGCGGTCTGCCACGGGAAAAACCTCCTTGGGGCCCGGGGGTCCCTTGGGTCGGCCGAGAGCCATAAGGTATTGCCGGGAACCTTTGGTTGGGAAGGGGGTTGGGCCAGATGTCGCACACGGACGCCGTCGGCGGCCTCGCGACGGTGCTGCGGCCCGTCCGGGCGGGCAACGGCTTCGAGGAGGCGCTGGAGCAGATCCTCCAGGTCGTCCGGCTCGGCCTCGTACCACAGGGCGAACGGCTCCCGTCGGAGCGGGAGTTGGCGGAGCGGCTCGGGATCAGCCGGGTCACCCTGCGGGAGGTCCTGAAGGTCCTGCAGGACCAGGGCCTGGTGGAGTCGCGGCGAGGCCGGTACGGCGGCACGTTCGTGCTGCCGCGCACCGGCGCGGCGGGCGAGGACGAGCTGCGGCGCCGCACCAAGGGCGTGGACGTCGAGGACGTGCTGCGCTTCCGGGAGGTGCTGGAGGCGGGCGCCGCCGGCCTGTGCGCGGCCCACGGGCTCGACGGCACCCGGGCCGCACGCCTGCGCACCGCCCTCGCCGGCACCCACGACGCACCGCTCGCCGACTACCGCCGCCAGGACACGCTCCTGCACCTCACCCTCGCCGAACTGTGCGGCTCCCCCTCCCTCGCCGCCCAGTACGCCGCGGTGCGCGCGACGGTGAACGATCTCCTCGACTGCATCCCGCTGCTCGTACGCAACCTGGAGCATTCGCAAGCCCAGCACACCGCCCTGGTGGAGGCGGTGCTGGACGGGGACGCGGACGGCGCGCGCGAAATGATGCGCGAGCACTGCGCCGGGACAGCGGCGTTGCTGCGCGGCTTCCTGACCTGACAAAGGTATGGGTCGATGCCATTGGCTCGGGTCCTCGGTGCCCGCATGCTGAACGTCACGGTGTCCGGCGCGACGATCTCGTACGCTCTGAGGCCGCGCGGAGCGCGACCGCACGACCGCACGACCGCACGACCGAGGCTGGGGAGCACGGCACCATGGTGAGCAGGCCGCTGATCGGCATCAGCACCTACCTGGAGAAGCAGGCCAGTTGGGGTGTGTGGGAGCTGCCCGCGGCGCTCCTGCCGGCCGGCTACCCCCGGCTCGTGCAGGACTCGGGCGGCCTCGCCGTGATGCTGCCGCCCGACGACCCGAAGCACGCGCCCTCGGTGGTGGCGCGGCTCGACGGGGTGATCGTCGCGGGCGGCCCGGACGTCGACCCCGTGCGGTACGGCGCCGAGCGCGACCCCCGTACGGGTCCGGCGGCGACGGAGCGGGACACCTGGGAGCTCGCCCTGATCCGGGCCGCGATGATGTCCGGCACACCGCTGCTCGGCATCTGCCGGGGCATGCAGCTGCTGAACGTGGCCCTCGGCGGCACGCTGACCCAGCACCTCGACGGCCACGTGAAGGAGGTCGGGACCTTCGGTCGCCACACCGTGACGCCGGTGCCCGGCACCCGGTACGGGGATCTGGTGCCGGAGGTGACGGACGTCCCGACCTACCACCATCAGGCCGTCGACCGGATGGGCAAGGGCCTGGTGGCCTCGGCGTACGCGGCGGACGGCACGGTCGAGGCCGTCGAACTGCTCGGCATGACCTGGGTCATGGGGGTGCAGTGGCACCCCGAGATGGGCGAGGACGCGCGGGTCACCGAAGGCCTGGTACGAGCCGCTGCCGCTCCGCACGGCTTCTGAGCCAGTCCAACGCGGCCTCGCCCTGGGCCCGTTGGAACGCCCGGAGCCCCGGCAGCCCCGGCGGGGCCGGGCGCGCGGCCTGGTCGAGGAAGAAGCCGGCCAGGGCGGCCAGCGTCCGCGTGACGCCCTCCGGGTCGGCGGCGCGGCCCAACGGGTGGCCGGTGAACAGGACTTCGGGATCGGGGCCGCCCTGGGCGCGGACGCACGGCAGCATGACGAGCAGGTCGAACCAGTCGGCGGCGCGCACCGCGTGCGGCCAGTCGACGAAGACCACGTCCCGCGCGGTGAGGAGTATGTTGTCGGCGCGCAGGTCGGCGTGGGCGAGAGTGTCGCCGTGGGCGAACTCGGCCCAGGGTGCGGCGAGTTCGGCCAGCGCGGGGGCGTTCCGGGTGGCCCATGCGCCGAGGCCCGCGCTCTCCACCCGCCCCTCCTCCATTAGTCGGCGCCAGCCGCCGAAGTTCTCGGCGAACGCGTCACCGACCCGGGCCGCCGGGAGCGGCGCGGGCGTGAGGGTGCGGGCGAGCCGCTCGACGGCATCGAGCACCCGACCCAACTCCGCCTCCACCCAGGGAACTTGCGGCTGAGCGCCGTCGACATCCTCGAAGGCCAGCGCCACCCAGGTACCGTCGTCGTACGTGGCGAGCAAGCGCGGCGCGGGCACGTCGGCGGGCAGCGCGGCGGCGTTCTTCGCCTCTGCACGGTGGAAGTGCGGGCTCACCGGGTTCACGTCGCCGCTGACTGCCTTGACGAAGGCGCGACGCCCATCGGCGAGGGCGACCCGAGCCGCGACCCCGGGCGAGAACCCCCCGACCTGCGTCCGGGCCGCCACGACCGGGGCCCCGAGCGCATCGGCGAGGGCCTGCTCGACGTGCCCGGGAAGAGCGTCCCAGGGCACGCGATCACCTCGGGCGGACGGTACTTGGCTCACCGGGGTCACTTTAAGCCCGTCCGCCGGAACCAGTTCAAGCCCCTGCGGCGATTGAGGAACGGGGTCCGGGGCGGAGCCCCGTGGCCTCAGCGCCGACGCCGCGCACAGGACCGGACCGGCGGCGCGCCGCAGAAAACTCAGGCCGACCGGGTCAACCCGAGCAAATCCCTGGCGGGCCCCACCGGCAGGTGCCCCGTCGGCCAGACCGCCCGGAGGTCCCGCGCAAGCCGCACCTCCTCCAGCGGAATGCGGACCAGCCGCCGAGCGGAAAGCTCCTCCCCCACAGCCAGCTCGCTCAGCACCGAGGGCCCCGCCCCGCTCACCGCGGCCGCCTTCACCGCCGTGGTCGAGGACAGCTCGATGAGGGGCCGGGCAAGCCCCCCGAGCGCCGCGTCGAGGACCTGCCGGGTACCGGACCCCTGTTCCCGGAGGATGAGCGGAGTCGCGGAGAGCTCCGCGGCCGTGAGCGGCCGGCGTCTGCGGGCCCACGGGTGGCTCGGCGCGGTCACCACGATCAGCCGGTCGTGGGCGATGACCGTCGAGTCGAGCCCCGCGGGGACCGAAAGACCCTCGACGAACCCCAGGTCCGCCTCGCCCGAGAGCAGCCGCCCGGCGACCGCGGCGGAGTTGCCGGCGAGCAGCGACACCGCGGTGTCGGGACGTGCCGCCCGCAACGCGATCAGCCAGCGCGGCAGCAGGTACTCGGCGATCGTCATGCTCGCCGCGACGCGCAGCCGCGAGTCCCGCCGGTCGCGCAGCGCCTGCGCCCCGGCGTCGAACTCCTCCGCCGCCTCCACGACGCGCCGCGCCCAGTCCGTGACCAGGGCGCCCGTCTCCGTGAGCCGGGAGCCGCGCGGCGAACGGTCGACGAGTGCGAGGCCGAGCTGCCGCTCCATGGAACGGATCCGGCTGCTCGCCGCGGGCTGGGTGATGCCGAGCTCGCGCGCGGCCCCGCCGAGGCTGCCGAGCCGTGCCACGGCGAGGAGCAGCTCCAGCGCGCCGAGGTCGGGGACGCGGTGCGCGAGCATGCCCGGCGGCTGATTCATGGGGTCCGTGGGCTCACTGCGCTCCTGGCTCATAAAGGAAGCTTATGTCCCCATAGTGGCAACGTCCCTGGTGGGGGCTCCGGCCGCGCGCGACGGTGGAGTCATGGTCACCGTCGCCCACCCCACCGCGCCCGCCGCGCCCGCCGCGTCCACCACGCGGGCCCGCGGTTTCCGCGCCGCCGCCGTCCGCCACCTCGGCCCCAACTGGTACGCGTCCGTGATGGGCACCGCGATCGTGGCGAACGCCGGCGCGACCCTGCCGGTGGGGTTCACCGGGCTGCGGACGGCCTGCACCCTGGTGTGGGCGCTGTCGTTCGCGGCGCTGCTGGTGCTCCTCGCGGCACGGGCCCTGCACTGGACGCACCACCGCGACCAGGCGCGGGCGCACCTCCTGGACCCCTCGGTGGCCCCCTTCTACGGCTGCCTGTCGATGGCGCTGCTCGCGGTCGGCGGCGGCACGATGCTGGTGGGCCGGGACTGGCTCGGACTCGGCGCGGCGGTCGCCGTCGACACGGTGCTGTTCGTCGCGGGCTCCCTGACCGGGCTCGCCGCGGCCGTCGTCATCCCGTATCTGATGATGGTCCGGCACCGGATCGAGCCCGGCCAGGCCTCCCCGGTGTGGCTGCTGCCCGTGGTGGCACCCATGGTGTCCGCCGCCGTCGGCCCGCTGCTCGTGCCGCATCTGCCGCCCGGGCCGTGGCAGCAGACGTTTCTCCTCGCCTGTTACGGCATGTTCGGCATCAGCCTGCTCGCGACCCTCGTCATGCTGCCGGTGATCTTCGCGCGCCTCGTCACTACGGGCCCGCTGCCGGTCGCGCTGACCCCGACCCTCTTCCTCGTGCTCGGCCCGCTGGGCCAGTCGACGACCGCCGCCAACAAGTTCGCCGACGTCGCGGGCGGTGTCCTGCCCGCCTCCTACGCCCACGGTTTCACGGCGTTCGCGGTGCTCTACGGCGTCCCGGTGCTGGGCTTCGCCCTGCTGTGGCTGGCGCTCGCCACCGCCTTGGTGGTGCGGGCCCGCCGCAGGGGCATGGGTTTCGCGATGACGTGGTGGGCGTTCACCTTCCCCGTCGGCACCTGTGTCACCGGCGCGGAGGGCCTGGGCAAGCACACGGGCCTGGCCGCGTTCGACGCTCTGGCCGTCACGCTGTACGTCGTCCTGGTCGCGGCCTGGGCGGTGGCCGCGGCGCACACGACGCGCGGCCTGCTCAACGGCCGCCTGCTCGTGGCGCCGACGCCCGCGCGCCTGAGCTAGGGCAGGTTCACGGCGCGGAGGGAGGCGCCGAGCACCTGCGCCGCCTCCCCCAACGACGGTCCGTACCAGGTGAGATGGCGCCCGCTGACCAGTGCCGCGGGGACCGCGAACGCCTCCGGGCCGTCGTCGGCGGTGAACCGGTACGGCTCATCGGGGAGCACCATCAGGTCCGCTCCGGCCGCCCGCAGTTCGTCGAGCGGGATGCGCGGGTAGCGCTCGGCGTGCTCCGCGTACACGTTGTCGACGCCGAGGCGGGCCAGCAGGTCGCCGGCGAAGGTGGCGCGGCCGAGCACCATCCACGGGCGGCGCCAGACGGGCACGACGGCCCGCGACCGGCGTTCCGGCGTGGGCTGTCCGGACCACGCCGCCTCTGCCTCGTCCAGCCAGCGGGGCCGCGAGGCCGCCCCGCACGCGCCCAGCACCCGGTCCAATTCCCGTAGCGCCTGCGGCAGTCGGCGGATCTCGGTGACCAGGACCTCGATCCTCGCGGCGCGCAGGGCGGCCAGGTCCGGCTCCCGGTTCTCCTCCTCGTTGGCGACGACCAGGTCCGGGCGCAGGGCCACGATCGCGGCCACGTCGGGGTTCTTGGTGCCGCCGATCCGCACCACGTCGAGCCCCTCGGGACGGCTGCACCAGTCGGTCGCGCCGACCAGCACGCCCGGCAGGGTCACCGCGACGGCCTCGGTGAGCGAGGGGACCAGGGAGACGACCCGCACGGCCGCTACTTCGGTCCGGGTTCGTCGACCGCGTCGATGTGCTCCGCGACGGCCACCACGAGGACCCGCGCCTCCGCCATGGTCGCCCGCCACCGGTGCCGTACGCCACCGGTCAGGTACAGCGTGTCGCCGCGCACCAGCTGGTAGGCGCGGCCCTCGGCCTCCACCTCGACGGCGCCTTCGGTGACGTGCATCAGGACGTCGTTGCGCAGCTGGAACTCGCGGCCCGGGTCGTGGTCGCCGACGAATTCCTGGGCGTTCATCTGGTGGTGGCCGCGGACGAGGGTGCGGACGACGAAGTCGCCGCCGTCCTCCGCGGAGACGTCCTCGACGCTCGTGTCGTCGGCGCGCACCAGGTCGACCGTGCGGGCGGGGTCCGCCGCGGCGAGGAGTTCGACCGCGGTGGTGCCCAGGGCGTCGGCGACCTTCTCCAGGGAGCGGCGGCTGGGCCGGGCCCGCTCGTTCTCGACCTGGCTGAGGAAGGGTACGGACAGGCCACTGCGCTCGGCCACGGCCGAGAGCGTCAGTTCGAGGGTCCGGCGACGGCGCCGGACGGCCGCGCCCACGCGCAGTGGCTCCTTGTGCTCGTCCATGACGTCCGCTCCCTCCCACCGCGTTGTCCTGCTCGTTTAAATGCACCCTACGCAGTTTCGCCCGCGGGTTTCATGCGAGCGCGGGAAGCCGTGCGTCCCGGCCGGGGCGTCCGCTACAGCTCTCGCCAGTACACGAGCTGTCCGGACTCCCCCGGCGCCGCCCCTTCGCGGGGGATGAACAGGCTGACCAGGAGCGCGGGATGGCCGTCGGGGTCGGTGAGCAGGGTCGCGGACGGATTGGCGAAGGACGTCGAGCCGCCCGCGGTGCGCAATCCGACGCGGTCGGCTCGGCCGGACGCGGGATCGTAGGCGTACGTGGACCAGCTCGCGAAGTCGTCGCGCCGGCGCTGCCCCTCGACGAGCACCATCGGCTGCCCGGCCAGTCGCAGCGGCGCGCGGTCGCCTATGTTGCCGGTGTTGCCGTACCCCTGCACGGCCCGGTCGAGGCGGGGCGCGGGCTCCGCGTGCCAGCGGGTGAAGTCCCGCAGTGTGGCGGTGAGTTGGCGGTCGGTGTCGCAGTCCGCGCGGTAGTGCCCGGTCAGCTCGACGGTGGCGCCGTGCACGGCTGTGATCGCCGGGGTGCCCTCGGCGCAGGACGACAGCGTGCGGGGCGCGTCGAAGGAGTGCGCGGCGCGCCCGGCGAGCAGCGCGCGCGGACCGGCGTAGCCGCGTACCGCGATGTGGTTGTCCGGGTCCTTCTCGTACGCGAGGAGATAGCCGCCCCGGCCGTCGGCGGCGAGCGTCGGCTGGCTGGATCCCGCGCCGAAGTCGTGGCGGCGCTGCCAGTGCGCGAGGTCGGTGGAGGTGGCGACGGCGGCGTGGAAGCGGCTGTCGGGCAGCATCGTGTGGTACACGGCCAGATACGTTCCGTCGGCGGCCTGGAGGATCTGGGCGGCGTCCATGGTGCGCCCGGTGTCGTCGGTCATGCCGTAGCGGTGACCGTCCGCCTGGGTGACATCCGAGGCAAGTGCCGCAAAACGGGCGGTGGCCGCCGAGGCCGGGGCGGCGCCGGCGGCGGGCAGCTGCGTCAGGAGCAGGAGAGCGGCGAGCGCGGTGGCGGCGAAGGCACGGGGCCAGGCGGCGGTCACGGTGCCACCGAGCGTACGGAGACGACCCGTTCGGGCGGAACACACCGAGGGGTGGGTTCCCTCACAGCGACCGCTGCGACGGAACCCACCCCTCGGCTCGGACCTCCGGGGTCATCCCCGGACAGGACCTACAGGATCAGGAAGCGGTCATCCGCTTCTCGACGTCCTGGTGCGACTCGAGCCACGCGGAGACGGCCTTCTCCTCCTGGCCCTGACCGCGCTTCTTGATCTCGGCCTCCAGGCTGCCCAGCTCGTCCTCGCTCATCTTGAAGTTCTTGAACCACTTCGTGAGCTGCGGGTACTTGCCGGGGAAGTCCTTGTTGGAGATCGTCCGGATCGTGTTGCCCTCGCCGAACTTCTTCTTCGGGTCGGCCAGCTTGTTCAGCTTGTACTCGCTGTACGCCCAGTGCGGCGACCAGAGCACGACCGCGATCGGCTCCTTCTTCGCGTAGGAGCGCTTCAGCTCGGCCAGCATCGCCGGCGTGGAGCCGTCGACGACCTTGTACTCCTTGTCCAGGCCGTAGCCCGGCAGCACGTCCTTCTTCAGGAGCTGCATCTCGCCGGTGCCCGGTTCGATGCCGATGATCTTCCCGTCGAAGGTCTTCGACTTGCCCTTGAGGTCCGCGAGGGACTTGACGCCCTTCACGTACGACGGAACGGCGACTTCCAAGGAGGTCGGGCTGTACCAGCTGCCCAGGTCCTTGAGCTTGTCCTTGCTCTTGTTCCAGTAGTTGCTCTGCGCGTACGGCAGCCAGGCGTCGAAGTTGACGTCGAGGTCACCGCTGGCGAGACCGGTGTAGACCGGGCCGACGTCCATCTGCTTGAGGTTCAGCTTGTAGCCGCGCCTCTCCAGGACGTTCTTCCAGAGGTAGGTGACGGCGACGTCCTCGTCCCACGGGAACCAGGCGACGTTCACGGGGTCCTTGGAGTCGCCCGCGGTGCCCTGCTTCTTCACCGGTGCCAGCTTGTCGACGACACCCGGGTTCTTCTTCAGCCAGGCCTTGACGGCGTCCTGCTGCTTGCCCTTACCGGTCTTGTTGATCTCGGCCTCAAGACTCGTGAGCTGCTTCTCGCTCATCTTGAAGTCCTTGAGCCACGTGTTGACCTCGGGGAAGTCGGTGCCGAAGCCCTTGCGGGCCAGCGAGTGCACGCCGTCGCCCTTGCCCCAGGCGCCCTTCGGGTCCTTGAGCTTCTTCAGGTCGTAGTCGTTGTACGCCCAGTGCGGCGACCAGAGCGGAACGACGATCGGCTGCTTCTTGGCGTAGGCGCGCTTCAGCTCGGCCAGCATCGCCGGCGTGGAGCTGTCGACGACCTTGTACTCCTTGTCGAGGCCGTACGCCTTGAGGATCTTGCTCTTGAGCAGCGCGGTCTCGCCGGCGCTCGACTCGATGCCGGTGATCTTGCCGCCGAACTTGGCGCCCTGACCCTTGAGGTCCGCCAGCGAGTCGATGCCCTTCATGTACGAGGGCACGGTCAGCTCCAGGGACGTGGGGCCGAACCAGGAACCCAGGTCCTCCAGCTTGGAGCCGTACTTCTTCCAGTACTGGGCGTGCGTGGTCGGCAGCCAGGAGTCCGTCTCGAAGTCGACGGTGCCCTGGGCGAGCGAGGTGTAGAGCGGGCCCGCGTCGAACTGCTTGGTCTCGACCTCGAATCCGCGCTGTTCCAGGATCTCCTTCCACAGGTACGTGGAGGCGACGCCCTCGTCCCAGGGGATGTAGCCGATGGAGATCTTCTTGCCCTGGCCGACGTTGGTGCCGTCGTCCGAGGCGGTCGACGAGGTGGATCCGCCGAACATGCCCATGCCGCCCGCGACGAGCGCGAGGACCACGACGCCGACCACGGCGACGGCCGGCCGGGGACGGTAGGACCAGATCTTCAGGCCGTGCGCGGCGCGCACCTTGGCGAGCGCGCGGCGGCCGATCGGCGAGACCTGCTGACCGAGGGAGCTGGTCATGCGGTCGAGGTAGATCGCCAGGATGACGATCGAGAGACCGGCCTCGGCGCCGAGGCCGACGTTGAGCTGGCCGATGGCCTCGTTGACGTCGCCGCCGAGTCCGTCGGTGCCGACCATGCCCGCGATGGCGGCCATGGACAGGCCGAGCATGATGACCTGGTTGACACCGGCCATGATCGTCGGCAGGGCGAGCGGCAGCTGGACGCGCATCAGGGTGTTGCTCGGCTTCGTGCCGAACGCGTCGGCGGCCTCGACCAGTTCCTTGTCGACCTGCCGGATGCCCAGCTCGGTCATGCGCACGCCCGGGGGCACCGCGAAGATCAGGGTCGCGACGATGCCGGCGGGAGCGCCGGAGCCGAAGAACAGGATGGCCGGGATGAGGTAGACCATCGCCGGCAGCGTCTGCATGAGGTCGAGGACCGGCCGGAACAAGCCGCTGACCCGATTCGACCGGGCCGCCCAGATGCCCAGTGGCACCCCGATGATGAGCGCGATCACCGTCGACACGAGGACGAGGGACAACGTCATCATGGCGTTGTCCCACAGTTCGAGATTCTGGATGAACCAGAATCCGACGAAGGTCAGTACACCGGCGAGCGTGCCGCGCAGCCAGAAGGCGATGACGGCGAAGATGCCCGCGAGCAGCAGCGGTTCAGGGGCCTGCAGTACGTCTGTGAGGCCGTTGTAGACGCCGTCGAAGACGGTCTTGAAGAAGTCGAAGAGCCAGGCGACGTGGTTGAGCAGCCAGTCGACCACGTCGTTGACCCAGTCACCGAAAGGAATCCTAGGCACCGGCGTTCACCTTCTCCACCGGACCGTCGCCCTCGCCACGCGGCGTGGAGACAGTGTCCTTCGGTTCCTTGACGAGGCCCGTGGCCGCGCCGTTGTTCTCGTCCGCGCTCTCCACGGACTTCATGGGCTCGCCGAGAACGGCGAGCAGCCGCTCCCGCGGCACGACACCCACGACGGCACCGTCCTCGCCGGTCACGGCGACGGGTATGGAGCTGGTCGAGCAGGGCGTGAAGAGATCGATGATCGGGGTGTCCTCGGTGACCGTCGCCGGAGCGTCGGCCGCCGTGTACCCCGCCTCGGGCGTGGCCATGATCGCGCCCGCGGTCAGCACGCGGGAGCGGTCGACGTCCTGGGTGAAGGACGCGACGTAGTCGTTGGCCGGGGTGACGAGGATGTCCTCGGCGGTGCCGATCTGGACGATGCGGCCGTCACGCATGACGGCGATGCGGTCGCCCAGGCGCATGGCCTCGTTCAGGTCGTGGGTGATGAAGACGATGGTCTTCTTCAGGGTCTTCTGCAGGTCGAGCAGCTGGTCCTGCATGTCGCGCCGGATCAGCGGGTCGAGCGCGCTGAACGACTCGTCCATGAGGAGCAGATCGGCGTCGGTCGCCAGGGCGCGGGCCAGGCCCACGCGCTGCTGCATACCGCCGGACAGCTCGTCGGGGAAGGACTTCTCCCAGCCCTCCAGGCCCGCGAGGCGCAGCGCCTCGGTGGCCTTCGCCTCGCGCTCGACGCGCGGGACGCCCTGCACCTCCAGGCCGTACCCCGCGTTCTCCAGGACGGAGCGGTGCGGGAACAGCGCGAAGTGCTGGAAGACCATGCTGATCTTCTTCGAGCGGACCTCGCGCAGCTCGCGGGGCGACAACTGCGTCAGGTCGTCACCGTCGAAGCGGACGTGTCCCGCGGTGGGCTCCAGCAGTCCGTTCAGCATGCGCAGAAGGGTGGACTTGCCGGATCCCGACAGACCCATGACCACGAAGATCTGGCCGGGCTCGACGGTGAATGACGCGTCGATCACGGCGGCCGTCGTGCCGTCGGCGCGCAGCTCCTCACGGTCGGCTCCGCGGCGGAGTTGCTCCACCGCCTCATCGGGTCGTCTGCCGAACACCTTGTACAGGTCTTCGGCTTCAAGCCTGGACACATACACCTCTCGGGTCGAACCAGTACGGCCCGCCTCCCCCGCCGGCGGGCCGTGGTGCGGTACGGGGTCTGCCCGCCTGAACCGGCCAATCGTTCATTAGTTGAACGTGTGACCGGGTCCGCTCCGAGTCGGCGCCTGCCCAGGCTTATGCCAAGCAAACAGAAGAGTGACCCAGCTCACATCACGTCCACAATCACCCACACTTCCCGCACAACCCGTGACTGTCAGTGAGGTGCGGCATGATGCGAGACGTGACTCAGGAAACCCCGGCCAACCAGCGCCTGATGCTGCTCGACACCGCGTCCCTGTACTTCCGGGCCTACTTCGGGGTCCCCGACTCCGTGAAGGCCCCGGACGGCACACCGGTCAACGCCGTGCGCGGGCTGCTCGAATTCATCACCCGGCTCGTCCACGACCACCACCCCGATCATCTCGTGGCGTGCATGGACGCGGACTGGCGTCCGCAGTGGCGCGTCGACCTCATCCCCTCCTACAAGGCGCACCGCGTCGCCGAGGAGACGGCGTCCGGCACGCCGGACGAGGAGGAGATCCCCGACACACTCTCCCCGCAGGTGCCGATCATCGAGGCGGTGCTCGACGCGGTGGGCATCGCGCGCGTGGGAGTCGAGGGCTACGAGGCGGACGACGTGATCGGCACGTTCACCGGCCGGGCGACCGGCCCGGTCGACATCGTCACCGGCGACCGCGACCTCTTCCAACTGGTCGACGACAAACGCGAGCGCCGCGTCCTCTACCCCCTCAAGGGCGTGGGCACCTTGCAGATCACGGACGAGGACCTGCTGCGCGAGAAGTACGGGGTGGACGGCTCCGGCTACGCGGACATGGCGCTGCTGCGCGGTGACCCGAGCGACGGCCTGCCCGGAGTCCCCGGCATCGGCGAGAAGACGGCCGCGAAGCTGCTGGCGCAGTTCGGGGACCTGGCCGGGATCATGGCCGCGGTCGACGACCCGAAGGCCAAACTGACACCGACCCAGCGCAAGCGCCTGGACGAGTCCCGCCCGTATCTGGCGGTGGCACCGAAGGTGGTCCAGGTGGCGGCAGACGTGCCCCTGCCGACCGTCACCACGGCACTGCCGCGCGAGCCGCGCGACCCGGAGCTTCTCGATCGACTGGCGGCCCGCTGGGGATTGGGCGGATCTTTGCACCGACTCCTCACCACCCTCTCAGAATGAGGTGTTAGCTTAGGGTTACCTAACTTACGTACCAGCATGGACACAAGGGAGACCGCACATGGCCGAGCGTCCCGCACGCAAGCCCCGTAAGGCCCGCTCGGCTCAGGTCGTGCGCACCGAGCGACTGACCCCGCACATGCAGCGGGTGGTGCTCGGCGGGGACGGACTCGCGGACCTCCCCGAGCTCGAATACACCGACCACTACGTCAAGTTGCTCTTCCCGCCGGCGGGAGTGACCTACGCCGAGCCGTTCGACGTGGAGCGCATCCGCGAAGAGCAGCCGCGCGAGCAGTGGCCCGTGACCCGCACGTACACGGTGCGCGCCTGGGACCCGGCGGCCCGCGAACTCACCCTCGACTTCGTGGTCCACGGCGACGAGGGCCTGGCCGGCCCGTGGGCGGCGAGCGTCCGGCCCGGCGAGACGATCCACTTCATGGGCCCGGGCGGCGCCTACGCACCCGACGCCTCGGCGGACTGGCACCTCCTCGTCGGCGACGAGAGCGCGCTGCCCGCCGTGGCCGCGGCCCTGGAGGCGCTGCCCCAGGGCGCGCGGGCGCAGGTCTTCCTGGAGATCGAGGGCCCCGAGGAGGAGCAGAAGATCGACTCCCCGGTCGAGGTCACCTGGCTGCACCGGTCGGGCCACCCGGTGGGCCAGGCGCTGATCGCCGCCGTCACCGGGCTCGACTTCCCCGAGGGCCGGTTGCACGCCTTCGTGCACGGCGAGGCCGGCTTCGTGAAGGAGCTCCGCCGCCACCTGCGCGTGGACCGGCAGATCCCGCGCGAGGACCTGTCGATCTCCGGCTACTGGCGCCTGGGCCACAACGAGGACGGCTGGCAGGCATCGAAGAGGGACTGGAACGCCCAGGTGGAGGCGGAGCAGGAATCTCCGACAGCCTCCAACTGACGGACCACCACCCCCGGCGTTCAGACACGTACGAGACGGGAGGGCCGGTCGGGGCATGCGCGCGCAGCACCCCTGCACGCGCGCACACCAGACGGCCACCCTCCCTTCGAAGCGCGCCCCCGCGCAGCGCCCGTACGCTGACCCCTGACATGAGACACCGCCGCACCCCACCCTCCCCGCTCCCCCAACGGAACGGCATCGACCCCGTACGCGTACGGATGCCGGCCGACGGCAACTGGGACACGGTGCGCAACCACCTGGTGGCCCGGCTGGCCGCCGGCGACGGGACGATCGACGCGATGATCGCCGAAGGCGGGATCGTCGGCCGGGACGGAACACCCGTCACGACCACCACGCCCTACGAGCCCGGCGGCCACGTCTGGTTCCACCGGGACCTGCCCCCCGAAACCCCCGTACCGTTCGCGGTCGACACCGTGTACCGCGACGAGCACATCCTCGTCGCCGACAAGCCGCACTTCCTCGCCACGACCCCCCGCGGCAGTCACGTGGCCGAGACCGTACTGGCCCGGCTGCGGCGGGAGTCGGGCATTGGGACCCTCAGCCCCGCACACCGCCTGGACCGGCTGACCGCCGGACTCGTGCTGTTCGTCGTACGGGCCGAGGAGCGGGGCAAGTACCAGACCCTGTTCCGGGACAGGCTGGTCACCAAGGAGTACGAGGCGGTGGCCGGGTACGACCCGGCGGTGGAGCTGCCGGTCACGGTCCGCAGCAGGATCGAGAAGGAACGGGGCGTGCTCACCGCGTACGAGGTGCCGGGCGGCGCCCCCAACGCCGAGAGCACAGTCCGGCTCAAAGGCGTCAGGGACGACGCGAGGAACGCGCGCCCCAAGAACGCACTGGCCCTGTACCACCTGACCCCCCGCACGGGCCGCACCCACCAACTACGCGTCCACATGAACGCCCTGGGCCTGCCGCTCCTCGGGGACCCGCTCTACCCCCGGATCGCGGAGCCGACTGCGCCCGACGACTTCCGCAGACCCCTGCAACTCCTCGCGCGCACCCTGGAGTTCAGGGACCCGGTGACCGGCCGGGAGCACCGGTTCGTGAGCGAGCGACAGCTGGGGGCCTGGGAGTCGTACGACACGTGGGATCAGTAGCCGCGCCACCACCGCAGGAACCTCTGCCAGGCACCGGTCCCGGCCCGGGCCGGTTCCGCAGCGGCGGGCGCGGGCGCGACCGGAGCGGGGGCGACCGGGGCCGGGGCCGGCGCAGGCGCGCCGGACGAGACCTGCCAGTCCGTCCGCGGGGGCGGCACCATGCTGGGCTTGGTGATGACATCCTGCTGCGCCCGGGGCGTGAAGGCCACGGGCAGCGAGACGAGATGCTGCGACAGGATGGTGGACCGCCACCTCAACTCGCGCTCGTCGACGGAGAGTTCGGCATCCGGCAGCCGCATGAGGAACGCGTCGACCCCGATGTCGGCGATGGCACGCCCGATGTCCTGCCCGGGGCATTCGTGCGGCCCGCCGCCGAAGGCGAGGTGCGAGCGGTTGCCCTGCATGTGCTCGGTCGGATCGGGCCGCACGGCCGGGTCGACGTTCCCCGGCGCGATGCCGAAGATCAGACCGTCACCGGCCCGGATGTGCTGCCCGCCGAGTTCGGTGTCGACCTTGGCGAAGTAGGCGACCATGGCGCTGAAGGGCGGCTCGTCCCACAGTGACTGCTCGACCGCCTCCGGCACCGTCATCTGCCCGCCGTTGAGCTGGGCCCGGAAGCGCGGGTCGGTGAGCACGGTGCGCAGCACGTTCGCGATGAGGTTGGCCGTGGCCTCGTACGCCGCGATGAGGACGAGCCGCAGGTGCTGGCCCACCTCGTCGTCGGTGAGGGCCGCGGGGGCCGCGATGAGACGGCTGATGAAGTCGTCGTCGGGGGCGGCCCGGCGCCGGGCCGTGAGCTCCATGAGAATGCCCATGATGTATTCGTTGCTGGCGATCGCCGTCTCGGTGCCCTTGATCATGTCGCGGGCGGCCTGCACGAAGCGCTCGCTGTACGCCTCGGAGGCACCGAAGATGTCCAGCATCACCATCATCGGCAGATGCTCGGCGAACTCGCCGACGACATCGCACGCGCCGCGCTCGGAGAACCGGTTGATGATCTCCTGACAGGCCTTGTTGATGGCGCGGCGCAGGCTGCGGTGGTCGATGATCTCAAGGGCGTGGGTGACGGCGCCGCGCAGCCTGAGGTGCTCCGCGCCCTCGGCCATCGAGCAGATGGGCTGCCAGCCGAACACGGGGGCGAGCGGGTGGGTGGGCTTGACGGTGCCGTTCTTCAGGGCCGTCCAGTTCCGGGCGTCCCGGTTGTACTGGGAGGTGGAGCGGACCATGTGGAGGTTCTCACCGTGGCCGAGCACCGCCCACATGCGTACGTCGTCGTGGATCAGCGCCGGGGCCACCGAGCCGTGTTCGGCGCGCAGTTTCTCGTAGACGGACGCGAGGTCCGCGTCGGCCTCGGGCCCGTAGAGCCGGCGCATCCCGTCCGGTCCGAGGGCGTGTGCGGGGCAGCCCGGCGGCGGGGCGGGCGAGGGGTCTGCGAGGTCGTCGAATCCGGCGGACGACGGGGAGGGCTGGGAGGGAGGCGTCACGGTGATCGCTCCGGTCGTATGGGCAACTGGGTAACGTGCACGGGTGGTTGACAAGGCGCTGTCGCTTCGGGCCATCAGGCGCGATGCAACGCCATCTCGTGCAGATAGCGCATGAGGGTCAGCAGGACGTCACGGCTGGAGGCCCTGCGCCGCGCGTCGCACTCGATGATCGGGACGTGCGCGTCGAGATCGAGGGCGTTGCGCAGTTCGTCCGTCGGGTAGCTCGGCCCGTCGGGGAAGGCGTTGTTGGCGATGACGAAGGGCACGCCGCGCTCCTCCAGCCGCCCGATCACGTCGAAGCTGACTTCGAGGCGCCGGGTGTCGATGAGCACGACGGCGCCGAGCGCACCCTCGAACAGGCCGTTCCACAGGAACCAGAACCGTTCCTGGCCCGGTGTTCCGAAGAGGTAGAGAACGAGTTCGTCGGTGACGCTGATCCGCCCGAAGTCCATGGCGACCGTGGTGGCGGTCTTGGTCTCCGAGCCGTAGTTGTCGTCGACGCCGATGCCCGCCTGCGTCATGGTCTCTTCGGTGGTGAGCGGGCGGATCTCGCTGACGGAGCCCACCATCGTCGTCTTGCCGACACCGAAGCCGCCCACGATGACGATCTTCACGGCGGAGGTGACGGTCTCGGGCATCCGGTCCTCGGCGCGCGGGCCGGGGATGTGCACGCTGCCGACCGCCGTGTCCATGGCGCCGGTGCCGTCAGAGCTTCTGTAGTCCATGCATCACCGCTTCGAGGAGGGAACGGTCCGCGACGGCGCCGCGGATCACCGGTGCGCGCGACTGGACCAGTTCGGCCGCGAGGAGTTCGCCGAGCAGCACGGTGACCACGCTGAACGGCAGGTTGAGGTAGGCCGAGATCTCGGCCGTGGACAGCGGCGCCCGGCACATGCGCAGCACGGCGGACTGTTCGGGCGGCGCGGCCACGGGCGGGTCGGCCCGCGCCACGATCAGGGTGACCAGGTCGAGCGGCGCGCGCTCGGCGCCGTCGGTGCCGCCGGTGATGACGTAGAGCCGCTCGGGATCCTTGGGATCCTGCGCACGGCGCTCGCGCTGGGGAGCCGGTTCTTCTTCTCTGAACGGGGGTTCGGGGGAGCGAGGAGTCATACGGTCTGGCCATTGCGTCGGGGCGGGCTGGTGAGGTGGGCGCCGATCCGGATGACGAGGTCGCGCATCTGGTGGCTGATGAGGCCCGCGTCGACGTACGGGTCGGCGAGGACGGCGAGGTACGCGCCCTTGCCCGCGGCCATCAGATAGAAGAAGCCGCCGTCGACCTCGATGATGACCATGTTCATCTTGCCGTTGCTCTCCGCGATCTCGGAGGCTACGGCGGAGGCGAGGGACTGAAGTCCCGCACAGGCCGCGGCGATCCGGTCGGCGCCATCGGGGTCGCCGCCGAACCGGGCGATGCGCAGCCCGTCGGCGGAGAGCACCACCACCTGGCGCACATTGGGCACGCCGTCGGCGAGCTCCTTGAGCATCCAGTCGAAATTGGCGCGTTGCTGGATCACTGGCGCTCTCCCTCGTCGGCCTGCTGGTCGGCCTGTTGGTTGTAGGCGTCGTCGTGCGGCTTGTCCGCGGCGGCCTCGTCGGGCCTGAGGCCGTTCATGAACGCCTCGACCCACAGGCCGGGTTCGGGCTGCGCCGGCCGCTCGTGCTCCGGCTCCACGGCCGGCCCGGTGGCGGCGGCCGGAGCGGCCGCGGTCCTGGCACCGGACTGCGGCATCGTCAGGTCCGGGTGGCGGGGCGTCACGATGATCTGGTTCTCGATGACCTTCGTGTCGACCTTCCTGCGGCGCTGCGGCAGCCCGTTCTCCCGCCACTCCGTGACCACGGGTTCGTCGTCCTCCGCCGCGGCGACGAGCGGGGCGGAGGGGCGCGGTCCCGTGGTGGGACGACGCGTCTTCTTCAACCGCGGCTCTTCCTTGATCGGTACGCCGTTGTGGTCGACGCGCGGGACGGCCGTGGCGCCGATGCCGTGGGCGAGGCCGGGCGCGGGCCCGCTGCTCATCATGTCGCGCGGGACGACGAGGACGGCGCGGACGCCGCCGTACGCGGACTGGCGCAGGGAGATCTGCATGTCGTACATCGAGCAGAGCCGGCCGACGATCGCGAGGCCCAGGCGCGGGTTCTCACCGAGGTCGTTGAGGTCGATGCCGGACTTGGCCTTGTCGAGCATCCGCTCGGCCTTGGCGCGCTGCTCCTCGCCCAGGCTGACGCCGCCGTCCTCGATCTCGATGGCGATGCCGGTCTGCACCTCGACGGCGGTGACGTGCACCCGGGTCTGCGGCGGCGAGTAGCGGGTGGCGTTGTCGAGGAGTTCGGCGCAGGCGTGGATGAGGGGTTCGACGGAGACGCCCTTGATGGCCACGTCGCAGATGGCGTGCAGATCGATGCGCGGGTATTCGAGGATGCGCGACATGGCGCCGCGCAGCACGCTGTAGAGCCGGACCGGCTTGGGCCACTGGCGGCCGGGCCGGGCGTTGCCGAGGACGGTGACGGAGTCGGCGAGGCGGCCGATCAGGGCGGTGCCGTGGTCGATGCGCAGGAGGTCGTCGAAGACCTCGGGGTTGCGGCCGTGGTCCTCCTCCATCTCGCGGAGTTCCTGGGCCTGCTTGTGCACGATGGCCTGGACGCGGCGGGCGATGGAGACGAAGGCGCGCTGCGCGGCGTCGCGCATGGCCTCCTCGCGGTCGATCTCCTTGAGGGCCAGGCGCAGCAGTTCGCGCTCACCCTGCGTGGTGTCGCGGAAGGCGGGGTCGGAGTCGCAGGTGTTGCGGACGGCGTCCCTGGGGTTGTCGCCGGTGCGCATCCGGTACAGGGCGTGCGGCAGGACCTCTTTGGCGACGCGCATCGTGCGGTGTTCCTGGGCGGCTATACGCGCTTCCAGCTCGGCGGTGTGCCGCGCGTACTGGGCGCGCAGGCCCTTGACGATGCGACCGCGCCGGACGGTCTCGGCCGCGACGGCGACCACCAGGAGCGTGCCGAGCGCGCCGCACAGGGCGACGGCGGGGCGTGCCGGGTGCGTGACCAGGGCGACGGCCGCTCCGGTGGCGGCGGCCATGATCATGGCGGGCAGCAACAGCACGCGTGTGTAGGGGACGTCTCGGCCACCGGGAGGCGATTGAACACTCACCATGTATGCCCTCTGAACGGTCGGGTCGGGGAAGTTTGCGATGGTTCGCCGCGCTACGTTCCGGGATCAATACGAACCATCAGCGCACGGGAGAACAAACGCCCGAATCCATCTCAACTCGGTGCGCTGCGGGCGAGCTTAGTCCGACCGGATCATCGCTGAGTCATATTCAGCAAGGCCCTGAAATAAGCGCGCGGCGGGCATACACTCGCTCCCATTTGTACGCTCAGCATCGATTCGCACACATGGAGTAAGGGCGTCCGGTCGTCCGAACCCACGTCCAGGGAGCAGACGTTGACGTTTCACGCGCCGCCCTGTTCCACTGAGCACATGCGCCCTCAGCCGCGGCTGGTAACCCGCGACCACATCGACTTCGGTCGTGTGTGGTCGGCGGCGTGTTGCGCCTGACATCGATCAGGCCCGCCACACACCATCCCCTTACAGCTGAAGAGGCGTATCACCGTGCCCGTAGAGTTCCTCGGCATAGCCGCGACCAACGAGGGTTCCGAAGTCACCGTCCGCTCTGGGGCGTCCTTCGACAAGGACTACACACTGCGGCTCGCCCGCGCCCACGAGGACCACGGATGGGACCGCGTCCTCTTCGCGTACGGCTCCGGCTCCCCCGACCCGTCCCCGGCGGCCGCCTACATCGCCGCGCGCACCGAGAAGATCCAGATCCTGGTGGCGCACCGGCCGAACGTCTCGTACCCCACGTTCGCCGCGAAGACCTTCGCCACCCTGGACCGCATCAGCGACGGCCGCCTCGCGGTCCACTTCATCACGGGCGGCAACGACCACGAGCAGCAGCGCGAAGGCGACTTCCTCACCAAGGACGAGCGCTACGCCCGCACCCGCGAGGCCATCCAGATCATCAAGAAGGCCTGGACGTCGCACGAGCCGTTCGACCACGAGGGCACGCACTACCGCTTCCGCGACTTCGTGAGCGACACCTTCCCGGTCCAACAGCCGCACCCGCAGGTCTCGTTCGGCGGCTCGTCCCCGGCGGCGTACGCGGCGGGCGGCGCGGAGGCCGACATCTACTGCCTGTGGGGCGAGCCCCTCGCCGAGACCGCCCAGCAGATCGAGTCGGTCAAGGCCGCGGCGAAGGCGGCGGGCCGCACGGACGTGCCGCGCATCCAGGTCGCGTTCCGTCCGATCATCGCGCCGACCGAGGAGCTGGCCTGGGAGAAGGCGCACGCCACGCTGGCCCGCATCAGGGCCCGCAAGGCCGGCAGCCCGCTCTCCCGCCGCCACCCGCTGAAGAACCCGGAGAACGCGGGCTCCCGGCGCCTCCTCGCGGCAGCGGCCCAGGGCGAGCGCCACGACCGCGCGCTGTGGACCCCCACGGCGACGGAGACCGGCGGCGCCGGCAACTCGACGGCGCTGGTCGGCACCCCGGAAACAGTGGCCCAAGCCCTCCTGGACTACTACGACTTGGGCGTGAACATCCTGTCGGCCCGCGGCTACGACCTGCTCGACGACGCGATCGACTTCGGCCGCCACGTGATCCCGATCGTCCGCGAAGAGGTGGCGAAGCGGGACGCGTCCCGCGCGGCGGCGGCGTAAGGAACAGCCGAAGGGCCCGGGACGCTCGGTCCCGGGCCCTTCGGCCTTGCTCCGCGGACGCGCTCTAGCCCACCGACGAGTAGGCCACCACGCCCCGCAGCAACTGGTCCACGGCCTTGCGCGCGTTGCGCGCCACCGTCGACGACGCGTCGTGCGGGGCCGCCGCCGCGATCTGCCCCAGCACGTCGATGACCTGCTTGCACCAGCGGACGAAGTCCCCGGCGGGCATCTCGGCCTCCCGCAGCACCTCGTCGAGGCCCTTGCCGGACGCCCACTGGTACGCGGCCCAGGCGAACCCGACATCGGGCTCGCGCTGACCGACCCCCTCCGCCTGGTTGATCCGGAACTCCTCCTCCAGGGCGTCGAGCCGACCCCAGATCCGGACCATCTCACCCAGCGCGGCCTTCGCCTTCCCCGACGGCACCTTGGGTGTGAGCGCGTCGTCGGAGACCCGTGCCTCGAACACCAACGCCGAGACGCACGCGGCGAGTTCGGCCGGGTTCAGGTCGTTCCACACCCCCTCGCGCAGGCACTCGCTCGCCAGCAGGTCCAGCTCTCCGTAGAGCCGTGCGAGCCGCTTGCCGTGCTCGGTGACCTCGTCGCCGCGCAGGTAGTCCATCTCGGTCAGCAGTTTCACGATGCGGTCGAAGGTGCGCGCGATCGTGTTCGTGCGGCCCTCGATCCGGCGCTCCAGCTGCCCGGTGTCCCGCAGCAGCCGGTGGTAGCGCTCGGCCCAGCGGGCATGGTCCTCCCGCTCGGAGCAGCCGTGGCAGGGATGGGCCCGCAGCTCCGCCCGCAGCCGCGTGATCTCGCGGTCGTCGGCGGCCGGTGCCCGCCCCTTGCGGTGCCGGTCGGGCACGATGTGTCCGGCCTTGGTGCGCAGCGCCGACGCCAGATCACGGCGCGACTGCGGCGAGCGCGCGTTGAACGACTTCGGGATCCGCATCCGCTCCAGTGCCTCCACGGGCACCGGGAAGTCGATCGAGGCCAGCCGCTTGACCTGGCGCTCCGCGGTCAGCACCAGCGGCCGCGGGCCGTCGTGGTGCTCGAACCCGCGGTGTCCGTTGGTCCGCCCGGCCGGCAGCCCCGGGTCGAGCACGAGCGCGAGACCCGCGAACTTGCCCGTCGGTACGTGGATGACGTCGCCGGGCTTGAGCTTCTCCAGCGCAGCGGCCGCCTGCACACGCCGCTGGACCGCACCCTGCTTGGCCAGCTCCGTCTCGCGGTCCTTGAGTTCGCGGCGCAGCCGCGCGTACTCGTCGAAGTTCCCGAGGTGGCAGGTCATGGACTCCTTGTAGCCCTCGAGTCCCTCCTCGTTCTTCTGCACCTGACGCGAGATCCCGACCACCGACTTGTCGGCCTGGAACTGCGCGAAGGAGGTTTCGAGCAGCTCGCGCGAGCGGTGCCGGCCGAACTGCTCGACCAGATTCACCGCCATGTTGTACGAGGGCTTGAAGCTCGACTTGAGCGGATACGTGCGCGTCCCCGCGAGCCCCGCGAGGTGCTCCGGGCTGAAGCCGCGCTGCCACAGCACGACGGCGTGCCCCTCGACGTCGATGCCCCGGCGGCCCGCGCGCCCCGTCAGCTGCGTGTACTCACCGGGGGTGATGTCGGCGTGCTGCTCCCCGTTCCACTTGACGAGCTTCTCCAACACCACCGATCTGGCAGGCATGTTGATGCCGAGCGCCAGCGTCTCGGTGGCGAAGACGGCCTTCACGAGCCCACGGACGAACAGTTCCTCGACGACCTCCTTGAAGGTCGGCAGCATGCCCGCGTGGTGGGCGGCGATCCCGCGCTCCAGCCCTTCGAGCCACTCGTAGTACCCCAGAACATGCAGGTCCTCGTCCGGGATGGAGGCCGTCCGCGCCTCGACGATCTCGCGGACTCTGGCCCGGGCCTCCTCGTCGTTCAGCCGCAGCCCCGCGAACAGGCACTGCTGCACCGCCGCCTCGCACGCGGCGCGACTGAAGATGAAGGTGATGGCGGGCAGCAGACCGGCGGAGTCGAGCCGCTCGATGACCTCGGGCCGGCCCGGCGTCCAGATCCGCGAGCGCTGGCGCCGCTCCCGCTCCCTGTCGGCCTCGCGCATGGCACGCCCGCGCCGCCGGTCCTGGTAGGAAGGACGGCTCGCCTCCATGCGCGCCATCCGCGTGAGGTCCGGGTTGACGGCCTTCCTGCTGCCCTCACCCTCCTCGAAGAGGTCGTACATCCGGCGCCCGGCGAGCACGTGCTGGAAGAGCGGCACGGGCCGGTGCTCGGAGACGATCACCTCGGTGTCGCCGCGCACCGTGTCGAGCCAGTCGCCGAACTCCTCCGCGTTCGACACCGTGGCCGACAGGGAGACCAGCGTCACGGACTCCTGGAGGTGGATGATCACCTCTTCCCATACGGCGCCCCGGAAACGGTCGGAGAGGTAATGCACCTCGTCCATGACCACGTAGCCGAGATTGATCAGCGCCTGCGAGCCCGCGTACAGCATGTTGCGCAGCACCTCGGTGGTCATCACGACCACGGGTGCGTCACTGTTCACACTGTTGTCGCCGGTCAGCAGGCCGACCTTGTCGGCGCCGTAGCGCTTGGCGAGGTCCTGGTACTTCTGGTTCGACAACGCCTTGATCGGCGTCGTGTAGAAGCATTTCTTGCCCTGCTGAAGGGCGAGGTGCACGGCGAACTCGCCGACGATCGTCTTGCCCGAACCGGTGGGTGCGGCGACCAGGACGCCCTTGCCCGCCTCGAGCGCCTGACACGCCTCGATCTGGAAGGGGTCGAGGCCGAAGTCGTACATCTCGCGGAAGGAAGCGAGCGCGGTGGCCTGCTCTGCGGCCCGCTGACGGGCTGCCGCATACCGCTCGGCCGGGGAGAGGTCCTCTGTCATCGTGCTTTCGAGCCTACCGGCCACCACTGACAACGGACGATCATTATCCGGTAAGGACGCGCACCGCCCCCGGCACGCACTCGGCGACCATCGGCAGCGGCCCGACCGGTTCCCCGTCCGCGTAACCCGTGACGCCGGCGGCGTCCGCGGTGGCCAGCTCGACGCGCGCCGCCCGGTAGGAGCTGACCACGGGGTGCGTGAGATGCGTCCCCTTGTAGACGCGTGGGAACACGCGCAGCAATGTCGTACGGGAGCACTCCCCGACCACGGTGATGTCGAACAGCCCGTCGCTCATGTCGGCGTCGGCACAGATCCGCATGCCGCCCCCGTACGACGTGCCGTTGCCGACGGCGACAAGGGTCGCGGCGATCTCGCGCACGGAGCCGTCGTCGAGCGTCAGGCGGAACGGCACGGGCTTGAACGCGGCCAGTTCCGCGAGGATCGCCAGGTCGTACTTGAAGCGGCCGAGCGGCAGCCGCATCCGGTTGCCGCGGTCGTTGACCCGGGAGTCGAAGCCGGAGGCGAGCACGGTGCCGAACCAGTGGCCGCCGATCCGCCCCAGGTCGATGGAACGGATCAGCGCTCCCTTGAGGGACTCGGCGACGAGCGCGCCCGCCGCGGCCGGCTCACGCACGGGCAGTCCCAGGGAGCGCGCGAAGTCGTTGCCGGTGCCGACGGCGACCACTCCGAGCGGGGTACGCGTGCCGGCGACGGCCTGCAGGGCGAGGTTCACCAGACCGTCCCCGCCGACGGCCACGAGGGCGCCGGTGCCCCGGGACACCGCGGCACGCGCGCGTACCAGTGCGTCGGCGGCGTCCTCCCCGATGACGGTACGCACGGAGAAGCCGGCCGCCCGCAACGCGGAAGCGGCCGGCTGCGCGGCGCCCGCGCCCCGGCCGCGTCCCGCGGTGGGATTGACGAAGAGGGTGATCTCGCTGGTCACGGGCCGGACCTTAACAACTGTCCGGCCACGAGCGGGGGTTGCCTCAGGTCACATCGTCGTAACCGTTGATCCGGTTGTTCTCGCCGGTGGACTGCTCGGGCAGCGACCGGGTGGCCGAGACCGGCTCCACCTCGTCGATGTCCTCGGGGGTGAGATCGAGCTCGGACGCCTCGTCGTCGCCGGGGCCCGCCGCCTCGATCCGACGCCTGCGACGGTCGTTCAGCAAGGAGAAGGCCGTCGCCGCGAAGTACAGGACCCAGATCGGCCCGGCGAGGGCGAGCATGGTGAGCGGGTCCGTGCTGGGCGTGGCCACCGCGGCGAAGACCGTGATGCCCATGATCATCCCGCGCCACCAGCCGAGCATCCGCTTGCCGGTGATCACGCCCGTGAGGTTGAGCATGACCAGGAGCAGCGGCAGCTCGAAGGAGAGACCGAAGACGATGACCATGCGGGTGATCAGGTCGAGCAGATCGTCGAGCGGCAGCTGGTTGTCGATGTTCGCCGGCGAGAAGTCCAGCAGCACCCGCGCCATCGTCGGCAGCGTCTTGTACGCGAAGAAGGCGCCGCCGAGGAAGAGCGGTACGCCGGTCGCCACGAAGCCGGTGGCGTACTTCTTCTCATGCTTGTGCAGGCCGGGCGCGACGAAGCCCCACAACTGGTAGAGCCAGATCGGGGAGGCCCCGATGACGCCGGCCATCAGCGACACCTTCAGGGCGAGCGTGAAGGGCGTGATCAGGCCGTTGAGCACGATGCGGGCGCACTGCTCGTTGGCGTCCTTGTTCTCGACGGCCTTGGCCGTGAGCTCCGAGAAGGTCTTGTCACAGCCGACGGAGTCCAGCACCGGGTTCGTGAAGAACTCGATGATGTCCTTGTAGTAGAAGGCAGCGACGATCGTGACGACGAGGATGGCCAGGACGGCCTTCCCGAGCCGGTTGCGAAGCTCACGCAGGTGCTCCGCGAGTGGCATCCGCCCCTCGGGGTCCTTTTCCTGCTTGCGGGCAGAGTTGAGCAACCCACGTCCTCATCTCGTGCGACAGGCCGCCGTGGCAGTGACGGCCTTCGATCAGCTCTTGATCAGCTCTGCGTCGTCTGGTTGGTCGGCTCGGACACGGGGCGCGAGCTGGTCACGTCGCCCGGGGAGGCCTGGATGGTGCGCTGGGCCGGCGGCTGCTGGTCGTCCTGCTTCGGCGGGTCCGAGGGAGCGGCATCCTTGTTGCCACCCTCACTCTTCATGGCCTTGGCCTCGCTCTTGAGGATGCGGGCCGACTTGCCGAGCGAGCGCGCCATGTCCGGAAGCTTCTTCGCGCCGAACAGGAGGAGGACGACCACGAGCAGGATGATCAACTCGGGGGCGCCGATCTTTCCACCGAACATATGCGTTTACCTTCTCACTGAGGCGGCAGGGGCGGGACTGCCGGTACCGATCGGACCTCGGACTGTTGTCCGACCACCGTGCTGGCAGCGATCGTATCCCGTGGGGGTGAACAGGGGGCAATCCCTGTGCGTACTCCCAGTTGCGGCCCGCGCCTCACTACCAGGCCACCTAAGGGAGCGTACCCGCCCGGCCTGGGGATCCGACAGGTCACAGCGGTAAAGCGCTTTCCATCCCGCACCACACAGCACCGGGCCCTCAGACGGCGTCGCCGCCGGCCTTCGCCACGCTCACCGCGGCCCGCTCCAGCTCCTCGGCGGCGCGGTTGATCTGCTGTGTGGTGTCGGCGACTTGACGCCCGAGGCGCTGCGCCTCGACGAACACCTTGATCGCGAAGACGGCCAGCACGGCAAGTCCCACGAAACCCACAGCCACGGCCAGCATCGCCCAGAACATGCGCCGAGCCTAGACGGTCTGGTGGAGGCGGAGCGTGCGCACCCCGCCACCGGTGAGCAGTTCGATGATGCGCTCACCGGCGGGCTTGCGGACCGCGGTCCCGCACTCGGGGCAGGTGAAGGAGTAGAAGGTGGTGCGCCGGCTGGCCCCGATCGCCAGCCGCAGCGCGGTCGCGTCCAGTTCGAAACGGGCGCGGCAGTCCGGGCAGGCCGCCTTGAAGACGACAGGCGCCGGAGCGGCGACCGTAGCGGACATCGTGGCGATATCAGTGAAACCGGCCACACCAGTCATTTTGACCACCTTCGCACCTTTCATCACTTCTGCGCCGTACGTCCCCGAGGCCGTGCCCAACTTCCTCACGCGGCCCCGTCGTACGCGGCCAGCGCCTGCCGCGCCGCGTCCCGCGCGCTGGTCGCGAGCTCGGCCGGCGCCACGATGTGCCCGTCCCTGCCCAGCCGCAGCGCGAGCCGGCGCAGCGAGGAGGGGTCGGGCGTACGCAGTGTGATCCGCAGACCACCGTCGGCCAACTCCTCGGCGCTGTCGTGCGGGTAGTACTCGGCGACCCAGCGCCCGCCGGGCCCGACCTCGACCACCACCTCGGGGTCTTCGGCCGCGGGCTGCACAAGTCCCTCGGAGAGATCACGCAGTTCGACCTCGGGCGGCGCCGCGGCCTCGTCCAGGACCCGGATCTCGGCAACCCGGTCGAGCCGGAACGTACGCCGCGCCTCGGACCTGCGACACCACGCCTCTACGTAGGTGTGGCCGACGCTGACCAGCCGGATCGGGTCGATCTCCCGCTCGGTGACCTCGTCGCGTGCGGGCGAGTAGTAGCGGATCCACAGCCGGCGCCGCTCGGAGATCGCACGGTCGACGTCCGCGAAGACGCCGCCCTCGGACTCGAAGGTGACGTTCAGGCGCGCGCTCGCGCCCGCGACCTCACCGGCCGCGGCCTCCAGCTTCGCGGTCGCGCGCAGCAGGGCGAGGCGGTCACTCTCGCGCAGCCCCGGCAGCGTGGCCACCGCACGCGCGGCCACCAGCAGCGCGGTCGCCTCGTCGGCGGCGATGCGCAGCGGCTCGGCCACGTCGTCCGGGTTGTGCCACCAGATGCGGTCGCCGTCGGTGTCGATGTCGAGGAGATCACCGCCGCGGAAGCTGGTCCCGCACAGCGGCAGCACGTCCAGGTCGGAGATCAGCTCGTCCTCGGTGATGCCGAAGGCCCGGGCGACATCCTCGACGCGCGCGCCGGGGCGCTCGCGCAGGTACGTCACCAGCGACAGCATCCGCCGGGTCTGGTCGATGGCATGGGAAGCCATACGGTTGTTATCCCCCTCAGCCCTTGGCCACGGCGCGCAGCCGGTCCACGACATCGGCCCGCAGCTCGGCGGGCTCGAGCACGACCACGTCGGGGCCGAACTCCACGAGCCAGGCGTCGAGCCCGTGCCCGTACGGGATCTCCAACTCGTCCCAGCCGTCGCCCAGTTCCCGTACGGAGACGGACTTGGCGCGCAGCGGGTAGCCCGCGCCCGTGCGCAGCCTGATCAGCGCCGAGCGCGTGGCGCTCTCCCCCGCCCAGCTCGCGACGGTCTCGCGTACGGTCACCACGTCCGGTACCGGCGCCTTGAACTGGCCGGCACGCGAGCGGACCTTGCCGGTGATCCGGGACAGCCGGAAGACCCGCTCGGCCTGCCGGTCGCGGTCCCAGCCCGCCAGGTACCAGTGGCCGCGCCAGCACTCCAGGGCCCACGGCTCGACGTGCCGGGGCTCGGGCCGGGCGGCGGTCGCCTTGCGGTAGTCGAAGACGACGGGCCTGCGGTCGCGGCAGGCCAGCATCAGCGGCTCGAAGGACGCCTCGTGCACGGGGATCCGGGGTTCGAGCGCGCCATGGCTCTCGTACGGGTCCACGTCCTCGGGCATCCCCGCGGCGCGCAGCTTCTGCAGGGCGCCGCTGGCGGCGCCGGCGAGGCGGGCCTGCTGCCACACCTTCGCCGCGAGACCGAGCGCGGCGGCCTCCTCGCCGTCGAAGGTGACGGGCGGCAGCCGGTTGCTGTCCCGGCGGGCGAGATAGCCGACCTCGCCGTCCAGGTTCTCCACGGTCTCGATGACCAGGCCCAGCTCGCGCAGATCGTCCTTGTCGCGCTCGAACATCCGGTTGAAGGAGTCGTCGTTGCCCGCTTCCAGGTAGGCCTCGATGGACCCCCGCAGCTCGCGCTTGCTGAGCGGCCGCCGCGTCCCGAGCAGACACAGCGCCAGATTCATCAGCCGCTCGGCCTTGGCAATGGCCATCGACGCCCTTTCCTCATGTAGCTCCCGACGGATGACCGTACCGCTCGGGGGTGTACTGGCAAAAGCCGAGGGCAAGAGGTGCGTCCCGAAGGGGCCCGGTTGAGGGTGGTGGAGGGAGACGGGAGGGCCCATGCCTGTTGGCATGGGCCCTCCGATGACCGCTTGCGGTCGATGTCCGACGAACTCAGACGGCGATCAGGTCACAGACGAAGATCAGCGACTCACCGGGGGCGATGCGGCCGCCGCCGGCGCCGCGGTCGCCGTACGCGAGGTGCGCGGGGATGGTCAGCCGGCGACGGCCGCCGACCTTCATGCCCTCCACGCCCTGGTCCCAGCCCTGGATGACCTGGCCGGCACCGAGCTGGAACTGCAGCGGGTTGCCGCGGTTCCAGGAGGCGTCGAACTCCTCGCCGGTGGAGAAGGCCACGCCCACGTAGTGCACGGAGACGGTGGCGCCCCGCTTCGCCTCGGGGCCGTCGCCCTCCCAGAGGTCCACGATCTCCAGGTCCGTCGGGGCCGGGCCCTCGGGGAAGTCGATCTCGGGCTTGTCGATGCTCACGTGAAATGCTCCTGCTTGTTGGCGTTTGGGCAACCGGGACAGTCTGCCATTCCCCCCGCGGTCAGTGCGCCGCGAGGATGTCCACCACGAAGACCAGCGTCGAGTTGGCCGGCAGGGTCTCGCCCTTGGCCTCCTTGCCGTACGCCTGGTCGGCCGGGATCACCAGGAGCACCCGGTCACCGACGTGCTTGCCGACGATGCCGGTGTCCCAGCCCTTGATGACCTGGCCCTGGCCGATGGCGGTGGAGAACGGCTGGCCCGTCTTCCAGGAGGAGTCGAACAGCTCCGCCTTCTCCTTGCCCTGGTTCAGCTTCCACGCGGCACCGCTGTACTGCATCGTGACCGTCTGGCCGCTCTTGACCTCGGCGCCCTTGCCGTTGATGAGGACCTGGTCGACGAGCTTCTTCGGCGGGTCGTTCTTCGGGACGGAGATCGTGGCCGGCTCTTCCTTGTCGGCCTTGATCTGCGGCAGGTCCGAGGGGATCGCGGCCTGCGTGCCCTCGGCCTTCTTCGGGATCACCTTGCCGACGTCGAGCGCGAAGACGAGCGTGTCCGTGGCGGAGATGCCGACCTGGGAGTTGCCCTGACTGCCGAAGCCGGCCGCCGGCGGCGCCACGACGAGGACGCGGCTGCCTTCCTTCTGACCGACCACGGCCTGCGCGAACGCCGGGAGCTGACCCTCCGCGCCCGCGGTCACCATCTGGTCGCCGCCGCCCTGCGCGCCGTACGTGGTGCCGAGGTCCTTGCCGCCCTTCCAGAGCTTGCCGGTGAAGTTCATCGACACCAGGTCGTTCTTCTTCACCTCCGCGCCGTCGCCCTCGGAGAGGGTGTGCACGACGAACTTGCCGCTCGGGTCGCCCTTGGGCAGCGTGATCGTCGCCTTCTTGCCGACGTCGCCGGTCACCTTCGGCATCGGGGCCGCGGTGTCGACCGCCTTGGGCACCTCGGCCGCCTTCGGCGACGCGGACGAGGAATCCGCCTTGTCCGTCGCGTCCTTCTTGCCGTCGTCGCTGCCGCAGGCCGTCGCGGTCAGCGCCAGTGCCGGCACGATCAGTAGAGCTGCAAGTCGGCGTCGCACAGTGATCCTCAAGTCGCTCGAGTACGGTTCGGCCACTCTAGGCCCTCGCTCCCCTTTTCCAAGGACGGCCGAAGGGCCTCGTACGAATGATTCGTACGAGGCCCTTCGCCGGATTGGCCGAACCGGGACGAAGCCGTGAGTGCGGCTACATACCGGCGATCAACTTCTCCACCCGGTCGTCCACACTGCGGAACGGGTCCTTGCACAGCACAGTGCGCTGCGCCTGGTCGTTCAGCTTCAGATGGACCCAGTCGACCGTGAAGTCACGGCGCTGTTCCTGGGCCCGGCGGATGAAGTCGCCGCGAAGCCGCGCACGCGTGGTCTGCGGCGGTACCGACTTGCCCTCGAAGATCTTCAGGTCATTGCAGATCCGAGCGGCCTGGCCCTTCTTCTCCAGGAGGTAGTAGAGGCCTCGGCGGCGGTGGATGTCGTGGTACGCGAGGTCTATCTGCGCGACCCGCGGATGCGACATGGTCATGTTGTGCTTGGCCCGGTACCGCTCGATGAGCTGGTACTTCATGACCCAGTCGATCTCGGTGCCGATGCGGTCGAGGTCCTCCGCCTCGATCGCGTCGAGCGTGCGGCCCCACAGTTCGAGGACCTGGTCGACGGTGCCCGTGCGGATGCCGCGGCGCTCCACGAAGTCCACGGCCTTCTCGTAGTACTCGCGCTGCACTTCGAGAGCCGAGGCCTCGCGGCCGCTGGCCAGACGCACCTTGCGGCGGCCCGTGATGTCGTGGCTGACCTCGCGGATCGCCCGGATCGGGTTCTCCAGGGTCAGGTCACGCATCACCGTGCCCGCTTCGATCATGCGCAGCACCAGGTCGGTGGCGCCGACCTTGAGGAGCATGGTCGTCTCGGACATGTTCGAGTCGCCGACGATGACGTGCAGGCGCCGGTAACGCTCGGCGTCCGCGTGCGGTTCGTCCCGGGTGTTGATGATCGGCCGGGAACGCGTCGTCGCGGAACTGACGCCCTCCCAGATGTGCTCGGCCCGCTGGCTCACGCAGTACACGGCACCGCGCGGAGTCTGCAGCACCTTGCCCGCGCCGCACAGCAACTGACGCGTGACCAGGAAGGGAATGAGGATGTCCGCGAGCCGCGAGAACTCCCCGTGCCGTGCCACCAGGTAATTCTCGTGGCAGCCGTAGGAGTTTCCAGCCGAGTCGGTGTTGTTCTTGAACAGGTATACGTCGCCTGCGATTCCCTCCTCGTGCAGGCGTCGTTCGGCGTCGACGAGCAGGCCTTCCAGAATGCGCTCGCCCGCTTTGTCGTGGGTGACCAACTCGGTCACGTTGTCACATTCCGGTGTTGCGTATTCCGGATGCGAACCCACGTCAAGATAGAGACGGGCACCGTTCCGCAGAAAGACATTGCTGCTGCGGCCCCATGACACGACACGGCGGAAGAGGTACCGCGCCACCTCGTCAGGAGACAGGCGTCGCTGTCCCCTGAACGTGCATGTGACGCCGTACTCGTTCTCCAGCCCGAAAATGCGGCGGTCCATGACTGAACATTACGCCCGATCCCCCGAGCTGAAACGGGGTTCGACAGCACGGTTTGGATCATTTTCCGATATGGCCGCGACACGCCCGGACGTGCGCGGGGCCGCGAGAACCCGCCCCGTGGCCAGCAGCACGAGCAGCGCGAGGGCCCCGGTGGCCGCCGGCACGGTGAACCCCCACCGTGTGCCGCCCCATTCGACGACCGGCCCCGCGACGGCCGTCCCCACGCTGGCCCCGACCGTGAACGTCGTCACGAGCCAGGAGAACGCCTCCGTCACCGTCCCCTGCGGCGCGTGCCGGTCGACGACGATGAACGCGCAGGCGAGCGCCGGCGCGAGGAACACCCCGGCGACGGCGGTGAGCGCCACCATCGCGACCGGCCCCGGCACCAGCGTCAACGGCACGTAGAACAACGCCAGTAGTGCCACCAGCCACCGAAGTCGCGCCTCCGGGGCGCCACTCCACTGCCGCGCGCCGTACACGACTCCGCCCACGAGGGCGCCGAGCCCGAGCGCCGCCATCATCCAGCCGTACACCGCATCGCCGCCATTCCTGTCCCCGTACGAGACCCCGGCCACGGTGATGGAACCGAGCGCGAGTCCGATGAACAGGAAGGTGGCGAGCAGGACGAGCAGGCCCGGTGAGCGGAGCGCGCCCAGCCAGTGCGCCTCGCGCGGCGCCGAGCGCCACTCGCGGGAGGGCTTCGACACCACCACGGAGAGGGCGCCGAGCACCCCGATGACGTTCAGGACGACGAGTGCGGCCTGCGCCGACCACAGTGACACGCAGACGGTCACCAGCAACGGGCCGACGGTGAACATGACTTCCTGCGCGATCGCGTCCATCGCGTACGCCGTGTGCACCTGGTCCTCGCGCGAAAGGACGCTCGGCCACAGTGCCCGCAGGCCGCCCTCCAGCGGCGGCGTGAACAGTCCCGCCGCGGCCACGGCCCCGTACGCCCACACGGGTGAGTCGGTGCCGACGAACGCGAAGAGGCTCATCGCGAGGGCCGACAGGACAGCGGCCGGCAACTGCACCTTCGGCTGGCCGCGCAGGTCGACGAGGCGGCCGAGGACCGGCTGACCGATCGCGTTGGCCACCCCGTACACCGCCGCGAGTGCGCCGGCCAGCGTGTAGGTGCCGCCCTCGGCGCGGACGAACAGCACGATGGCGATCGCCGCCGTCGCGTTCGGCATCCTGCCGACCAGCGTGCCCGTGAGCAGCCGCATCGCGTGCCGCGCCCTGAGGATCTCCGCATATCCCGCGGCCATCGCCCGCCCCCGCCTGAAGTGTTACGTATAACGTCGCGGGGTTATACGTACCACGCACCGGGCCCGGGGAGCCACCCGATACCGTCGACCACCCCGGGACACGACACACGGAGGCAGCAGTGACCAGCGGTACGGACGGAGCGGCGACCGCCCGCCCCACCAGCCGGGACGTGGCCCGCGCCGCGGGCGTCTCGCAGGCCGCCGTCTCCCTCGTCATGGGTGACAAATGGCGCGGCCGGGTCTCCGCGGCCACCGCCGACCGCGTCCGCGCGGCCGCCCGCGACCTCGGCTACCGCCCCAATCTCGCCGCCCGCAACCTCCGGCTGGGCCGCACCCGCACCGCCCTGCTCGTCGTCCCGGCCCTCACCAACGAGTTCTTCGCGGGCGTCTACACCGGGGCCGCCCGCATCGCGGCCCGGCACGACTTCGGTGTCGTCCTCTACCCCTCCCCCGACGGTGTCGGCCCCGCCCGCGACCCGTTCCCCTCCGCCAGTGCCGCTCTGGACGGCATCCTGGCCTCCTCCATGGCCGCCGACGCCGTGGCCGCGCTGCGCGGCGACGACCTGCCTCTCGTCATGCTCGACAGCGACCCGGCCGGCAGCCTCGGCGCCACGACCGTGAACCTCGACCTCGCCGACGGCACCCGGCAGATCGCCGGCCACCTGCTGGACCTCGGCCACCGGCACTTCCTGCACATCGCCTCGGCGGTGCGGTCCTGGACCTTCGACGTACGCGCCCACGAGCTGGCCGCCAGAACCGCCCAGGTGCCCGGCACCACGGTCCGCACCGTCCGCTCCGCCCTCACCGTCGAGGACGCCCTGGCGGCCACGCAGCGGGCCCTGCACACCTCCGGTCCGGTCCGGCCCACCGCGATCGTCTGCGACGACGACAAGCTCGCCACAGGCGCCTACAAGGCCATCCGGCGCCTGGGGCTGCGCGTCCCCGAACACTTCTCGGTCACCGGCTTCGACGACCTCTCACTGGCCACCGCCGTCGAACCCGAACTCACCACGGTGCGCCTGCCGGCCGAAGAGTTCGGCGAACGGGGCATGGCGGCGCTCCTCGCCGTCCTGGAAGGCCGCGAACCCGAAACCGCGCCCCTTCCGGTCGAGTTGGTCGTGCGCGGCTCCACAGCGCCTCCACCGCGCACCGAGTCCTGACATACGTGTGTGCCCCGGCCGGTTCGGAAACCGGCCGGGGCACACACGTATGACGGACTGCGGACTACTCCCCGGCGGAATCGTCGTCGGAGGCGTCGTCGGACACCGCGTCGGACGCGGCCTTCGACGTCTCGGCGGCGCCCTCGGCCGTGAGCAGCCGCGACAGCTGCCGTCCCGCGATCCGCTTGAACTTGCGCTGCTGCGGCCGCTTGCGGTCCAGCACCGCCACCTCGAGACGCTCCGCGGGGATCTCCCGCTCGCTCCCGTTCGTATCCCGCGACAGCGCCTGCACGGCCAGCTTCAGCGCCTCGGACAGCGACATGCCGTCCTGGTGCTGCTGGTCGAGGTAGTTGCTGATCTGCTCGGCGTTGCCGCCGACCGCCACCGAGCCGTGCTCGTCCACGATCGATCCGTCGTGCGGCAACCGGTAGATCTGGTCCCCCTCGGAGGTCTCCCCGACCTCCGCGACGACCAGCTCCACCTCGTACGGCTTCTCGGCCGCGCTGGAAAAGATGGTGCCCAGCGTCTGCGCGTACACGTTCGCCAGACCACGGGCCGTCACATCGTCACGGTCATACGTGTAGCCACGCAGATCCGCGTACCGAACGCCCCCGATACGCAAGTTCTCGTACTCGTTGTACTTGCCGGCGGCCGCGAAGCCGATCCGGTCGTAGATCTCGCTGAACTTGTGCAGGGCACGGGACGGGTTCTCGCCGACGAACACGATGCCGTCGGCGTACTGCAGCACGACCAGGCTGCGACCGCGGGCGATGCCCTTGCGCGCGTACTCCGCGCGGTCGGCCATCGCCTGCTGGGGTGAGACATAGAACGGCGTCGACACCGGCTATCCGTCCCTTTCTGTCAGTAACGCGTCAGTGGGCAAAGAGGAGCGAACGGGCGGCTCACAGCAGAGCGGCTCGCGGACCGTCCGGCTGCTCCAGGCGCCGCTCGAGAATCGAGCGGGCGATCTGCGCCGACTCGTCGTCCGTCAGACGCCGGAACCCGTCCTCCGAGATCACCGTGACGATCGGGAAGATCCGCCGCGCCATGTCCGGACCACCCGTGGCCGAGTCGTCGTCCGCCGCGTCGTACAACGCCTGCACGACCAGCGTCGTCGCCTGCTCCTCCGTCAGGTCCTCGCGGTAGAGCTTCTTCATCGCCCCGCGCGCGAAGACGGAACCCGAACCCGTGGCGGCGTAGCCGTGCTCCTCGCTGCGCCCGCCCGTGACGTCGTAGGAGAAGATGCGGCCCTTCTCGCGGTCGACGTCGTACCCGGCGAACAACGGCACGACGGCCAGCCCCTGCATGGCCATCGCGAGGTTCGACCGGATCATCGTGGACAGCCGGTTCGCCTTGCCCTCCAGCGACAGCTGGGCGCCCTCGACCTTCTCGAAGTGCTCCAGCTCCAACTGGAAGAGCTTGACCATCTCGACGGCAAGACCGGCGGTGCCGGCGATGCCGACGGCCGAGTACTCGTCCGCCGGGAACACCTTCTCGATGTCCCGCTGCGCGATCACGTTCCCCATCGTGGCCCGCCGGTCGCCGGCGAGCACGACGCCTCCGGGGAACGTCACGGAGACGATGGTCGTGCCGTGCGGGGCCTCGATGACACCCTGCGTCGGCGGCAACTGCCGGTTGCCCGGCAGGATCTCGGGCTGATGCTCGGACAGGAAGTCCATGAAGGACGACGACCCGGGCGTCAGGAAGGCCGCCGGCAGACGCCCGGTGCTACGAGGGTTGGCTTCCACGCGTTTCCTTCCACGTAAATGCAGTTGAAGCACAGTACGCCACGGACCCTACCCATCTCGTGGCGGTGATCCACATGTGCGGCCGGAGCCGTGCGAAAACGCATCGCGGGCTCCGGCACGCACAAGGGGAACCATCGGGTCGAAGCCCGGAGTGACCTACTGGCCACCCTTCTGCACGAAGGAGCGCACGAAGTCCTCTGCGTTCTCTTCCAGGACGTCGTCGATCTCGTCCAGAACCGAGTCGACATCGTCGCTCAGCTTCTCCTGGCGCTCCTTGAGGTCGTCGGTCGCCTGCGCGTCCTGTGCCTGCTCCTCGACCTCCTCGGTGGAGCGCGTCGCCTTCTGCTGTCCGCCGCCGGTGTCCTTGGTCGCCATATCCAGCTCACCCCGCTCGGTTCGACATACACGTCGTACGTGTCGTACAGGCCGTTCGTGATCAGAACCCTACAAGTCGGGTCCGACATCGGCCCCGCAGTTTGTGGAACGTGCGGGACCCATCTCTGTGATTCCCCTGCCGCCGGCCTTTCAGCCGCGGATCAGCCGCCGGACAGTACGCGCACCAGATCCTCGGCGGTCCGGCACCGGTCGAGCAGCTCTTTCACGTGGTTTCGCGTTCCGCGAAGGGGTTCGAGGGTTGGGACCCGTTGCAGTGAGTCGCGGCCGGGCAGGTCGAAGATCACCGAGTCCCAGGAGGCCGCGGCGACGTCGTCCGCGTACTGCTCCAGGCAGCGCCCCCGGAAGTACGCCCGGGTGTCCTCGGGCGGCGCCGTACGGGCCCTCTCGACCTCGTCCTCGGTCAGCAGGCGCTTCATCTTGCCGCGGGCCGCGAGGCGGTTGTACAGGCCCTTCTCGGCCCGTACGTCGGCGTACTGGAGGTCGACCAGGTGCAGCCGCGCCGCGTCCCAGTCGAGGTTGTCCCGGCGCCGGTAGCCCTCCATGAGCTCGCGCTTTGCGACCCAGTCGAGCTCTCCGGAGAGGCTCATGGGGTCGGTCTCCAGGCGGCCGAGGACGTCCTCCCAGCGCGTCAGGACGTCCTTGGTCTGGTCGTCCGCGTCGGCACCGAAGCGCTCCTCGACGTACTTCCTGGCGAGCTCGTAGTACTCCATCTGCAGCTGGACCGCGGTGAGCGTGCGTCCGCTACGGAGAGTGATCAGATGCTGGAGCGAGGGGTCGTGGGAGACCTGGTGGAGGGTGCGGACCGGCTGGTCCACGGCCAGGTCGACCGCGATGAAGCCGTCCTCGATCATGGAGAGCACCAGGGCCGTCGTACCGAGCTTCAGGTACGTCGAGATCTCGGAGAGGTTCGCGTCGCCGATGATCACGTGCAGCCGGCGGTACTTCTCCGCGTCCGAGTGCGGCTCGTCGCGGGTGTTGATGATCGGGCGCTTGAGCGTGGTCTCCAGGCCGACCTCGACCTCGAAGTAGTCCGCGCGCTGGCTGAGCTGGAAGCCGTGCTCGTGTCCGTCCTGACCGAGGCCGACACGGCCCGCACCGGTGACGACCTGACGGGAGACGAAGAACGGCGTCAGGTGGCGCACGATGTCCGAGAAGGGGGTCTCCCGCTTCATCAGGTAGTTCTCGTGCGTCCCGTAAGAGGCGCCCTTGTTGTCGGTGTTGTTCTTGTAGAGGTGGATCGGCTGGGCGCCGGGCAACTGGGCCGCGCGGTCGGCCGCCTCCGCCATGATGCGCTCGCCTGCCTTGTCCCACAGGACGGCGTCGCGGGGATTGGTGATCTCCGGGGAGCTGTACTCGGGGTGCGCGTGGTCCACGTAGAGGCGCGCCCCGTTGGTGAGGATGACGTTGGCCAGGCCGATGTCCTCGTCGGTGAGCTGGCTGGAGTCGGCGGACTCGCGCGCGAGGTCGAAGCCCCGGGCGTCGCGCAGCGGGTTCTCTTCCTCGAAGTCCCAGCGGGCGCGGCGGGCCCGGTGCATCGCCGCCGCGTACGCGTTGACGATCTGGGACGAGGTGAGCATGGCATTGGCATTGGGGTGGCCGGGGACGGAGATTCCGTACTCCGTCTCGATGCCCATTACTCGCCGTACGGTCATGCGGCCCTCCTTGCCCGGCGCCGCCCTCGGTCGGGGGCGGCGCTCAAGTACCGCTGGTTCTCCGGTGCGTGTGCGGTGCCCGTCCCCGCACGGCGCGACTCGGCGGCATTGAAGAGCCTAGAACGCCTCTGCGCTGGTGGGGAGATCATTTGCGTCATTGCTTCGCTCCGACGTCGAGCGGGGGGCCCGGTGGTAGTTGCCTGGAAAAACAATGGGCTGCGGGCACCCGGTACGGGCACCCGCAGCCACCCTGTCTTTTACAGGTACTGACCGGTGTTCGCCACCGTGTCGATGGAGCGTCCGGTGTCCGCGCCCTGCTTTCCGGTGACAAGGGTGCGGATGTAGACGATCCGCTCGCCCTTCTTTCCGGAGATCCGGGCCCAGTCGTCCGGGTTAGTAGTGTTGGGCAGGTCCTCGTTCTCCTTGAACTCGTCGATGCACGCCTGCAGGAGATGAGAGACCCTGAGGCCCTTCTGCTTCTGCTCGAGGAAGGCCTTGATGGCCATCTTCTTGGCGCGGCCGACGATGTTCTCGATCATTGCGCCGGAGTTGAAGTCCTTGAAGTACAGAACTTCCTTGTCGCCGTTGGCGTACGTGACTTCCAGGAAGCGGTTCTCCTCGGATTCCGCGTACATGTGCTCCACGGCGGTCTGAATCATGTTGTGGACCGTGGCCGCCCGGTCGCTGCTGTGCTCGCCGAGGTCGTCGGCGTGCAGCGGCAGGCGCTGGGTGAGGTACTTCCCGAAGATGTCCTTGGCCGCTTCGGCGTCCGGGCGCTCGATCTTGATCTTCACGTCGAGTCGTCCGGGCCGCAGGATGGCGGGGTCGATCATGTCCTCACGGTTCGAGGCACCGATCACCACCACGTTCTGCAGGCCTTCGACACCGTCGATCTCGGCGAGCAGCTGCGGGACGATGGTGTTCTCCACGTCCGAGCTGACGCCTGAGCCACGGGTGCGGAAGAGGGATTCCATCTCGTCGAAGAAGACGATGACGGGAGTACCCTCGCTGGCCTTCTCACGGGCACGCTGGAAGACGAGGCGGATCTGCCGCTCGGTCTCGCCGACGTACTTGTTGAGAAGCTCAGGACCCTTGATGTTGAGGAAGAAGCTCTTTCCCTGGCCCTGTCCGGTCACCTCGGCGACCTTCTTGGCAAGGGAGTTGGCGACTGCCTTGGCGATCAGGGTCTTACCGCATCCGGGGGGCCCGTACAGCAGCACGCCCTTCGGCGGCCGCAGTTCGTGCTCCCTGTAGAGGTCCGGGTAGAGGTACGGCAGCTCGACCGCGTCGCGGATCAGCTCGATCTGGTTGCCCAGGCCGCCGATCTGCTCGTAGCCGATGTCCGGGACCTCTTCGAGGACGAGTTCCTCTACTTCGCTCTTCGGTACGACCTCGTAGACATAGCCGGAACGGGATTCGAGAAGCAGCGCGTCGCCGGGACGGATGACGACGTCGAGCAGCGGCTCGGCGAGCCGGACCACCCTCTCCTCGTCGGTGTGCCCGGTGACCAGGGCGCGCTCGCCGTCCTCGAGGATCTCCTTGAGGGTGACGATGTCGCCGACGCTCTCGTACTCCATGGCCTCGACCACGTTGAGCGCTTCGTTGAGCATTACTTCCTGGCCGCGCCTGAGCTCGTCGAGCTCGACGCTCGGGCTCACGTTCACACGGAGTTTGCGGCCGCCGGTGAAGATGTCGGCGGTACCGTCCTCATTTGCCGTGAGGAAGACTCCGAAGCCGGCCGGCGGCTGCGCGAGCCGGTCGACTTCTTCCTTGAGGGCCACGATCTGGTCGCGGGCCTCGCGGAGTGTGTTGGCGAGCCGTTCATTCTGAGCGGACACGCCGGCCAGGTTGGTCTGCAGCTCGACGATCCGCTCTTCGAGAATCCTCGTATGACGCGGAGAGTCGGCGAGCTTGCGCCGCAGGACGGCGATTTCCTGCTCGAGATAGGCAATCTGCCCGGCGGGGTCGTCGGACCCTCGTCCCGGGCGGATGCCGCGGTTGATGTCGTCGTCGTGGGCTGCCACGGTCCTCACCTCCTCCAAGGGGAGCTGGACGCTTCCAGACCCTACCTGGGTGGGTGTTGATTGAAACCCCTAGATCACAAAGACGGTCGAGGTGTGTCCGATCTTCACCCTTGCGCTCTCCCTCACGTCAGGTGAATACCCACCCAACAACATCGGAAAGCGGACGGTTGTAGGGTCGAACTGTTCAACACCCGTCAGGCCCGGCCCGACTTGCTCCTGTGAAGTCGAATTTCCGGGCCACGACGCAGGAAACGGCAGGAGACATGACCGTGCAGCAAGAGGCCGGATCCGGCACCGACAGCAGTGTTCCGCTGGAGGTGTGGATCGACCAGGACCTGTGCACCGGTGACGGGATCTGCGCCCAGTACGCGCCGGAGGTCTTCGAGCTGGACATCGACGGTCTCGCCTACGTGAAGAGCGCGGACGACGAGCTGCTGCAGGACGCGGGTGCATCAACACCCGTACCGCTTCCGCTTCTCACGGATGTCGTGGCGTCCGCGAAGGAGTGCCCGGGTGACTGCATCCATGTACGACGCGTTTCGGACAGCGTCGAGGTGTACGGTCCCGACGCGGCGTGACGGCCAGGTGACCGCCCGCACCGACGACGAGGGGCCCCGCATACCGGAATGCCGGTGTGCGGGGCCCCTCGCGCGGGTTCAGACGCTGCTGGCCCGGGCCGGGGTGGAGCGGACGAACCGCCCGCCCTGCCACTGCCACTTGGCCTTGTCGTGGACGTCCGGGCGGTAACGCGGGACCTCGTCGGAGGAGTAGCCGTCGAGGGTCGCGGTGACGGCTCCGTCCCGGACGCCGAAGGCGCTGACGGAGAATCGGTCCTTCGGGTCCAGGAGCGTGGCGACGATCCGCGGCTTGGCCCCGGCGGGCTGGGTGAGGACATAGACCCCGTTGGGCGGGGTACCGGATCCGGCGTCGCAGCGGACGACGGCGACCGTCTCGGGTCTGCCGTCGCCGTCGAGGTCGCCGGAGGCCTTCTTCTGCACGACGACTTTGACCGGGCCGCAGTTGAGCGGGAAGTGGACCGCGGCCGGATCGGGCGGCGCGACGGCCTGGGAAGTGGTGCCGGGCGTCTTGGATTCGGCCTGGGCGGCGGTGGCGGCGCCCGGCTGGAGGAAGCCGGAGGCCGCGACGACGGCGGCGAGCGCGGCCGCGGTGGCCAGCCAGTGGATGGGACGGGTGGTGGTGTGCGCCAGTTCCGGGACGGCGGGTTGCTGCACTAGGAGTGTCTCCCGTGAGGGCTGTGCCGGTGGGGATGGCCTGCATCGTGCCATACGTCACAGTGCGGGGGAACGCCGGGGCAGGCGTTTTCCGGAGTGGCTTCTGGTTGTGGTGCTGCCGCTGTGCCAACGAACGGACGCCGCCGCCGAGTTCCCGTAGGCGGTGGGGAACTCGGCGGCGGCGCCGGTGCGTTGTGCGGTTGTACGTTCCGGGGGCGACGGCTCAGCGGCCGCGGTTGCCGCCGTCGGCGTTCGGGCCGTCGTAGTCCTCGCCGTACGCGCCCTTGGCGGGGCGGCGGCGGCGCATGGGCGGCTCGACGCCGTCCGCGAGGCGGCGGGCGGTCAGCAGGAAGCCGGTGTGGCCGATCATCCGGTGGTCGGGACGGACGGCGAGGCCCTCCACGTGCCAGTTGCGGATCATCGACTCCCACGAGGTGGGCTCATTGAAGCAGCCGATCTCGCGGATGGACTCGACGGTGCGGGCGAGCTGCGTGGTCGTGGCGACGTAGCAGCACAGGATGCCGCCGGGGACGAGCGCCTTCTTGACGACGTCCAGGCACTCCCACGGGGCGAGCATGTCGAGGATGACGCGGTCGACGTCACCGTCGGTCAGGTTGTCCTGGAGGTCGCCGACGGTCAGCTGCCAGGCCGGGTGCGGGCCGCCGAAGTAGCGCTCGACGTTGCCCTTGGCGATCTCGGCGAAGTCCTCGCGGCGCTCGTACGAATGCAGCATGCCCTCGTCGCCGATGGCCCGCAGCAGGAAGCTACTGAGCGAGCCGGAGCCCACGCCCGCTTCGACGACGCGGGCGCCGGGGAAGATGTCGGCGAAGGCCAGGATCTGCCCCGCGTCCTTGGGGTAGACCACGGCGGCGCCGCGGGGCATGGACAGGACGTAGTCGGGGAGCAGGGGGCGCAGCGCGAGGTAGGCGACGTTTCCGGTGGTGCGGACAACGCTGCCCTCGGGAGCGCCGATCAGCTCGTCGTGCGGGAAGGAACCCTTGTGGGTGTGGAAGTTCTTCCCGGCCTCGAGCGTGAACGTGTAGTGGCGGCCCTTGGGGTCGGTCAGCTGTACCTGGTCCCCGACCTTGAAGGGCCCGCGTCGGCGGGCGGCACCGGTCGGTTCGGACATGTGACCAGCCTACCGGGCCTGGCGGTGGCCGCCGACCACGCGGGTTCCCGGGTGTTCTAGGAGGGGCGGGCCATCGCCTTCACGAAGGCGCGTTCGACGTCCGCCGCGGAGAGTACGCCGTAGATCGCGCCGTTGTTCTCCACGACGAGGTACTCGGTCGCGGGGGCGGCGCGGAGGGTGTCGAGGAGGTCCTCGCCGGCCAGTTCGGCGGAGACGCGCATGCCGTCGGTGAGGTCCTGGGCGAGGCCGCTGACGGCGACCCAGGGGCGGCGGTGTTCGGGAACGCCGACGATGGCTGCCTCGCGGACCAGGGAGCGGGGTTCGCCGTCGACGTCGACGACGACGAGGGCGCGGGCTCCGGACTCGTTGGCGCGGCGCAGTGCTTCGGAGAGCGGGGTCGCCGCTTCCACCGGGACGGCGCGGCGGGTGAGGGTGCGGGCGCGCAGCTCCGGCAGGTGTTCGCGCAGCCGGGCCATCCGGAGGCTGTTGCCGGCGCCGGTCCAGATGATCGCGGCGAGGATGGCGGCGAGCAGGGCGTCGGTGACGGTGTCCATGCCGCTGACGTCCTCGGCGTTCTGGCCGAGGGCGCCGGACTGGGTGAGCAGGGGCAGGCCGATGAGGACGGTGACGGCGAGGGCGCGGCCGACCCAGGCGGCGGCGACGGTGCCGCTCATGGGTTTGCCGGTGATCTTCCAGACGACGGCGCGGAGCATGCGGCCGCCGTCGAGGGGCAGGCCGGGCAGCAGGTTGAACGCGGCGACGATGAGGTTGGACACCATCAGGCCCGCCAGCAGCACGCCCGGGACGGTGCCGGGCTCGACCGCCATCATCCCCAGGTAGAAGACGCCGGACAGGACGAGGGAGAGCAGGGGCCCGACGAAGGCGAGGACGAACTCGCGGCCCGGGGTCTCCGACTCCTTCTCGATCTCGGAGACCCCGCCGAAGAACTGCAGCATGATCCGGCGGACCGGGAGCTTGAAGCGCAGGGCGGCGACGACGTGGGCGAGTTCGTGGACGAGCACGGAGGCGTAGAACGCGACCGCGAAGAAGAGGGAGACCAGGTAGCGGGCGGCGCCGAGTTCGGGCAGGACGCGGTCGAGCTGGCCGCCGAACACCCAGGTGATGAGCGCTGCCACGAGGAACCAGCTGGGCGCGACATAGACCGGCACGCCGAAGGGGCGCCCCATGAGAATGCCGCCCCGGGGCTCGGGCCGCTTGGCCGGCCCCTTGCGCTGGCGCCTGCCGGAGGTGGCGGCGCTGCGGTCGGGGTGGGTGTCGTACGGGTGCGCCGGGGTCGCGTCCCGCGGGTCCGGGGACGGGGCCGCTTTGACCTCGGTGGAGTCACCCGGGCCGGACTGTGCGGCCGCGTTGGCCGGGGTGGAGTCGCCCGGGCCGGGCGGCTCAGCCGAGGGGCTCTGGCCCGCGCTGGGGTTCTTGGCCGCGGAGTCCCCCGGCCCGGAGGCTTCGGCCGAAGGGCCCTGGCCCGCGCCGAAGCCCTCCCGGGCGGAATCGGCCACGGGCTGCTGCGGGGACGCGTCTGCGGAGACCGGCGCGGAGCCACCCGGCCCGGACGGACCGGACGAAGGGCCCCGGCCCGCGCCGAAGCCCTCCCGGGCGGAATCCGCCACGGGCTGCTGCGGGGACGCGTCTGCGGAGACCGGCGCGGCGTCGTCCGGCCCGGACGAAGGGCCCCGGCCCGCGCTGGAGTCCTCGTGGGCGGGATCGGCCGCGGGCTGCTGCGGGGAGGTGTCTCCGGCGGCCGGTGCGGCGTCATACGGCTCGGCCGAGGGGGTCCGGGGCGCGCCGGGGGCCTCGTTGGTGGGGTCGGCCGGGGTGGGTGGCGCGGTCGGGTGGGGGTGGGCGGGACGCCTCCCGGTGTCCTGCGTGGGCGGCGTCGCCTCGCCGGTGCCGGACTGCGGCTGCCCGCTCTCGTCCACGGTGATCCCTCGGTCCCCTCGTTCGAGCGTCTCCCGCCGGAGCGGGACGTTCTGGCGTCGATGGTATGCGGACGGTGTCCGGCAGCCCCGGGCGACTCCCCCGGGCCACGCTACGCAAGACGCGGGGAACGCGCAGGTGCCTGACTGTCAGTGGCGGGCCGTATCGTCGTGTGGCATGGAGACCAGTACCGAGACGGGCCCGGAGTCCGGCCCCGAGAGCGGCCCCGGCAGGGTCGTCGCCGCGGTCGCGCCCGCGTCGCTCTCGCCGTCGCGCGCGAGCGATTTCATGCAGTGCCCGTTGCTGTACCGGTTCCGGGTGATCGACAAGCTGCCGGAGAAGCCGAGCGAGGCGGCGACGCGGGGCACGCTGGTCCATGCCGTACTGGAGAGACTGTTCGACGCGCCGGCCGGGGAGCGGACCGCGCCGCGGGCCAAGTCGCTGATCCCGGGCCAGTGGGACCGGTTGCGGGAGGCGCGGCCGGAGTTGAGCGAGCTGTTCGCCGACGATGCCGAGGGCGAGCGGATGACGCGGTGGCTCGGCGACGCGGAGCGGCTGGTCGAGCGGTGGTTCACGCTGGAGGACCCGACCCGGCTCGAGCCCGCGGAGCGGGAGCTGTTCGTCGAGGCCCAGCTGGAGTCCGGGCTGAAGCTGCGCGGGATCATCGACCGGGTCGACGTGGCGCCCACCGGCGAGGTGCGGATCGTCGACTACAAGACGGGCAAGGCGCCCCGGCCCGAGTACGCCGAGGGCGCGCTGTTCCAGATGAAGTTCTACGCGCTGGTCGTGTGGCGGCTGAAGGGTGTGGTGCCGCGGCGGCTGCAGCTCGTCTATCTGGGGAGCGGGGATGTCCTGACCTACGACCCGGTGATCGCCGACCTGGAGCGTGTGGAGCGCAAGTTGCACGCGTTGTGGGACGCGATCCGGCAGGCCACCGAGACCGGTGAGTGGCGGCCGCGGCAGACGAAGCTGTGCGGTTGGTGCGATCACCGGGCGGTCTGTCCTGAATTCGGGGGGACTCCCCCGCCCTATCCGCTGCCGGTGCGCTCGTCCGCGGACGATCCGGCCGGTGGCCCGGGGGTCCTCGCCGGGGAGCCGCAGCCGCTTCAGGTCAGGGTGGCCGAGTCCGGCGGGGTCTAGCAGGGCAGAATGGGCCCGGACTATCGAAGGAGAGTTTCGTGGCCATCCGCGTCCTACTGGTCGATGACCAGCCGCTGCTGCGCACCGGCTTCCGCATGATTCTGGAGGCCGAGCAGGACATCGCGGTCGTCGGTGAGGCCGGCGACGGCTTGCAGGCTCTCGATCAGGTCCGGGCGTTGCAACCCGATGTGGTGCTCATGGACATCCGGATGCCGCGGATGGACGGGGTCGAGGCGACCCGGCAGATCACCGGCCCGGACCGGGACGGTCCGGCGAAGGTGCTCGTCCTGACCACGTTCGACCTCGACGAGTACGTCGTGGAGGCGCTGCGGGCGGGGGCCAGCGGCTTCCTCCTGAAGGACGCCCCGGCGAACGAGTTGGTGCAGGCGATCCGTGTGGTCGCCGGCGGTGAGGCGATGCTCGCGCCGAGCATCACCCGCCGCCTGCTCGACAAGTACGCGGACCATCTGCCGTCGGGTGACGAGCCGGTGCCGAACACGTTGCACACGCTGACGGAGCGCGAGGTCGAGGTGCTCAAGCTGGTGGCGCGCGGTCTGTCGAACGCGGAGATCGCCGCCGACCTTTTCGTGAGCGAGACGACCGTGAAGACGCATGTCGGCCATGTGCTCACGAAGTTGGGGCTGCGCGACCGGGTACAGGCGGCCGTGTACGCGTACGAGAGCGGGCTCGTCCGCCCGGGCGCCCAGTAGTCACGCGGGGCGCAGAGGACGTACGGCGAAGGCGGCGGTCACCCGGAGGTGGCCGCCGCCTTCGTGTGTGCCGTGCGGGGGTTCAGCCGCTGACGCCGCGGCCGAGCTCCCACAGCTGGAGGACGGAGGAGGAGGACAGCGACCTCTCCACGCCCGTGATGTCGTCACGCGCGGCGACGTACTGCTTGCCCTGCCACAGCGGCAGCAGGGGCACGTCCTCGGCCACGATCTTCTGGATCTGCTGGAGGCTCTTGGACGCGGTGAGCCGGTCGGCCTCGCGGCGCTCGGCCGGGATCAGATCGGTGCGGATGGTGCTGTTCGCGTAGGGGGACGCGAGCGTGTTGTCCTTGTCGAGGAACGGCGCGAGGAAGCTGTCGGCGTCCGGGAAGTCGGGGAACCAGCCCATGCCGTAGACGTCGTACTTGCCCTTGAGTTCGGCGGCGCGGAAGGTGTCCCAGACGTCGCCCTTGATGTCGACGTCGAACAGGCCGCTCGCGTTCAGCTGCTTCTGCAGGACTTCGAATTCCTTCTTGGTGGCCGAGCCGTAGTGGTCGGTCGTGTAGTGCATGGTGAGCTTGACCGGTGTGGTGATGTTCGCCTGGTTCAGCGTCGCCGTGGCCTTCGCCTTGTCCGGGTCGCCGTACTTGTTGAAGAACGAGTTCTGGTGACCGGTGACGCCCGCGGGCACCATCGAGTACAGGGGGTCGGCGGTGGTGCCGTACACCTTCGACACGAGCTCGCCGCGGTCCACGACCTGCGCCATGGCCTGGCGGACGGCCTTGTCCTTGGCGCTGCCCGTCGCGGTGTTGAAGCCGATGTAGCGGATCTCCATGCCCGGCATCTCGACCAGGTTGATGTTCTCCGGCGGGTTGGTCGAGTACGTGCTGATCTGCTCCGGGGACATGGCGCGCGTCATCACGTCGACGTCACCCTTCTCCAGCGCCTTGCCCATGGCGTCGGCGCTGGTGAAGGGGACCAGGTTCACCGCGTCGTTCTTCGGCTGCAACTGCCCCTTGTAGTTGGGGTTCTTGCTGAAGACGGCCTTGACGAGGGTGTTGTCCTTGACCTCGGCCTTCATCGTGTACGGGCCGGATCCGTCGATCTCGAAGCCGTTGCGCAAGGCCTTCTTCGCGTAGTCGTCGGGGTTGACGATGCCGGCGACGGGCGTGGCCAGCTTGTACGGGAAGGTCGCGTCCGGCGTGTTGAGGTGGAAGATCACCTGACGGTCGCCCTGGGTCTCGATCGTGTCGATCGTGGAGAGCAGGCCGTACACCATGCTGTCGCTCTTGATGGCGCGGACGCGGTCGAAGGAGTACTTCACGTCGGCGGCGGTGACCGCCTGGCCGTCGGCGAACTTCAGGTCCTTGCGCAGCTTGCAGACGTACCGCTCGCTGCCGCTGTCGGTGAAGATGCAGCTCTCGGCGGCATCGGGCACCGGGTCGCCGCTGCCGCTGCGGGGCATCGCCATCAGCGTCTGCACGGTCTGGCGCAGGACGTTCCAGGAGCCGACGTCGTAGGCGTACGCGGGGTCGAACGGAGCGGGAACCGCCTTCGACGCAACGAACCGGTCGGTAGTGCCCACGGCGATCGCGTCGCCACTCTCGCCCCCACTGTCGGACCCGCCGCACGCGGCGAGCACGGGGGCCAGCAGACCGATGACGGCCGGCAGCACCAAAGTCTTGCGGTTCATGCTCGAAGTTCTCCAGAGCTGTCGTTCCCGTGGGGCCGGGCAGGGGTGGCGCACGCGGGACACGGGTGGGTTACGTCGATGTTCTCGCGACGACATTAATGCGCTCGCCGTCGCGGTCCGCAGGCACTGGAGCCGGGCGCCCATCACGCAGCGGAATCAGGCGTGGACGCACCGAAAACACCTCAGGAGGAAGGTTAGGCGCAGGGGGCTACCAATCGGGACACAAGGTCACGCCGGGCGGCGCGCGAGGCGGTCGCGCAGCACGGCTGTCCGAACCTGTCGACCCTCTGTCAAGTGGGAAAGGTCACACCTTCAACTGGGTTGGCGGGTAACGGAATCCAGCCAAGCGGCAGCCGTCAGATCGTCATCAGGCCATGCAGGAAAGGCAGGTTGACGTGTTCGAGGGAGGGGACGACGGTGCGCCGGTGGGCCGGCTCGATCGGCGCCACGGACGGTACGGCGACGACGTGACATCCCGCGGCCTCGGCGGCGGCGACTCCTGTGGCGGTGTCCTCGATGACGGCGCAGCGCCCGGGTTCGGCGCTCAGTCCCGAGGCGGCGATCAGATACGGGTCGGGGTGCGGCTTGGTGCGGGAGACCTCGTCGCCGGCGATGGTGAGCCGGAAGTTCTGGGTGCCGAGCGAGTGCAGGACGCGGTCGATGATGCGGCGGTGCGAGGCGGAGACGAGCGCGGTCGGCACCTGATGCGCGGCCAGCTCCGCGAGCAGTCTCGCGGCGCCGGGCATCAGGGGCAGCGATTCGCCGATCCGTCGTTCGAAGGCGTCGTTGAGCAGGACGGTCACTTCGGGGATGGTGACGTCGGCGCCGGTCGCCTCGATGAGGAAGCCCGCGCTACGGGCCATGGGGCCGCCGACGACGACCTGTTTCCAGGCGGGGTCGAGGGTGTGACCGAGGCCGGCGAAGACGGCGCTCTCGGCGTCCCACCAGAATCCCTCGGTGTCGACGAGGGTTCCGTCCATGTCGAGGAGCACAGCCTGCAGCGTGGAGCCTTCGGCCGTTCGGGTACCGAATGCGGGGACCGTACTGGTCATCCGAGTACACCTCCATGAGGGACGAGAAGGCCGGTCACCCTCCCTGAACGGGAGAGCGACCGGCCTGCGCTGGACCGACCAGTGTACGACTGCCACGGAATACCGCGCGTTGTCATATATCCGGACGCGACTTCGGCTGGATCTCCGCGCTAGCGCGCGTTGAAGTACTTCGCCTCGGGGTGGTGGATGACGATCGCGTCGGTGGACTGCTCGGGGTGGAGCTGGAACTCCTCGGAGAGCTGGACGCCGATCCGCTCGGGTTCGAGCAGTGCGGCGATCTTGGCGCGGTCCTCCAGGTTCGGGCAGGCGCCGTAGCCGAGGGAGAAGCGGGCGCCCCGGTACTTCAGGGCGAACATGTCCTCCATCGCGTCCGGGTCCTCGCCGGCGAAGCCCAGCTCAGAGCGGACGCGGGCGTGCCAGTACTCGGCGAGCGCCTCGGCCAACTGGACGGACAGGCCGTGCAGTTCGAGGTAGTCGCGGTAGGAGTCGGAGGCGAACAGTTCGGCGGTGGCCTCCCCGATCTTCGAGCCGACGGTGACGACCTGCAGGCCGACGACGTCGGTCTCGCCGGACTCCTCCGGGCGGAAGAAGTCGGCCAGGCACAGGCGCCGGCCGCGGCGCTGGCGCGGGAAGGTGAACCGGGTCCGCTCGTTCCCGTCGTCGTCCAGGATGATCAGGTCGTCGCCCTTGGAGACGCACGGGAAGTAGCCGTAGACGACAGCCGCTTCGAGCATGTTCTTGGTGTGCAGTTCGTCGAGCCAGCCGCGCAGCCGTGGCCGGCCCTCGGTCTCCACCAGCTCCTCGTACGTGGGCCCGTTGCCGGTACGCGCCTGCTTCAGGCCCCACTGGCCCTTGAAGAGGGCGCCCTCGTCGAGCCAGGAGGCGTACTCCTTGAGCTGGATGCCCTTGATGACGCGGGTGCCGCGGAACGGCGGCTCGGGGATCGGGTTGTCGACGGCGACGTCGGAGCGCGCGGGCCCCTCGTCCTCCTGCTCCTCGATCACCACGTTGCCGGCCTTGACCCGGCGTTGTTTCAGTTCGGGCAGGGTGGCGCCGGGCACGCCGCGCTTGACCGCGATGAGGGCGTCCATCAGGCGCAGCCCCTCGAACGCGTCGCGGGCGTAGCGGACTTCGCCCTCGTAGATCTCGTGCAGGTCCTGCTCGACGTAGGCGCGGGTCAGCGCGGCGCCGCCGAGGATCACCGGGTAGTCGGCGGCCATCTTGCGCTGGTTGAGCTCCTGCAGGTTCTCCTTCATGATCACCGTGGACTTGACCAGCAGCCCGGACATCCCGATCACGTCGGCCCGGTGCTCCTCGGCCGCCTCCAGGATCGCCGAGACCGGCTGCTTGATGCCCAGGTTGACCACGTTGTAGCCGTTGTTGGACAGGATGATGTCGACCAGGTTCTTGCCGATGTCATGGACGTCCCCGCGCACGGTGGCCAGCACGATGGTGCCCTTGCCCTCCGCGTCGGACTTCTCCATGTGCGGCTCCAGGTAGGCCACCGCGTTCTTCATCACCTCGGCCGACTGCAGCACGAACGGCAGCTGCATCTGCCCCGACCCGAACAGCTCACCGACGACCTTCATGCCCTCCAGCAGCGTGTCGTTGACAATCTCCAGCGCCGGGCGGGTCGCAAGAGCCTCTTCCAGGTCCTGGTCGAGGCCGTTCTTCTCGCCGTCGATGATCCGCGCCTTGAGCCGCTCGTCCAGCGGCAGCGCCGCCAGCTCCTCGGCCTTGCCCGCCTTGAGCGACTTCGCCGTGGCGCCCTCGAACAGCGCCATCAGCTTCTGCAGCGGGTCATAGCCCTCGGCCCGCCGGTCGTAGATCAGGTCGAGGGCGGTCTGCACCTGCTCCTCGTCGAACCGGGCGATCGGCAGGATCTTCGAGGCGTGCACGATCGCCGAGTCCAGACCCGCCTTCACGCACTCGTCCAGGAAGACGGAGTTGAGCACGATCCGGGCGGCCGGGTTCAGACCGAAGGAAATGTTGGACAGGCCCAGCGTGGTCTGCACGTCCGGACGGCGCCGCTTCAGCTCACGGATCGCCTCGATCGTGGCGATCCCGTCCTTGCGTGACTCCTCCTGACCCGTACAGATCGTGAAGGTCAGGCAGTCGATCAGGATGTCCGACTCGTGGATGCCCCAGTTGCCGGTGAGGTCCTCGATCAGGCGCTCGGCGATGGCGACCTTGTGCTCGACGGTCCGGGCCTGGCCCTCCTCGTCGATGGTCAGCGCGATCAGCGCGGCACCGTGCTCCTGCGCCAGCTGGGTCACCTTCGCGAACCGGGACTCGGGTCCGTCGCCGTCCTCGTAGTTGACGGAGTTCAGGACCGCGCGGCCGCCCAGCTTCTCCAGCCCGGCCCGCAGCACCGGCACCTCGGTGGAGTCCAGCACGATCGGCAGCGTGGAGGCGGTGGCGAACCGGCCGGCCAGCTCCGCCATGTCGGCCACACCGTCACGGCCCACGTAGTCCACGCACAGGTCGAGCATGTGCGCGCCCTCACGGATCTGGTCCCGGGCCATCTCCACGCAGTCGTCCCAGCGGCCCTCCAGCATGGCCTCGCGGAACTTCTTCGAGCCGTTGGCGTTCGTCCGCTCACCGATCGCCATGTAGGCGGTGTCCTGCCGGAACGGCACGGTCTGGTACAGGGAGGCGGCGCCCGGCTCCGGGCGCGGCTCACGCCGGGTGGGCTGCAGGTCGCGGACCCGCTCCACGACCTGGCGCAGATGCTCGGGCGTGGTGCCGCAGCAGCCGCCGACCAGGGACAGCCCGTACTCGCGGACGAACGTCTCCTGCGCGTCCGCCAGCTCCGGCGCGGTCAGCGGATAGTGCGCGCCGTCCTTGGTCAGCACCGGCAGGCCCGCGTTCGGCATCGCCGAGATGGGGATGCGCGAGTGCCGGGACAGATAGCGCAGGTGCTCGCTCATCTCCGCCGGACCCGTCGCACAGTTCAGGCCGATCATGTCGATGCCCAGCGGCTCCAGCGCGGTCAGCGCCGCGCCGATCTCCGAACCGAGCAGCATCGTGCCGGTCGTCTCCACCGTCACCGAGCAGATCAGCGGCAGGTTCGTACCGGTGGCGTCCAGCGCGCGCCGGGCCCCGATGATCGACGCCTTCGTCTGCAGCAGGTCCTGGGTCGTCTCGACCAGCAGGGCATCCGCGCCGCCCGCGATCAGGCCCTCCGCGTTGCGCTGGTAGGCGTCGCGCAGCGTCGTGTACGGGGCATGCCCCAGGGTCGGCAGCTTCGTGCCCGGACCCATCGAGCCCAGCACCCAGCGCTGCTGCCCGGTCGACGCGGTGAACTCGTCCGCGACCTCGCGGGCCACCCGGGCCCCGGACTCGGAGAGCTCGAAGACCCGCTCGGCGATGTCGTACTCGCCCAGCGCCGCATGGTTGGCGCCGAACGTGTTCGTCTCGACGCAGTCGACCCCCACGGCGTAGTACGCCTCGTGGACGGAGCGCACGATGTCGGGCCGGGTGATGTTCAGGATCTCGTTGCAGCCTTCGAGCTGCTGGAAGTCCTCAAGGGTGGGATCCTGCGCCTGCAACATGGTGCCCATGGCGCCGTCGGCCACCACGACGCGGGTGGCGAGGGCTTCGCGGAGGGCATCCACGCGGGCTCGGGAATCGGTGGCGGGCGTTGGCAACGAGGCCATGAAAGTGCTCCCTGAGGTGCGACGGCTGTCGGCTTTGCGGCTCCACTGCTGGAGGCGCACCCGGCCAGGGTAGCCGGGACCAAGGTCCTCTCGTGAAGACGTCCACGGCGTGGAATGTCGCCCGGCGTGCCACGCCACACTGTCTCCCGGGGGCCCGCGGCGGTCGCTGACAGGAAACGGGCCGAAATATAGGCTCACGCCGCATTAGCGGGAGGTCGGCAACGACCGATACTGTTCAGCATTGTCGAACGATGCCATGCGACCCCTGTCGCGAGAGGAACCGAGGGAGGAAGGGACTGCGATGGCACGCAACATCCAGTCGCTCGAACGGGCCGCGGCGATGCTGCGGCTCCTCGCGGGCGGTGAGCGGCGGCTCGGTCTCTCGGACATCGCCTCCGCCGTCGGCCTCGCCAAGGGCACGGCCCACGGCATCCTGCGCACGCTGCAGGCCGAGGGCTTCGTCGAGCAGGACGCGGCGTCGGGGCGGTACCAGCTGGGCGCCGAACTGCTGCGCCTCGGGAACAGCTATCTGGACGTGCACGAGCTGCGGGCGCGCGCCCTGGTGTGGACGGACGATCTGGCCCGCTCCAGCGGGGAGGCCGTCTATCTGGGGGTGCTGCACCAGCAGGGCGTCCTGATCGTGCACCACGTCTTCCGGCCCGACGACAGCCGGCAGGTCCTGGAGGTGGGGGCGATGCAGCCGCTGCACTCGACGGCCCTGGGCAAGGTACTGACCTCGTACGACCCGGTCGCGCACAGCGAGGCCATGGAGGCCGAGCGGAAGGACTTCACGGCGCGGACGGTCTCCGATCTCGCGGGCTTCGAGACGGTGCTCGACCTGACCCGCGCACGCGGGTACGCCGAGGACGTCGAGGAGACCTGGGAGGGCGTCGCCTCCGTCGCGGCGCCGATCCACGACCGGCACCGGATGCCGGTGGGCGCGGTCGGCATCACCGGTGCGGTGGAGCGGGTCTGCAAGGCCGACGACAAGGGCGCGCTGCGTCCCGAGCTGATCGCCGCCGTACGGGACTGCGCCCGTGCCGTCTCGCGCGATCTGGGCGCCAGCCGGTTCTGAGCCGACTCCGCCCCCAGCTCCAGCCCCGTCTCCGGACGGGGCTTTCGCCGTCTCAGGGTGCAGAGTGCACCTTTCCGCGCGACCATCGATGAACGCCCCTCACCACACAGTCACCGATAAGCACGATCGATCAATAACGATCGTGGTTTGAATAACAGAACCCTTGACGATCGTGTAACCCCGGGGCGAGACTCGCGTCCATCGGTCGGCATTGTCGAACACCTACCGGCAATAAGCGTTAGAGTGTGACGAGGCCAGCCGAAACCGCCCTCACTTGAGGGCGCGGACCACCGGAGAGGGACCCCGGGGTTCGGTTTTCCCCTGGACGAAGGACAAAGGAGTCGCGGGTGTCCAGCTCCGACATCTTCATCGGCGAGACCATCGGTACCGCCGTGCTCATCCTGCTGGGCGGTGGCGTGTGCGCCGCCGTCACTTTCAAGCGCTCGAAGGCGTACGAGGCCGGCTGGGTCGCCATCGCCTTCGGTTGGGGCTTCGCGGTCCTGACCGGCGCCTACCTCGCGGGCGGCGTCTCCGGCGCCCACCTGAACCCCGCGGTGACGATCGGCCTCGCCATCGAGGGCGGCACCAAGTGGAGCGACGTACCGCTCTACCTGGGTTCGCAGCTCCTCGGCGCGATGATCGGCGCCGTGCTGGTCTGGGCGACGTACTACGGACAGTTCCGCGCGCACCTGACCGACCCGGAGGTCCTCGCCGCGCAGCCGGACGATGACGGCCTCGTCGACCAGAAGGCCGCGCCCAAGGCGGGCCCCACGCTCGGCGTGTTCTCGACGGGCCCGGAGATCCGCAACGTCGTGCAGAACCTGATCACGGAGATCATCGCGACGGTCGTGCTGGTCCTCGCCATCCTCACGCAGGGCCTGAACGACGGCGGCAACGGCCTGGGCACCCTCGGCGCCCTGATCACCGCGCTCGTCGTGGTCAGCATCGGTCTCTCGCTCGGTGGCCCCACGGGCTACGCGATCAACCCGGTCCGTGACCTCGGTCCGCGCATCGTGCACGCGCTGCTGCCGCTGCCCAACAAGGGCGGCTCCGACTGGTCGTACGCCTGGATCCCGGTCGCGGGACCGCTGATCGGCGGCGCCATCGCCGGTGGCCTCTACAACATCGCGTTCAAGTAGACCGGCCCGGCACCGCGAGCACCCCGACCGAGCATCGAGAACTTTCAGGAGCACCCCGTGACCGACGCACACACCGCAGGCCCCTTCATCGCGGCGATCGACCAGGGCACCACGTCGAGCCGCTGCATCGTGTTCGACAAGGACGGCCGGATCGTCTCCGTCGACCAGAAGGAGCACGAGCAGATCTTCCCGAAGCCGGGCTGGGTCGAGCACGACGCGAACGAGATCTGGGCGAACGTCCAGGAAGTCGTCGCCAGTGCCGTCACCAAGGCCGGCATCACGCGGGACGACATCAAGGCCATCGGCATCACCAACCAGCGCGAGACCACTCTCCTCTGGGACAAGAACACCGGTGAGCCCGTCCACAACGCGATCGTCTGGCAGGACACCCGCACCGACGCCCTGTGCCGTGAGCTCGGGCGCAATGTCGGGCAGGACCGTTTCCGCCGCGAGACCGGTCTGCCGCTCGCCTCGTACTTCGCCGGGCCCAAGGCCCGCTGGCTGCTCGACAATGTCGAGGGGCTGCGCGAGCGCGCCGAGGCCGGCGACATCCTCTTCGGCACGATGGACAGCTGGGTCATCTGGAACCTGACGGGCGGGGTGAACGGCGGCAAGCACGTCACCGACGTCACCAACGCCTCGCGCACGATGCTGATGAACCTGCACGAGATGCGCTGGGACGAGCGCATCTGCTCCTCCATCGGTGTCCCGATGGAGATGCTGCCCGAGATCCGCTCCTCCGCCGAGGTCTACGGCGAGGTCACCGGCGGCACGCTCGGCGACGTCCTGCGCGGCGTCCCCGTCGCCTCGGCGCTCGGCGACCAGCAGGCGGCCCTGTTCGGCCAGACCTGTTTCGCCGAGGGCGAGGCCAAGTCCACGTACGGCACCGGCACCTTCATGCTGATGAACACCGGTGACAAGGCCATCAACTCCTACTCCGGGCTGCTGACCACGGTCGGCTACCAGATCGGCGACCAGAAGCCGGTCTACGCCCTGGAAGGCTCCATCGCCGTCACCGGTTCGCTGGTGCAGTGGATGCGTGACCAGATGGGCCTCATCAAGTCGGCAGCCGAGATCGAGACGCTCGCGTCGTCGGTCGAGGACAACGGCGGCGCCTACTTCGTGCCCGCCTTCTCCGGCCTGTTCGCCCCGTACTGGCGCCCCGACGCCCGCGGCGTGATCACCGGCCTGACCCGGTACGTCACCAAGGCGCACATCGCGCGCGCCGTCCTGGAGGCCACGGCCTGGCAGACCCGTGAGATCAGCGACGCCATGACGAAGGACTCCGGCGTCGAGCTCACGGCCCTCAAGGTCGACGGCGGCATGACCTCCAACAACCTGCTGATGCAGACCCTGGCCGACGTCCTGGACGCACCCGTGGTGCGCCCGATGGTCGCCGAGACCACCTGCCTCGGCGCCGCCTACGCCGCCGGTCTCGCCGTCGGCTTCTGGACCAACACCGAGGATCTGCGTGCCAACTGGCGCCGGGCCGCGGAATGGACCCCGAACATGGCCGCGGAGACCCGTGACCGTGAGTACAAGAGCTGGCTCAAGGCCGTCGAACGGTCCATGGGCTGGCTCGAAGACAGCTCTGTCGAGGAGTAAGACCCCACCATGACTACCCAGTCCACCCTGCAGACCGTGCCTGCCCTCGGAACGCACCCGGCCACCGGCTCCAACCCGAGCCGCGCCGAGACCCGCGAGCAGCTTTCCAAGGCGACGTACGACCTACTGGTGATCGGCGGCGGCATCCTGGGCATCTCCACTGCCTGGCACGCGGCGCAGTCCGGTCTCAGGGTGGCTCTGGTCGACGCCGGCGACTTCGCCGGCGCCACCTCCTCCGCCTCCTCCAAGCTGCTCCACGGCGGTCTGCGCTACCTGCAGACCGGCGCGGTGAAGCTGGTCGCGGAGAACCACTTCGAGCGGCGGGCGGTGTCCCGGAACGTGGCGCCGCACCTCGCGAACCCGCTCACCTTCTACCTGCCCGTCTACAAGGGCGGCCCGCACGGCGCGGCCAAGCTGGGCGCGGGCGTCTTCGCGTACAGCGCGCTGTCGGTGTTCGGTGACGGTGTCGGGCACCTGCTCTCCCCCGGCAAGGCGCAGCAGGACGTGCCCGAGCTGCGTACCGAGAACCTCAAGGCCGTGGCCGTGTACGGCGACGACCAGATGAACGACGCGCGGATGGCACTGATGACGGTGCGCGCCGCCGTCGACGCCGGTGCCGTCGTGCTCAACCACGCGGAGGTCACCGGCCTGCGCTTCACCAGGGGCCGGGTCACCGGCGCGGAGCTCAAGGACCGCACGAGCGGTGACGAGTTCGGCGTGAGCGCGCGGCTCGTGCTGAACGCGACCGGCCCCTGGGTCGACCACCTGCGCAAGCTGGAGGACCCCGACGCGGCCCCCTCCATCCGCCTCTCCAAGGGCGCGCACCTGGTCCTGAAGCGCACCTCGCAGTGGAAGGCCGCGCTGGCCACCCCGATCGACAAGTACCGCATCACCTTCGCCCTCCCCTGGGAGGACATGCTGCTGCTCGGCACGACCGACGAGGAGTACGAGGGCGACCCGGCGGACGTCTCGGTCACCGAGAAGGACATCGACCAGATCCTCGACGAGGCCGCCTTCTCCGTACGCGACCAGCAGCTGAAGCGGGATCTCATCACCTACTCGTTCGCCGGTCTGCGGGTGCTGCCGGGCGGTCCCGGCGACACGTCGAAGGCCAAGCGCGAGACGGTCGTCACCGAGGGCAAGGGCGGCATGCTGTCCGTCGCGGGCGGCAAGTGGACGACGTTCCGCCACATCGGCCGTACGGTGATGAAGAAGCTGGAGTCGCTGCCGGGCCACCCGCTCGGTGACGACTTCGCGCCGATCAACGAGCTGCCGAAGCGGATGCCGCTCCCCGGTGTCGCCAACCCGCGGGCCGTCGAGCACCGCCTCCTGGTGGACAACCCGGCGTCCGGTCCGCAGATGGCCGCCGACACCGCCAAGCACCTGGCGACGCACTACGGCTCGCTGGCCTTCGACATCGCGCGCCTGGCCAACGAGAACCCGGCGCTCGGCGAGCGCGTGCACGCGGACGCGCCGGAGATCTGGGCGCAGGTCGCGTACGCGCGTGACCACGAGTGGGCCGAGACGGCCGACGACGTGCTGCGCCGCCGCACCACGCTGACCATCCGGGGCCTCGCCACGGACGACGTGCGCGGCAAGGTGCAGGCCCTTCTCGAAGAGAAGTAGGCCTCCAGGCACTTCAGTTGAGGGGCGGCTCCCACGGAGGGAGCCGCCCCTCACGCGTGCCCGGGGCTGCTGCCATGCGGTGTACATACACCCGCAATGTCCGCGAGCGAGAGTGGGGAGATGCCTCCGGTTCCGCTCTCCGTGCTCGATCTCGTGCCCCTGACCTCCGGCTCCGACGCGGCCACCGCCCTGCGGGAGACCGTCCGACTGGCGCGCGCCGCCGAGGAGTTCGGTTTCCGGCGCTACTGGCTGGCCGAGCACCACCTCAACCCCGGGGTCGCCGGGTCCGCCCCCGCACTGGTGATCCAGGCGGTCGCGCAGGCGACCTCGCGGATCCGGGTGGGGTCGGGCGCGGTGCTGCTCGGGCACCGCACACCGCTGTCGGTGGTGGAGGAGTTCGGGATCCTCGACGCCTTCTTCCCCGGGCGGATCGATCTCGGACTCGGCCGTTCGGGCCGCCCGCGCAATGCGGCGCCGCCGGGGGCCGCCGGGGCTTCGGGGCCGGGCGAGGGCACCTTCACGGACGAAGGGCTCTACGTCCCGCCCCGGTTCACCGGATTCGGCCGGCTCGTGCAATCACCGCGCTTCAAGCGGCAGTTGGAGCTGTTGCAGCAGCCGGGCGCGCAGACCCCGGCCTACGCGGACCAGCTCGCGGAGCTGCTCGGGCTGCTCGCCGGTACGGAGCCGGGGGCGCACGCGGTACCGGGCGAGGGCGCCGAAGTCGAGGTGTGGGTGCTCGGCAGCAGCGGCGGCGAGAGCGCGGAGCTCGCCGGGGCGCGGGGGCTGCCGTTCGCGGCGAACTACCACGTCAGCCCGGGAACGGTACTGGAGGCGGTGGCGGCGTACCGTGCCGCGTTCAAGCCGTCGGATGTGCTGGCCGAGCCGTACGTCGTGGTGTCGGCGGACGTGGTCGTGGGCGAGGACGACGCGGCCGCGCGGGAGCTGGCCGCCGGGTACGCGCCGTGGGTGCGGTCCATCCGCGGCGGCGAGGGCGCGATCGCGTACCCGACGCCCGAGGAGGCGCGGCGACACCAATGGACGTCGGAGGACAGGGAGTTGGTGGCCGACCGGGTGGACACCCAGTTCGTGGGCTCCGCGCGGACGGTGGCGGACCGGCTCAGGGTGCTGCAACGGGCCACCGGGGCGGACGAGTTGCTGCTGACGACGATCACGCACGACCACGGTGACCGGGTCCGGTCGTACGAGCTGCTGGCGCGGGAGTGGGGACTGATATGACACAGGGCACAGCGCCGCTCGTTCTCGGACTCGCCCTGACGGGCGATCCCGCGCAGGCGCCCGACGACTTCGTCCGACTCGTGCGCCGGGCCGAGGCGGCCGGTCTCGGCTTCGTGACCGTCGAGGACGGTCCGGGCCGGCTCGACTCGACGCTGCTGCTGACGCTCGCCGCGCGGGAGACGACCCGCATCGGGCTCGTACCGCTCGGCCCGGTGCTCGGGCAGCCCGCCGGGTACGCGGCACGGTTCGCGACGCTCGATCTCATCAGTGGCGGGCGCGCCGGGGTGCGGCCGAGGATCGCGGCCGACGATGTGGAGCACGACCGGATCCTGCGGCTCATCGGCACGCCGGAGGGTGATGTCCTGGTCGGCGAACTCTTCGACAGGGCAGCCGAGTTCATCGGCCGGGTCGCGGAGGAGTGGGACAAGGACGGGACCGCTCCGCAGGGCCGGCCGCCGCTGATCTCCCTCGCGCACGACACCGTGCCGTACCGGTTCGCGGCACGCCGCGCGGACGCCGTACTGATCACCCCGTTCGACGTGGCGGGTCTGCGCAGGACCCGGGCCGAGGTGGACGCGCTCGCCGCCGCGGAGGGCCGGACGCTCAAGGTGCTGGCCGAGCTGAACGTGGTGCTCGCCCCGACCGAGTCCCGGGCGGCCGAACGGCGTTCCCTGCTCGGGGAGTTCACGTCCGACGCGGCTCTGTTCACCGGCACCCCGGAGGGCCTCGCCGACCGGCTGGAGGAGTGGCACCGGGACGGCGGGGCCGACGGCTTCCGGATCCGGCCGGTCGCCGTGCCCGAGGACGTGTACGCCCTCGTGGACAGCGCCGTGCCCGAGCTGATCCGGCGCGGGCTGCTCCCGGTGACGTACGAGACCCGAACGCTGCGCGGCCACCTCGGTCTCGCGCAGGCACAGTGAGCGAGGGGACACCATGAAGTTCCAGGTCCTGTCCATCATCGGCCACACGCCGCATCCGCTGTCCGGGGAACTCCCCTCCGCGGCCGACAGGTTGGCGCAGGTCGTCGATGTCGGGGTCGCGGCGGAGGAGCTCGGCTACGACGCGTACGCGGTCGGCGAGCGGCACGCGGGCACGTTCCTGTCGTCGAGTCCGACCGTGGTGCTCGGCGCGCTGGCGGCGCGCACGACGCGGATCAGGCTGCTGACGGGCGTCACGGTCGTCGCGATCCTCGATCCGGTGCGGGTGGCCGAGGACTACGCGACGCTCGACCAGCTCTCGCACGGCCGCGTCGAGTTGGTGATCGGCAAGGGGGCGGAGGCGGGGCACTTCGACCTGTTCGGCCTCGACGAGGCGCGCCAGTGGGATCTGCAGAAGGAGAAGTACGAGCTGCTGCGCCGGCTGTGGACGGAGGAGGGCGTCGACTGGGAGGGCGAGTTCCGGCCCGCGCTGAAGGCGGTGACGACGGTGCCGCGCCCGTACGCGGGACTCCCCCGTATCTGGCACGGTTCGGCGACGTCGCTCAACTCCCCCGAGCTGGCGGCGCTCCACGGCGACCCACTGTTCACGGCGAACGCCATCCAGCCGCGGGCCGCGTACGCGAAGCTCATCGATCACTACCGGGAGCGGTTCGAGGCGTACGGCCACGACCCGGCGAAGGCGCATGTGGCGGCGGGCTCGGGCGGGCTGCTGATCGCGGACACGCACGAGCAGGCCGTCGAGCGGTACAAGGAGCTGTACGAGGCGAAGGTCGCCCAGTCCTTCAGGCCGCACCTGGCCGAGAAGGCGGGCTACAACACGCCGTTCCGTACGATCGAGGACGCCATCGCGGACGGGCCGCAGCTGATCGGCTCGCCGCAGCAGATCATCGACAAGCTCCTCGGGTACCACGAGGTGTACCGGCACGACCTGCAGTCGATCACTGTCGACGGTTTCGGCCAGGGGACGAGCGAGCAGATCGAGACGCTGCAGCGGTTCGCCGAGGAGATCGCGCCGGTGGTGCGCGAGGAGGCGCCGAGCCGGCTCTGGGAGTGAGCCCGGCCACCGCCTGCTACTCCTCCTCGTCCGAGTCGACGATCGAGCGCTCCAACTTGCCGAGCAGGCGGGCGAGTTGGCGTCGCTCGGACGGGGAGATCCCGGCGAGCATCCGGCGTTCGTCGTCCAGGTGCTCGGCGAACACCTCGTCGACCTTGGCGAGCCCTTCGCCGGTCAGCCGGGAGTAGACGACGCGCCGGTCGTCGGCGTCGCGCTCCCGCACGATGAGGCCGTCCTTCTCCAGGCGGTCCATGCGCAGGGTGACGCCGGCCGAGGAGACGAGCCCGGAGTCGGCGAGCCGGCCCGCCGGAGTTCGCATGCAGTACGCCAAGGGGGGCGCGAACAGCGGGCAGGGCCGGTCGAGTTGACGCTTCCGGAGCCGCTGACCGACCCGGACGTCGACGCGATCCTGTGCTACGCCGAGTGGGACGTGCCGTGGCGCTACGCCGTAGAGAACCTGCTCGACCCGATGCACGACGCGTTCCTGCACCACGACTCGCACACGATGTTCGACGGCGACACCACCGCCAAGTTCCGCATTCGGGAGACCGACCGCGGCTACTTCTTCGAAAAGACGGACCAGCGGGGCGTCAACTTCGACTGGGTCGAGCTGTGCCGCACCGGCGTGGACTGGGTCGACCTGTCGATCCCGTACCCGCCGTCGGCGGGCCCCGGCGGCCCCTTCGGCATCGTCGGCATGGTGCGGCCGGTCGACGCGGAGCGCTGCGCCGTCTTCTTCTGGCGCTACCGCACGGTCCAGGGCTGGCGGCGCGACAGCTGGCGGTTCCTCTACAAGACGCTGATCGAGGAGCGCCACTGGGCGGTCCTGGAGCAGGACCGGGTGATGCTGGAGGCGATGCCGGCCGACGCCGACCAGCGCGAGAACCTCTACCAGCACGACCTGGGCGTGGTCCGGCTGCGCCGCCTGTACCGCGCGGGCGCCGAGGAGCAGGCCACCGCCTGAGCCCGAGGGCGCGCCGCTCGCCGGGATGCGAGTCGGGTGCGGGCCCCCATCCGGCTCTCCCGCGCCGCTCGTGGCCACATAATGGTCCGAGACATCGGAGGTATCGGCCCTCCGGACGAGCAGAGGGGGCTGCCATGGCCGTCACCGACGAGGCCATCGAGAAGATCAAGGGCATGATCGTCTCGGGCGCGCTGCGCCCCGGCGACCGGCTCCCCAAGGAGAGCGAACTCGCCGCGGAACTGGGCCTGTCGCGCAACTCGCTGCGCGAGGCGGTGCGCGCGCTCTCCCTGATCCGCATCCTCGACGTGCGCCAGGGCGACGGCACGTACGTCACGAGCCTCGACCCCCAACTGCTGCTCGAGGCGCTGAGCTTCGTGGTCGACTTCCACCGCGACGACACCGTCCTGGAGTTCCTCGCCGTCCGCCGCATCCTGGAACCCGCCGCGACGGCGATGGCCGCGACCCTGATCGACGCCGAGCAGCTCGACAAGCTCTCGGCCCAGCTGGACGCCCTGGGCGCCGGGCCGTCGGTGGAGGAGCTGGTCGCCGCCGACCTCGACTTCCACCGCGGCATCGTCAAGGCCTCCGGCAACTCGGTCCTGTGCTCCCTGCTCGACGGCCTCTCCGGACCGACCACCCGGGCCCGCATCTGGCGCGGCCTGACACAGGAGGACGCGGTCAGCCGCACCCTGCACGAGCACCGCGCGCTCCTCGCCGCACTGCGCGACGGCGACGCGGAGGCGGCGCGGTCGTGGGCGACGGTGCACATCGCGAGCGTGGAGCAGTGGCTGCGCTCGACACTGTGACAGGGCGCACGGGTGGAGTGCGGCCCCGCGACGCGGGGCAGTGATTCCGGCAGCCGCCGGGTTCCAGGGGGCTGCTGAGGGTCCCCGCGGACGCCGTAAGGTGGGCAGGTACGCGAGGGCACGTCGGAAGGAGGCGCTGGGTGATCGAGCTCGAGGGGGTTCCCGAGCTGGTCGACCCGGTCATGGTGGCCGCGTTCGAAGGCTGGAACGACGCCGGCGACGCCGCCTCATCCGCGGTCGCGCATCTCGACAAGGAGTGGAAGGGCGAGGTGTTCGCGGCGCTGGACGCCGAGGACTACTACGACTTCCAGGTCAACCGGCCGACCGTCTGGCTCGAAGACGGTGTGCGCAAGGTCACGTGGCCGACGACCCGGCTCTCGGTGGTCCGTGTCGGCGGCGACAAGCCGCGCGACCTGGTCCTGGTCCGGGGCATCGAGCCGTCCATGCGCTGGCGCTCGTTCTGCAACGAGATCCTCGGCTTCGCGCACGAGCTGGGCGTCGAGCTGGTCGTCATCCTGGGCGCGCTGCTCGGTGACACCCCGCACACGCGCCCCGTGCCGGTGTCGGGGGTCACGTCCGATCCGGATCTCGCTACGCGCATGGACCTGGAGGAGACCAAGTACGAGGGCCCGACGGGCATCGTCGGCATCCTCCAGGAGGCGTGCACGCACGCGGGCGTCCCGGCGGTCTCCCTGTGGGCGGCGGTCCCGCACTACGTCTCGCAGCCGCCGAACCCGAAGGCGACGCTGGCCCTCCTCAACCGCCTGGAGGACCTGATCGACCTGCGCATCCCGCTGGGCGAGCTGCCCGAGGACGCGCGCGCCTGGCAGCTGGGCGTGGACCAGCTGGCGGCCGAGGACAGCGAGGTCGCCGAGTACGTCCAGAGTCTTGAGGAGGCGCGGGACACCGCGGAGCTGCCCGAGGCGTCCGGTGAGGCGATCGCCCGCGAGTTCGAGCGCTATCTGCGGCGTCGCGATCCGGGTGCTCCGCCGAGCGGTCACGCGACGGACGGCGGGGACGGTTCGACGTACCTGAGGGACAACCCGAGCGGCCGGTCCCGCCCGCCGAAGCCACCGCGTCCGGAGGGCGACGAAGGCGACGACTAGGCCGCGGAGACGCAGAACAAGTCAAGTAGGTCGTAGGACAAGCAGCGGGCGGGCGCCCGCGGTGCCGGAAAAACGGTGCCGCGGGCGCCCGCCTCCGTCGTGGACTCATTGGCTTGATGCTTCCGGTTCTGTCACGGGCCCATGGGCCCGGAACCCGCCTCCGGCGAGGTCCGACGGCATGTGCCGATTTCCCTTTGGCCGGTTTGTGGCGTGACACCGGATTCCTTGCGGATTGCAGGGGGTTCCCCATTCAACTTGTTTTCAAACGCACTTTGGCCAACAAGGGGTGGACGGGCGGGCGCGGCCGTAGCAAGGTGTGCCCCGGACGAGCACGGCACGGGCACATCCGAACGGCCGGACAGGGCGAGGGGAGCTGTGGAGCGATGACCGATCAGCACGCGGAATCGGCGCGAGGCCCGGGGGCGGGGCCGGGAGCGTCCGGCCCGGGGCCGGAAGGTTCCGGTTTCAGCTATCGCGGGGCAGAGGAAGAACTCATCGTCCTGGCCCGCCCTGAGGCCCAGTTACGCGTCCAGGCCGACGGCGTGCGCTCGGCGGCGGGCACCGATCTGTCGGCTCTGAACATGTTCCTGGACGACGAACAACTCGCCTTCGAGCCGCTGTTCGGCAGCGAGGAACGGCTGCGGGGGGTGTCCGAGGCCGCGGCGGCCGGGGCGGACTTCCCCGACCTGGCGCTGTTCTACCGGGTCCGCGGCGGCGCGGACCGCACGGAGGAGCTGCGGGCCCGGATCGCGGCACTGCCCGGAATCGTGACGGCATATGTGAAGCCGGGCGCGGTGCCCGCCGCCATGCCGGAGGAGTTCGACGAGGCGCGGCGCATGAAGGAGAAGACCGCCGCGACCCCCGACTTCACCACCCGCCAGCGCTACTTGGGCCCCGCGCCCGAGGGCGTGAACGCGCACTGGGCGTGGCAGCGGCTCGGCGGCAGCGGCGAGGGCATCACCGTCATCGACGTCGAGGGCGCCTGGCAGCTCGGGCACGAGGACCTGTCGGCGAAGCTGGCCGGCATCGTGGTCGGCACGCCGATCTCGGACGTGGCCTGGCGCAACCACGGCACGGCGGTGCTCGGCGTGATCGGCGGCGATCGCGGCGAGCACGGGGTCACCGGCATCGCGCCGGAGGCCGTGACGGCGGCGGCGTCGTTCCAGGGCGTCGGTACGGCGGCGGCGATCCACGCGGCCGCGGAGCGGCTCTCCCCCGGTGACATCGTGCTGATCGAGCTGCACCGCCCGGGTCCGCGGTTCGACTTCGCGGAGCGCGACGACCAACGCGGCTACATCCCGCTGGAGTGGTGGCCGGACGACTTCGCCGCGATCAAGTACGCGACGTCGAAGGGCGTCGTGGTCGTCGGCGCCGCGGGCAACGGCGCCGAGTCGCTCGACGACGCGGTGTACGAGCGGCGGCCCGACGAGTTCCCGGCGTGGTGGCACAACCCCTTCAACCCGTCGAACAGGTCCTCCGACGCGGTCCTCGTGGGCGCCGGCGCGCCGCCTCCGGGCACGCACGGCCGCGACCACGGCCCGGACCGCTCGCGCCTCGCCTTCTCCAACTACGGCGCCCGCGTGGACGCCCAGGGCTGGGGCCGCGAGGTCACCACCACCGGCGGCTCCTGGGACCGGCCCGGCGATCTGCAGGGCGGCAGCGAGGAGATCGCCTGGTACACGGACACCTTCTCCGGCACGTCGTCCGCCTCGCCTGTGGTCGTCGGCGCGCTGGCCTCCCTCCAGGGCATGCTCAAGGCAGGGGGCCAGCGTCCGATGACATCGCGGCGGGCGCGCGAGATGCTCCGGGCGAGCGGCTCACCGCAGCAGGACGCCCCCGGCCGGCCCGCCTCGCAGCGGATCGGCAACCGGCCCGACCTCAAGGCGGCGGTCACGAACGTGCTGCCGTCCACGGTCGGCTCGGGCCAGGCGGACCGGTACTGGGACGAGCTGATCCCGTATCCGCCCGAACTCCCGCCCCGGATCAGGCTCTTCGTGGCGGGCACCTGGCGCAATCTGACCGACCCGTCCCCCGACATCCGCCAGGCGGTGCACTCCGCCTTCGCGGGAGGACGGCCCGATGTACGTGTCTGGTTCTCAGACGACGAGATCGTCGGTCTGGTGATCACGGGCTGACGCAACGCAACCAACCATTGATGGAAGGTGGCACCCGCATGAGCATCACCCCGCAGATGAGTCAGCAGGGGCAGCAATTCCCGAGCACGTCGCCCTACCAGCAACACCAGCAACAGCAGCAGCCGTTCGGCCAGCAGCAGCAGCCGTTCGGTCAGCAGCAGCAGCCGTTCGGCCAGCAGGGCCAGCAGGGCTTCGGCCAGCAGGGCCAGCAGCAGCCGTTCGGCCAGCAGCAGCAACAACCCTTCGGTCAGCAGGGCTTCGGCCAGCAGCAGCCGATGGGTATGGGCGGCTCGCTCGAGCAGTTGCAGCAGCTCGGCCAGCAGCAGCCCTTCCAGGGGCTGATCCAGCAGCTCGGCCAGCAGCAGCAGATGGGCCAACAGCAGCAGGGCCAGCAGGGCCAGCAGCAACAGGTCGAACAGCAGGTGCAGCAGCATCTCCACCAGATCGCCCAGATCGCGGTGCAACACGCCCAGCAGCAAGTCCAGCAGCAGGTGCTCCAGGCCGGCATCGCGGACGCCTACATCGACGTGGTCCAGCCGCTGCCCGGCCAGCCCAGTCTCATCGCACTGCGCATCCAGGGTCAGTTCAGGATCTTCGCCAACCCCAACCCGCAGACCCACGACCTGGTCCAGGAAGCCTTCGCGTTCGGCCACCAGGTCGTCGGCATCTGGGACTCCAACTCGCAGCAGGTCCTGCGCAGCATCCACGTGCGCAAGATCTGATCCACCGGATCCGACCAACCGGGTCCGACCACATCAGGTGAAACGAGGGGCGCTTCCTCCGCAGCGAGGAGGCGCCCCTCTCCCGTGTCCCGGTGCCTACAGCGCCATGCCTGTCAGCTCCCGCCCGCACACGTGAACGCGGCGGCTGCCCAGTCCCCGTGGTCGCCGGTCTTCGAGCCGTTCGTGTCGGTCACCTTCAGACGCACGTGCCGCGCGCCGGACACGTCCACGTCCACCGGCACGGCCGACGAGGCGCCGGTGACCTTCGGCGAGGTCCACAGCACTGTGCCGTCGGCCTCGACCGAGAAGGCGACCTCGCCGTACCCGTCGATCTCGTCGTCGATCCCGACGTCGGCGGTCAACTCCGTGCACCGCCCCCCGAGATAGACCTCGATGTCGGAGTCGGCGTGCACGCCGATGCCCTTGGCGTACGTCTTCCCTGCGAGAGTCAGGGGGTGTCCGTCGGTGGCGCCGGACTCGCCGTTGCTGCGGTCGCGTTCGGCGGGCCCGTACCCGTTGGTCGACGTCAGCCACGCCAGATCACTGGCCCAGGCGTCCCCGGTGGGCGGCTCCGGCATCACGCTCACCCCGAAGTGCCCCTGCGCGGTGTGCTGTTGTCCGGCGGCGCCGTACTGGGCCGTCGCGGTGAGCGGCTGCTCCCCCGGGCTCGCGCCCTTGGCGGGGGTGACCGCGAGCTCCACGCGCCGGGTGGCGCCGGCCGGGACGCGGCCGACGGTCACGGCGCCGTCGGTCCGCCACCCGTCGGGCAGGCCCAGCGCCACGGAGACGTCCGTGGCGTCCTTGCTGCCGGCGGTGACATCGACGGCGACCTTCCCGCCGACGCCCGCGCCCACCTCCTGATCCACCGGTGCGCTCACCGCGGCGGCGGCGCCCGGCACGGCCCCGCCCACGGCGGCCGTGTCGCGCAGGTCGAGCGTGAAGGCGTGCCGGGCCGACAGCTTGCCGGTCTTCACGAGCACGACACCGCCCCGGTCGTCCTGGTCGTAGAACCAGCCGCTCGCGGCCTTCTCGTACGCGCTCTTGGACGCGGCCCGGCTCAACTTCCGGCCATCGAGCCGTACTTGGCTCGGCGCGTCGGCGGTGTGCACGGTGAAGGAGTAGGGCCGCGCGCTCTGCTTCCCCTTGAACTCCCCCTGACTCGCCCCGATGCGTATCCGCACGTCCCCGGCACCGGCCTGCGGCGCGTCGACGTCGGCCCGCTGGGTCGCGAAGGCGCCCTCGCGGTGCGCGCGCGTCACGCCGTCGTCCTCGTACAGCTGGAAGGAGGACTTGCCCTGCGGATAGATGTCCCACGCGAGCGGCGAGCCCGCGGTGCGGTCGCTGTAGGAGCGGATGCCGGGCCACATCGGCACGGTGGCACCGCCCTTGACGAACAGCGGGAGCGTGTCGAGCGGGGCGCTGTACCCGTCGATCGTGGTCGGCCCCCGGTAGACGCGGCCGGTCCAGTAGTCGGTCCAGGTGCCCTTGGGCAGGTAGATGCCGTCGCGCACGGCGGTGTCCTTGTAGACCGGCGCGACGAGGAAGTCCTCGCCGGTCAGGAACTCGTATTTGGCGGCGTCGGTCGCGGCCTTCGGGTCGTCCGGGTATTCGAGGGCGAGCGGCCGCACGGCGCCCACACCCGTCTTCGTCGCCTCATGCGCGTACGCGTACAGGTAGGGCAGCAGCGACTCGTGGAGCTTCAGGTACTTCCGGTTGATGGTCGTGTACGGCTCGCCCTGCCGGAACGGCTGCTTGTCGCTGGCCGCCCATCCGTCCATCGTCATGGTCACCGGCAGCAGCGACTTCCACTGCAGATCGCGTACGTACGTCTTGGGACTGCCCCCGAAGATGCCGTCCACGTCGCCCGTCGTGTAGGCGAGCCCGGACATCGTGGCACCGGCGTAGGTCGGGATCTGCCAGCGGATGTAGTCCCAGGATCCGGACTGGTCGCCCGACCACTGGACACCACAGCGCTGCGCGCCCGCCCAGCTCTCGGGGGCCCAGGTGAAGCCGCGCGCGTCGGAGTTGTCCTCGATGCCCTGGTAGGCGGCCTTGCAGCCGTCGAGCGCGAACTTGTATCCGGCGCCGACCCAGGCGACGTCGAGCTTGGCGACGCGCTGTCCGGCCTTCACCTGGTCGGCGATCTTGTCGATGCCGTCCTCGGTCCACAGGCCGAGCTGCGTCTTGTTCGCCCGCAGGCCCGCGGCCGTCTCGGCGAGGTTCTCGTGGCCGCAGCCGTAGCCGTCGTTGACGAGCATCCAGCCCAGCGGCATGTCGTTCTCGACGTACTGGTCGGAGATCTTCAGGGCGTCGAGGGTGTGCCGCTCACCGCGGTTGGCGTTGTGCAGGTAGCAGTCGGCGTCGCCCACTTCAAGGCCGTAGACCGGCGGCAGGAAGGGTTTGCCGGTCAGTTTCGTGTACTGCCCGATGACGTCCTTGGCGCTGTCGGAGCCGCTGCCCGCGAAGTAGTAAGCGTCGAAGCGGCGCTCCCTGGCCGCGGCGGTGACGGGTTCGCCGAAGGTGTACGTGTTGGGGGCGTAGGTGTTTCGGAAGACGCCGTATCCGGCCGAGGAGAGGTAGAAGGGGACGGAGTTGGGGTGCCCCCCGTCGTCCCAGTTGTAGTCGACCTCGGCCTCGACGGTCTGTCCGCGCAGCGAGGTGTTGCCTCGCCCGTTCTGCATGCCGACGCCGTAGTACTGCTCGTCGCCGCGGCGTTCGAGGCTCTGCGTCGTGCTGTCGGCGGTCCAGCTGATCGGCGCGCTCTCGGCCCACACCTGGGTGCCGTCGTGCCGGAACAGGGCGAACCGCAGCGGGGACTTGTAGGCGCGCAGGGTGACCTTGCTGCTGCTCAGCTCGTACCGGTCCCCCTTGTCCTTCCAGTGGGTCGCGGGCGGGCTGCCCTGTGGCAGGACGATGTCGTCGCCGGCCGGATCGGTGAACTTCCCGTCGGGGGCCAGCTCGATGCGGAAGCTCTCGCTCGAGACGAAACTGACGCGGGCCTCGGCGCTTCCGGCGTCGAACGTGTAGCGGGACCCGTCGGGATGGAATCCGGTGACCTCGCCGACGGTGCCGGACGCGTCCGCCCGCGCGAGACCGGGCCCGGCGAAAGCGGCCGCGAGGCCGAGCAGGGCGACGGTGATCAACGATCTGAGACGTGTGGACGTGCTCGATGCTGATTGCATGAGCAGTGTTTAGCGCAGAAACAAGCATGCGCCTAGAGGGCCGTGACAGCCACAAAAAAACAGCTGCTCCGGGGAGACCCCGGAGCAGCTGTGGGAAACGGGTGGATCGGGAGCCTAGAGAGCGACTCCGAGCAGCGCGTCGACGGCCCGGGAGACGACGCCGGGCGCCCCCTCGTCCGTACCCCCGCCGGCGGCCTGCGCCTCGGCCCAGCGGTCGACCGCGGCCAGCGCCGCGGGAGCGTCGAGGTCGTTGGACAGCGCCTCGCGGATCTCCTCGACGAGCGCCTGCGCGGACGGTCCGTCGGGCCGCGACACCGCTGCCCGCCACCGCCCGAGACGGGCGACCGCGTCCGCGAGGACCTGGTCCGTCCACTGCCAGTCGGCCCGGTAGTGGTGCGAGAGGAGCGCGAGCCGGATCGCGGCCGGGTCGACGCCGTCGCGCCGCAGCGTCGAGACGAAGACCAGATTGCCCTTGGACTTGGACATCTTCTCGCCGTCGAGTCCGACCATCCCGGCGTGGACGTACGCCTTGGCCATCGGGAACTCACCGGTCAGCGCCTGCGCGTGCGAGGCGCCCATCTCGTGGTGCGGAAAGGCCAGATCGGACCCCCCGCCCTGCACGTCGAAGCCCATGCCGAGGTGGTCGAGGGCGATGGCGACACACTCGATGTGCCAGCCGGGACGGCCCTGCCCCAGCGAACCGCCGTCCCAGCTGGGCTCGCCGTCGCGCGCGGCCATCCACAGCATCGGGTCGAGCGGGTTCTTCTTGCCCGCGCGGTCCGGGTCGCCACCGCGCTCGGCGGAGAGCAGCCGCATCGCCTCGGCGTCGAGGTTCGAGACGGAACCGAAGTGCGGGTCGGCCTCGACGGAGAAGTAGACGTCGCCGTCGAGCTCGTACGCGGCACCGGAGTCTCGGAGCCGCTCGACGAGCGGCACGATGCCGGGTATGGCCTCGACGGCGCCTATGTAGTGCCGCGGCGGCAGCATCCGCAGGGCGGTCATGTCCTCACGGAACAGGGCGGTCTCGCGCTCGGCGAGGCCCGACCAGTCGATGCCGTCGCGCACGGCTCGCTCGAGCAGCGGGTCGTCCACGTCCGTCACGTTCTGGACATAGTGCACCTGCCGCTTGGTGTCGAGCCACACGCGCTGCACGAGGTCGAACGCGTTGTAAGTCGCCGCGTGACCCATATGGGTCGCGTCGTACGGCGTGATGCCGCAGACGTAGATACGGGCGACGGGACCGGGGTCGAGTGTGACGAGCCCATCGGTCGCGGTGTCGTGGATCCGAAGGTCGCGGCCCTTGCCAGGCAGGGCGGGGACCTCAGAAGCGGGCCAGGCATGCATGCCTTGAGCGTAACCGGACGGACCTTCCGCATACGAACCGGACCGGATCACCTGGCCGAGCAGGCCCTCTTGCGCGTCCATGTCACACCCGCTAGGCGACGACCGTGGCCCGGATCGCGTCCGAGAGACCGAAGTGACGTATCCCATGCAGCAGATGGGCGCGCAGGCCGCACATGAAGTACGTCCAGCCCTGTGTCTGCCCCACCGCCTGGGCCGCGCCCTCGATCCCGTCGGCCATGGGCTGTTCGGTGACGGTCAGCCGGGTGCCACCATCCGCGTCCGCGAGCTCGATGGTGACCTGGCCGCCCGGCCAGGTCCAGGAGATGAGCCGATCCGGCTCGATCTCGCCGATGAGCACCTCGAACGTCGCGTCGACATGCCCGAAGCGCCAGGTCACCGTGGTGCCGGGCACCATGGCGGCGGAGGCCTCGGCCGTGAAGAAGCTCGACAGGCCCTCGGGCGTGACGATCGCGCGGAACACGTCTTCGACCGGACGGTCGATCCGGTCCTCGACAATCAGCTTGGTCATGCCTCGAAGGTAGCGCCGGCCACTGACAGCCGCCCTCGGGCACGGCGGAACCGCAGGTCAGATGGGCGGCCACGGAATCGCGGGCCACTCGCCGCTCGGCTCCCGGTGCCGGCCGGACTTCAGCAGGGCGGCCACCCGTTCCCGTACGGCCTCCAGCTCGGCCCCGGTGATCAGCTCGCCGAGCCGGACGGCCAGCGGTTCGCCGTCCCGCAGCCGCTCCCGCAGCCCTTCCAGCGCGCCGGTGGCCTCCTCGGTCAGCGGCTCACCGGCCCAGCCCCACAGCAGGGTGCGCAGCTTGTCCTCGACGTTGAAGGTCACCCCGTGGTCGATGCCGTAGAGGTGGTCCCCCGCGTCGACGAGCAGATGTCCGCCCTTGCGGTCGCCGTTGTTGATCACCGCGTCGAGTACGGCGAGCCGGCGCAGCCGTGGGTCGTCGGCGTGCACGAGCAGCGCCGTGCGCCCCTCCTCGACCTCGGCGAACCCGATGGCCTTCCAGCCCTCCGCAGGCTCCTGGGCGTCGACGAGGGCAAGCAGCCTCCCGACGCCCAGAGCCTCGGCGTCTTCGGCGTCCTCAGCATCCTCAGCGTCATCGGCGGGGCCGTCGATCCACAGCTGGCACATGCCCTCGCCGTACGGGCCGTCGCGCAGCACGGTCGGCGGCACGAGGCCCCAGCCGAGCGCCTCGCAGACCTCGTACGCGGCGACCTCGCGCTGTGCGAGCGTCCCGTCGGGGAAATCCCACAGGGGGCGCTCGCCGCGCACCGGTTTGTAGACGCAGCGGGCCTCACGGCCCTCGTGCGTGACGGTGCACAGCAGGACGGCGTTCGAGGCGTCGCGGATCTGTCCCTGTACGCGCAGCTCTCCCCGGGCGAGGAGCACGAGGTCCTGGTCGCTCACGCGCCGCGCCGGTATCCGTTCTGGCGCGGACATACGTGTCCCTCCGGGTCGAGCGGCAGACTGCACAGCGGGCACGGCGGTCTGCCCGCGTTCACGACGTCGAGGGCCCGCTTGGCGAAGGCGCGGGCCTGCACCCCGGTGAGACGGACCCGGAGCATCGGCGGACCGTTCTCCTCGTCCTGGAGAAGCCTTTCCTCTGCTTCGGCCAGGTCTTCGTCGGAGTCGGCGTCCAGCTCGACGAGGGCCTGCGCCTCGACGATCATGCGCTCCTCGTCACCGTCCCAGGCGAGCGCCATGGTGCCGACGCGGAACTCCTCGTCGACGGGCGCTTCCAGGGGCGCGGTGTCGGAGGACTCGCCCGGCAACACGGCGGGCACCGGCGCGTTGCCGCCGCTGCGCCGCACGACCTCGTCGAGCAGCTCGTCCATGCGCTCGGCGAGCGCGGCCACCTGGGTCTTCTCCAGCGCCACGCTGGTGACCCGGGTTCCTGCCGAGGCTTGCAGGAAGAAGGTGCGGCGCCCGGGGAGCCCGACCGTACCGGCCACGAACCGCTCCGGAGGATCGTAGAGGTACACCTGACGGGACACGTCCTGTCTCCATGGGGATCTGGGGATCGACTGGCAGGGCTCGGCCGTTGCGACCGAACCCGACCGTGCTTACGGCTGCTTCACCCTACTGCGGCCGACGATCACGGTGCGCCCGCACCGCCCCCGACGGGTGCGTCCGCCTCCCCGGGCTCCTCGCGCGGCGCCAGGGACGCGAAGTCGCCGGTGTCACCGAGTCGTACGAGAAAGGGGCGCGTTCGTGTGTAACGGATCGCTGTGATGGAACACGGCTCTACGGAGATGCGCTGAAAGAGGTCAAGATGCAGCCCGAGGGCGTCCGCCACCAGAGACTTGATGATGTCGCCGTGCGAGCACATCAGATAGACGGCATCCGTGCCGTGCTCGCGCTCCACGCGCGCGTTCCACTCACGTACCGCTTCGGCGGCCCGGTGCTGCATCTGCCGCATCGACTCCCCACCGGGGAACGCGGCGGCGGTCGGGTGCTGCTGCACGATCTGCATGAGCGGCTCGTCGGTCAGTTCGGCGAGCTTGCGGCCCGACCAGTCGCCGTAGTCGCACTCGCCGATGCGCTCCTCGGTGCTCACGGCCACGTCGGGCCGCGCGGCGATCAGCGGCGCGAGGGTCTCCTGACAGCGCTGCAGCGGACTGACGACGATCTGCGCGAGGGGCAGTTCCGCAAGGCGCTCGGGCAGCGCGGCGGCCTGCGCGGCGCCGCGCTCGTCGAGGGCCACACCGGGGGTCCACCCGGCGAGCAGACCCGCGGTGTTGGCGGTGGAGCGTCCGTGCCGGACGAGGATCAGCGTGGGCATACGGGCCAGCCTAAGCGCACGCGGGCGTGCGTCCCCGGGGGCCCCTGGGGAGAATGCGCCTCATGATCGTCGACTGTGCCATCTACCGGGACGGGCGCCGTACCGAGGGCCCGTCGGACTTCTCCGACGCTCTCGACACCGCGCGGTCGACGGGCGACGCGTTCGTGTGGATCGGCCTGCACGAGGCGTCCCAGGACGAGTTCGACCTGGTCAGTCAGGAGTTCGGGCTGCATCCGCTGGCCGTCGAGGACGCCCTGAAGGCGCATCAGCGGCCGAAGCTGGAGGTCTACGACGACTCGCTCTTCGTGGTCCTCAAGCCGGTCGTGTACGAGGCGCGGAGCGACAAGGTGTCCACGGGCGAGCTGATGCTGTTCCTGGGCGACTCCTTCGTGGTGACGGTGCGGCACGGCGAGGGGGCGCCCCTGAAAGCGGTGCGGCAGCGTCTGGAGGCCGATCAGGAGGTCCTCAAGCAGGGGCCGACGGCGGTCCTCTACTCGATTGCGGACGCCACCGTCGACCACTACCTGGAGGTCGCGAACGAGCTGCAGACCGACCTGGAGGAGCTGGAGGCGGAGGTCTTCTCCCCCGATCGCGGGGGCTCGCGGGACACCGCGTCGCGGATCTACACCTTCAAGCGGCAGGTCCTCGAATTCCGCCGCGCCACCGGCCCGTTGGCCCTGCCGCTCGACCGGCTCTCCGGCGCGGGCCCCTGGGGCCTCGCCCGGGTGCCGTTCGTGAACGAGGGCGCGAAGCCGTTCTTCCGCGACGTGAACGACCACCTGACGCGGGTCAACGAGTCCGTGGACAGCCTGGACCGGCTGGTGTCGGACATCCTGTCCGCGCACCTGGCGCAGATGAGCGTGCGGCAGAACGACGACATGCGGAAGATCTCGGCGTGGGCGGCGATGGCCGCGGTGCCCACGATGATCGCGGGCATCTACGGCATGAACTTCGACCACATGCCCGAACTGCACTGGGCGTGGTCCTACCCCGCGGTGATCGTGCTGATGGCCGCCCTGGAGCTGGGCCTGTACCGGTTGTTCAAGAAACGCGGCTGGCTGTAGCGCGGGTCAGACGAACTCCACCGAGGTGGTCGCCCGACCGCCGAGGGCGTCCCGCCGCCGCGGCATCGTCAGGGACACCATGCGCCGCCAGCCGCCGGCCCGCTCGTAGGCGTACACGGCGTGGATCCCGGCGGCGAGCACGGCCGACTTCACGCGGGACCACCCCAGAATGCGGCCCATGTGGTCCATGACGGCCAGACTGACGTCCCTGTAGACGGCGATTTCCACGAGGGCGCACTCGCGCAGGATGCTCTGGATGGTCCGGCCGTGGCCCGCGTACGCGAAGCGGAGCAGTTCCTCGTGGCAGTAGGCGAGGTGGTTGTCCTCGTCGTGGGAGATCATCTTCACCGCGCGGCCGAGGTCGGGATGGCCCGCGAAGTGTTTGCGCAGCAGCTCCATCTGCTCGGAGGCCCGCTGTTCGGTGACGCGGCTGTGCGCGAGGTAGGTGACCACGTCCTGCACGGAGAGCGGCTCGTCCCGCTGGAGCTGCTCGTGCGCGAGCCCGATGCCGTGCTTCTCCAGCAGCATCGTGTAGTCGGTCTCGTGCGGGACGGGCACCGGCCGCAGGCCACGCTTCTTCATGAGGGCGTTGAAAATGCGGCCGTGCTTGTCCTCGTCGGCGCCGTGCCGCGCCACTTTGGGCGCGAGCGCGCGTTCGCTCTCGGGGACGAGCGCGGCGATCCGCCCGTTCTCCCAGCCGCCCTGGGATTCGCCGCTGGCCGCGATGGAGCAGAACAGCCGGAACGACTCGTCGTTGTCGATGATCTCTTGGAACAGGCTCCTGGCCGACAGCATCGTGGTTCCTCCATGCCCGCGTACCGCATCCGGTGTTCCGCAAAAGACGAGTCAAATGCGGTGGGCGAAGGGGGGCAACAGCTGTGCTGTGCAACTCGGCCGAACGGAGGAGACGGAGTGCCGAACGAAGGCGTAACCGCGCGCACGATGGCGCGTTGTTCTCCGTGACGGCCGTGGCGGGGAAGACCCCCCGAGCCCCCACCACGGCCGCGGAATCGTGCGTCTCGCGACTCCCGTTACGCCAGCCCGGCCCGCTCCAGCGCCTCCGTGCCCGCCCGCAGCGCGGCCACCCGCTCGTCGAGCGTGAAACCGGCCGGATTGATGGTCAGCGTGGTGACGCCCGCGGCGGCGTAGGCCTGCATCCGGTCGGCGATCCGCTCCACGGAACCGAGCAGCGTCGTGGAGTCGATGAGCTGGTGCGGGACGGCCGCGGCCGCTGCCTCCTTGTCGCCGCCCAGGTACTTCTCCTGGATCTCGGCGGCCTCCTTCTCGTACCCCATGCTCCGCGCGAGCCGGTTGTAGAAGTTCTGCTTGGGGCTGCCCATACCGCCCACGTAGAGGGCGGTATAGGGGCGGAAGAAGTCCGCGAGGGCGGCCACGTCCTTGTCGGCGCCCACGGCGAGCGGCAGCGTCGGGCAGACGTCGAAGCCCTCCATGGTCTTGCCGGCCTTCTCACGGCCCGCGCGCAGGGGCGCGATCGCGGTCTCCTCCAGGTGCTCGGCCGCCGGGAAGATCAGCAGGGCGCCGTCGGCGATCTCGCCGGTCTGCTCCAGGTTCTTCGGCCCGATCGCGGCGATGTAGAGCGGGATGTGCTCGCGCTGCGGGTGCAGGGTCAGCTTGAGCGGCTTGCCCGGGCCGTCCGGCAGCGGCAGCGTCCAGTGCGCGCCTTCGTAGGAGACCCGCTCGCGGCTCATCGCCTTGCGGACGATCTCGACGTACTCACGGGTGCGCGCCAGCGGCTTGTCGAACTTGACGCCGTACCAGCCCTCGGAGACCTGCGGCCCGGAGACGCCGAGGCCCAGGCGGAAGCGGCCGCCGGAGAGGGTGTCGAGGGTCGATGCCGTCATCGCCGTCATCGTGGGCTGGCGGGCGGGGATCTGGAAGATCGCCGAGCCGACGTCGATCCGTTCGGTCTGCGCGGCGACGAACGCAAGGACGGTGGCAGCGTCCGAGCCGTACGCCTCGGCGGCCCAGCACACCGCGTAGCCGAGCCGGTCGGCCTCCTTCGCGACGGCCAGGTTGTCCGCGTCCATGCCCGCGCCCCAGTACCCGAGATTGATGCCGAGCTTCATTGACCACATCCCCTTAACGCCGTACGGATCCGCTGGTTTACCCATCGGTAACGTCTCTTGCTCGGCACCCTAGCGTCCCGGGCCGAAGCACAGTTATCCACAGGGGGCCACATCATGACCTTCGGCCAGTAATCTCAGCGCTCATGGAGCAGAGGCATCTCGGCCGCACCGGCCTGCGCGTGTCCCGGATCGGGCTCGGCACCCTCACCTGGGGCCGGGACACCGACGAGCACGACGCCGCCGACCTGTTGAAAGCCTTCTGGGAAGCGGGCGGCACCCTCGTCGACACGGCCGATGTGTACGGGGACGGGGAGTCCGAGTACCTGCTGGGGCGGCTCGTCGAGGGCCTCGTGCCACGGCGGGATCTGGTCATCTCCACCAAGGCGGGCAGCGTGCCCGACCCGGACCGGCGCTTCGACGGCTCGCGCGGCCATCTGCTCTCCGCCCTCGACGCCTCGCTGGCCCGGCTCGGCACGGACTACGTCGACCTGTGGCAGATCCACGCCTACGACCCCGGGACTCCGCTGGAGGAGACGCTCCAAGCCCTCGACATCGCGGTCAGCAGCGGCCGCGCTCGCTACGCGGGCGTCTCGAACTTCTGCGGGTGGCAGCTGGCCAAGGCGGGCACGTGGCAGCTCGCGGCGCCGGGTGTGCGCACGCGCCTGGCCAGTACGCAGATGGAGTACTCGCTGCTGCAGCGCGGTGTGGAGCGCGAGGTGCTGCCCGCCGCGCTCGACCTGGGCATCGGACTGCTGCCGTCCTCGCCGCTGGGCCGGGGCGTACTCACCGGCAAGTACCGCTCGGGCACGCCCACGGACTCGCGGGGCGCCTCCGACCACATGGCGCCGTTCGTCGCGCCGTATCTGGACGAGGCGGCCGGGCACATCGTGGACGCGGTCTCCATAGCGGCGGACGGTCTTGCGGTGACGCCGCTGCAGGTCGCTCTCGCGTGGGTGCGGGACCGGCCCGGGGTGGCCGCGCCGATTGTCGGCGCGCGCAACGCGCGGCAGCTCACGGCCGCGTTGTCAGTGGAGGCGCTTAGTCTTCCTGACGAGATCTGCCAGGCGCTCGACGACGTGTCGGCGCCCGTGCACCGCTATCCCGATCAGGACTGGAGCACGTTGTGAGTACGGAGTCCGCTGCCGCGGAGAACGAGTCCGGGGCACGCCCCGACGCCGGGCCGGACGAGCCGCTCGCCGCAGAGGGCGCGGAGCCGGCCGAGGACGGCGCGGCTGCCGCCGAAGGCGAACGGGCCGAGGGCGAAGGGGCCGAGCAGAAAGAGGCCGCGCAACCGTCCGAGGCCGAGGCCGAACTGGCCGCTCAGCGGGCTCTTCGGGAGAAGATCGCGGAGCGGAAGGCCGCCAAGGCAGGCCCGGTCGAAGCCGGGACGAAGCTGAGCGGGAAAGCCGCCGATCTGCTGGCCGCCGTACGCGCCGTGGAGAGCGGGGAGAAGCCCGCCACCACCGTGTTCGCGGAGCCTGAGCGCGGGCCGCGCCGGGTCGTCGTGCCCGAGCCGGCGCGCAGGCCCGAGCCCGTCGCGCCCGCCGTCGACGCGGGGCCCGACACCGAGACCGTGGGCGCGGTGCGGGCCGTGCTCGTCGAGGGCGGGGCGCCCGACACGCTCGCCACGTCGGCCGCCCGAACCCTGGGCGAGGGCGCGGACGAGCAACTCCGCGCGGATCCCTGGCAGTTGCTGCGCCTGACCGGCGTCCGACCGGAGCAGGCCGACGGGTTCGCGCGGGCGCTGCTCGGCGCGGAGTGCGCCCCGGACGACGAGCGGCGCGGCCGGGCCGTCACACTCTGGCTGCTCGAACAGGCGGCCGTGGCCGGGCACACCGCCCTCGACCTGCCCGTCCTCGTCGAGGCGCTCGGCAAGCGCGGCGTGCCGGACCCGGACGCCGCCGTGCAGAGCTCGGTCGCGGAGGGGGACGCGCTGCTCTTCCAGGACGCCCTCGACGACGCGCCCGTACCGGAGTCCGAGCCCGCCGAGGGCGAGGAGGAGGCGGAGGTCGAGCGGCCGGTCCGCGTCCTGGTCGGACTGGAGCGGACGGCACTCGCCGAGGAGAGCCTCGCCGACGGCATCGCCCGGTTGATCAACTCCGGCCCCAAGGAGGGCGGCCCGCTCGGCGGGGACGCGCTCGGCGAGGGCTGGGAGGACGCGGCGGCCGCCGCGAAGGGCACGACGGCCGAGCTGATCCGCGCCGTCGGCGCGCACCGGCTCGTCCTGCACACCGGTGGCGAGGCCGCCCGCGCGGAGCCGGTCGCCGCGGCGGCCGTCGCCGCCCGGCTCGGCCTTCGGGTGTGCGTCGTCGCGCACAGTGCGGACGGGCGGCGCCGGGCCGCGCGGCAGCTCGGCGCGGAGCTCCCCGAGAGCGCCCCCGAGACCACGGCGACGGTCGCGGGACTGCTCGCGCAGACGGAGGGGCCCGGCCGGGACACCGACGGGGCGATCGCCGTCGACCTGCTCGTCGTCCTGGACGCCCCGCAGCTGGACGTGGACGACGCCGCGATCCTCGTCGAGCTGCTCGCCGACGGGACCGGCCTCCTGCTCGGCGGGGACCCCGGCACCTTGTGGTCGGCGGGCCCCGGGCGGGTGTTCGCGGATCTCCTGGCGGCGGGGATCTGCCCCCGCGTCTCCTCCCGCGTCCCGGACTTCGGGCCGATCGGCGAGCTGGTCTCCGGGATCGGCATCGGTGAGCTGAACCAGGTGGAGGCGCCGGGCAAGGAAGTCGTGATCGTGCCGGTGCGGGACGCGGCCGAGGCGATCCACCGCACGGTGCAGCTCGTCGCCGACTCGGTGCCGCGGGCCATCGGTGTGCCGGCCGAGGAGACCCAGGTGATTACCCCGGGACACGGTGGTGCGGCCGGGACGCGGGCGCTGAACGCGGCGCTGAAGGAGCGGCTCAACCCCGGCCCCGGACGGTTCGGGGGCTTCGACGCCGGTGACCGCGTGGTGTACGTGCCGACGCCCGGGCGGGTCCGGCCCGGCCGGGTGCTCGGCGCCGACGCGGAGGGGCTGCGCCTGGAGTGCGACGGCGAGCCCGTCGTCGTACCGAAGGAGCAGGTGGAGCGGGCCGTGCGGCACGGCTGGGCGGTCACCGGACATCAGGCCGTGGGGCTGCGCTGGCCGGCCGCCGTGGTGGTGCTGCCCGGCGATGCGACGCAAGCGCTGAGCCGGCCCTGGGTGTACGCCGCGTTCGGGCGCGGGGAGCGGCATCTGTCGATCGTGCACGGGGCGGACGCGGCGCTGCCGCGCGCTGTCGCGGAGGTACCGGCGAAGCCCCGGACCACCCGCTTGCAGAACCTGGTCCGGGCGCAGGTGCCCGGCGCCTGATCCAGGTGCACGCCCTCGGCCGGGGGCGTGCACCACAGGGCCGTCACCGGCGGTCGGCGTCCTCCAGTGCCTCGTCGATCTCCACGCCTTCCACGTCCTCCACGTCGTCCGGGTCCACGTCGTCCGGATCGACATCGTCGTCGTCGAAGACCGCGCTGACGTCGAAGCGGCACACGACCCGCTGGGGGTCCGCCTGGTCGAACGGGGTCTCCAGCCACTCCCCCGGCTCCGCCTGTTCGTCCGCGGCCATCACCCACAGCGTGGAGTCGCCCTCCTCCAGGCCGAACTCCTTGTGCCGTGAGGCGATCTCGTCGGGCTCGAACTCGCCGAAGAGGACACCGAGCGCGGCGTGGACGCTGCTGCCCGCCCCGGTCGCGGACTCGGTGTCGATGTCCGGGTCGCCGTCGAGGTCGGCGACCCGGCCGGCCTGGGCGAGAAGACGCTGCGGCTCCACCACGGCGTAGTCGCGTCGGATCAGCACGCTCAGCGCGTTCGGCTCCTCGGGACCGGTGTACGGCGGCAGCGAGTCCTCGCCGCCGGGGATCTCGAAGGGGGTGACCTCGTCGTGGCGGTCGTAGAGGAGTTCGTCGTACTCCTCGGCCGCGGCGGCGAGCTCGTTGAACGCTTCGTAGACGGCCGGGTCGTCCTCTCCCGACCTGCGCTCGACAGCCGCCAAGTGGCGGTCGAGCGCAGCCTTGACCGCCTCGGCGGCGGCGCGTACCTCGGCAGCGGTGGGCTGCGCAGCATCAGACATAGTGCAGACGCTATCCGTACCGGGCCACTGCCCGCACAATAGATGCGATGCCGGAATACGAATTTGTCGACGTGTACGTGCCGCGCGGGGTCTCCCGCAAGGATGCGACGCGTCTGCTGACGGACCATGCAGAGTACGGACACTGGGAGTTGGACCGACTGAGTCTGCGCCGCGACGGCAGTCGCCGCGTGCGGCTGCGCCGGCGGATCATCCGTCAGGTACGGGCCACATGGTGACCTGAACCTGACGACTGGGCCGACGGAAACGGAGCGGGCCCCGCCAGTGCGGGGCCCGCTCCGTTCGTCCTGCCGTACTGCCGTTCCGCCTGCTCGGCTCAGGCCGTCACGCGGCGGCCCTGGCCCGCCGGTAGAGCACCGCACCCGCGAGGAGCGCACCCGCGCCGACCGGGATGGCCGCGCCGAGCGGCAGCGAGCTGCCGGTCATCGCGAGCTGGGACTTGCCCTCGGACCGGCTGACGCTCTGCGTCTCCGGCTTGTTGGGGGTGTCCGTGCCCAGGTGGCCGACGAAGTGTCCGCCCCGGGTCGACGGAGTGCCCGGCTCGTCCGGAGTGCCGGGGTTTCCGGGGTCACCCGGGTTGTGCGGGTCACCCGGGTTGTTGGGGTCACCCGGGTTGTTCGGGTCATCCGGGTTGCCCGGCTTCGACGGCGGCTGCTGCGGCTTGCCGGGCGGCCTGGTGGTGTGGCCGCCGCCGGGGTTCGCGCAGTCGTTGCCGGTGACCGCGTTGCCGAGGCCGACCACGGAGACCGTGTTGCCGCACGCGTTGACCGGCACGTCGACCGGGGCCTGCACGTGGTTGCCGGAGCCGACGCCCGGCGAGCCGCTCGTGTGCCCGTCGGCCTTCGATCCGCCGTGGGACGGCTTGTGCGAACCGCTGCCGCGGCCGTCCGAGGTGTTGGCACAGTTGTTGCCGGCTGCCGGATTGAGCAGCCCGATGACGTTGACCGTGTTGCCGCACAGGTTGACCGGCACGTGCACGGGGGCCTGGATCGAGTTGCCGGACGCGACGCCCGGCGAGTTCGACGCGCTTCCGTGCGCGCCGGAGTCGGCGTGCGCGTAGCCGCCGGTGACCGCGAGTACACCGCTCGCCGCCGCCACAGTGATCAGGCCTTTGCGGGTGACCTGTCGCATAGCTTTCCCTGCCTTAGAACTTTTCCCAAGCACTACCGAAGGGCGCGGGCCGGTATGCACCCGCGCCGAATGCCCAGTCGGCCCCGGAGCGCATGGCGCGCGCTCCGGGGCCGACGGACTCAGACCCTCAAGGGGTGCGGCCCAACAACGTCACTTGTTGACGCAGGTGTTGCCGAAGGCGGGGTTCAGCAGCCCGATCACGGAGACCGTGTTGCCGCAAACGTTCACCGGCACGTGGATGGGCGCCTGGATAACGTTGCCCGACAGCACGCCGGGGGAGCCCACAGCGGCACCCTGGGCACCCGCGTCGGCGGCGGCGATGCCCGCACCCGCGAGCACGAGACCACCAGTGGCAACAGCAGCAGCGACGATCTTCTTGATCATAATTCCTCCTCGTTGGCAATGCAGTCCCAGCCGCGGACTGCACTCCCTGTAACGAGGAGAAAGTTATGAGGCTACGAGCCTATGGTCGCTTTCACTCTTTTCAGGCAAGTACGCACGTACGGACGATTGTTGCGATCACATGGTGTTGACGCGAACCGTTCTCAGGACGCGTCGATGAACCGGTCGAGCACCCGGACACCGAACTTGAGTCCGTCGACCGGGACGCGCTCGTCGACGCCGTGGAACATGCCCGCGAAGTCCAGCTCGGGCGGCAGCTGCAGCGGCGCGAAGCCGAAGCCGCGGATGCCGAGGTCGTCGAAGGACTTGGCGTCGGTGCCGCCGGAGAGCATGTACGGGATCGCCTTGCCGATCGGGTCCTCGGCGACGATCGAGGACTTCATGGCCTCGACGAGCGCCCCGTCGAAGGTGGTCTCGACGGCCTTGTCCGCGTGCACGTCCTGGCGCTTGACCTGGGGGCCGAGGAGGCGGTCGAGGTCGGCGAGGAACTCGTCCTCGTGGCCGGGCAGGAACCGCCCGTCGACGTGTGCGGTGGCCTCGCCGGGGATGACGTTGACCTTGTAACCCGCGCCCAGCTGCGTGGGGTTGGCCGTATTGCTCAGCGTGGCGCCGATGAGCTTGGCGATGCCGCCGAGCCGGGCCAGCGTCGACTCCATGTCCTCGGGGTCGAGCTCGGTGCCGAGCGCGTCACCGAGCTCGTCGAGGAAGGCCCGGGTGGTCTTCGTGACGCGGACGGGGAACTTGTGGCGGCCGAGCCGGGCGACCGCCTCGGACAGCTCGGTGATCGCGTTGTCCCGGTGGATCATCGATCCGTGACCGGCGGTGCCGGCCACGGAGAGCTTCATCCAGTGCATGCCCTTCTCGGCGGTCTGGACGAGGTACAGCCGGCGCTGCTCGTTCACGGTGAACGAGAAGCCGCCGACCTCGCTGATCGCCTCGGTGACCCCCTCGAACAGGTCGGGGTGGTGGTCGACGAGGTGCCGGGCGCCGTACGTGCCGCCCGCCTCCTCGTCGGCGAGGAAGGCCAGGACGATGTCGCGCGGCGGCTTGCGGCCGGTGCGCAGCCGGTCGCGGACGACCGCGAGGGTCATCGCGTCCATGTCCTTCATGTCGACGGCGCCGCGGCCCCATACGCACCCGTCGGCGACCTCGCCGGAGAAGGGGTGGTGGGTCCAGTCCGCCGCGTTGGCCGGGACGACGTCGGTGTGCCCGTGGATGAGCAGCGCGGGCCGCGAGCGGTCCTCGCCCTCGATGCGGGCGACCGTGGAGGCGCGGCCCGGGTGGGACTCGAAGATCTTCGGTTCGAGGCCGACCTCGGCGAGCTTCTCCGCGACGTACTCGGCGGCCTTGCGTTCGCCCGGGCCCGAGTGGTCGCCGTAGTTGCTGGTGTCGATCTGGATCAGTTCACGGCAGAGGTCGACGACCTCGTCCTGTCCGGAGACGGCCCTGCCCGTGCTCGACTCGCTCACGCTTGTTCCTCTCTCCCTGTGGATCCCCCTCATCCTCTCTCTTGCGCCGCCCCCGCCCAAGGCCGGGCCACCCTCGTCACGTGCCGTTCACAGGCCCGGCGGCCGGTCGGGAGGCGTGATCGGAGCACTCGTAATCCCTGGTAATGTTCTCCGTGTCGCCGCGGGGAACGCCCCGCACAAGCGGCAGACACCTTGTCCGGGTGGCGGAATGGCAGACGCGCTAGCTTGAGGTGCTAGTGCCCTTTATCGGGCGTGGGGGTTCAAGTCCCCCCTCGGACACAGCGAAAGACCCCAGTTCATCTGGGGTCTTTTTGTTTGTGTCCGCGCTCGAAGACCAGCGGGCGGGCCGCCCGCAGGGCCGTGGTGAGGGCGCCGATGAGGACCGCGTCGTCACCCGTTGTGCCGGCCTCGACGCGGGGGGGCGCAGCGGGGTGAGGCGGTACAGGGTCCCGGACACCGTGGTCAGCAGGAGATCGGCGCCGCGGCCCACTCCCCCGCCTCGCGGTGGCCGCGTCGATGTCGAGGGGCGCACGCGGGTCGGGAACGGCGGACGGGAGCAGGCCGGTGTACGGGTGGCGGGGCGGGGCGGGGCGGGAACGTCCTCGGTGGGGCCGGTCTCGACGACGTGGCCGCCGTACATGACGGCGATGCGCTCGGAGAGGTAGCGGGCGCTCGCGATGTCGTGGGTGATGTTCGGCGGCGGTCCCGACCGTGAGGTCGCGCAGCCGGGTGCCGTGCGGGTCGGCGACGGTCAGGGCCGTCCTGGTGCCACCGAAGTCGAGAGCCAGGAGGACCGGGTCTGCTGCTGAGGGCACGGGGAGCTCCTCGCGTCGGAGGCGAGCCCCAGTGGAACCGTCGGTAAAGTTGCGTAACCGAACGGGGCTCTACGGGGACTTACGCGCGGCGCGGCTGCCGCGCGTAAGTCCCCGTACCAGTAGTGCAGTTGCTCAGCCGGTGAAGCCGGCCGTGATCTTCGTGAACTGCCAGTTGTCCTGGCTGATGCCGGAGCAGTTCTCGGCGACGCCGCCGCCCGCGCACGGCCGGTCGCGGTTGACCGACCAGAAGGCGAGACGGGCGATGTGCTTGCTGTTGGCCCAGTCCTTGATCTGGGTCCAGATGGCGGGGGTCGTGGTCTCCTGCTGGTCGCTGAGGCCGTTCATCCCGGAGATGCCGAGGTGGGCGTAGGCGGTGGCGTCGTCCCAGCCGTAGACCGACTTGAGTTTGGTCTTGAGGCCCTCGGCGGCGTTCACGGTGTTGCCGTACATGTCGTTGCCGCCGCCGAAGTCGAACGGCATGATCGTGAAGACGTCGATGTTCGCGTTCAGCGCCTTGGACTGCTCGATGAGGCGGTTGCCGAAGGACGTCGGGCCGGTGGTCGACGTACCGAAGGTGAGGATGGTGCGCAGACCCGGGTTGTTCGCCTTGACGATCTTGAGGGCGTTCAGGATGCGGTCCTGCACGACCGTGTTCTCGAACTCGTCACTGTTCTCGATGTCGACGTCGATCGCCTTGAGGCCGTACGCGTCGATGACCTTCTGGTACGCGCCCGCGAGCGCTTCCGGGGTCGAGCAGTTGGGGCCGAGCTTGTTGCCGCTCCAGCCGCCGATGGACGGGACGATGTCGCCGCCCGCGGACCGTATGGCGTTGATCGCGGTCTGGTCCTGGCCGCCGGTGAGCGGGCGCTGGCCGTCCCAGGCCGGGGTGCAGCCGCCGGAGGAGAGGATGAAGGCCATGGTGAACCATTTGACGCCGGTGGCGTTCATGACGGTGGTGGGGCTGGGCGGGTCGCCCCAGCCGGTGTAGAGGTAGGGGGCTGCCTGCTTGAAGCCGGTGCCGCCGGAGCCCGCGCTGGTGGTCACGGAGACGGCGTTGGACGCGGCCGAGCTGTTGCCTGCCGCGTCGCGGGCCTTGACCGTGAAGCTGTACGCGGTGGACGGCGTCAGACCGGAGACGGTGGCCGAGGTCCCGGACACGGTGAGGAGTTTGTTGCTGCCGCCGGAGTAGATGTCGTAGCCGGCGACACCGGTGTTGTCGCTCGCCGCGCCCCAGGAGAGGGAGACGCTGGAGGACGTCTTGCCGGTGGAGGTGAGGCCCGTCGGGGCGGTCGGCGCCTGGGTGTCGGAGCCGCCCCCGCCGCCGGGGCCGTCGAGGCTGATGTCGTCCGCGTAGTAGGTGCCCTGCGCGTACCAGCCCTGGGTGTAGAGGGTGGCGCTGGTCTGGGCCGCGCCGGTGGTGAACTTCACCGTCAACTGGCTGTACGTGGACGGGGACTGGGTCCAGGTGGACGCGCCGCCGTCGACGCCGAGGTAGACGTAGTTGCCGCGCACCCAGCCGGAGAGGGTGTACGCGGTGTTCGGCTGGACGGCGACGGTCCGGCTGCATTTGGCGTTGTCGCTCGAACTCGCCGCTCCGGCGAGGGCCTTGGTGCCGCCGTGGACGGGGGTGGAGACCACGGAGCCGAGGTTGCCGGAGCAGGACCAGGAGCCGAGCGAGCCCGACTCGAAGCCGGGGTCGGTCAGGATGTTGGCCGCCTGGGCGGTGCCGGGCAGCGCGACCGCGCCGCCGAGTGCGAGGGCGGCGGCGCCGATGAGGGCGAGGAGACGGGATCTGCCGGTGCGTCTGGTGCGGCCTTGCGTTCGGTGTGGGGACACGCGAACTCCCTGTGTTCAAAGGGGACTTGGGGACGTGCGCAAACCATGTCGTTCCTGTGGCCCTCATAAGTTGGTATGGACCAATGCGGTTGTCAAGACGGTCCGCGAGTGAACCCGATGCATCCGTTCGTCTCCGGGCACCAGTCGAGGCGCGACTTCTTGTCGGCGGCGACGAACACGCGGCCGCCCGCGCGGCGCGACACTCGGCGGGTCCCCACGCGGAGCCCTACGGAGGTCGTTGCCCGTGACCGAACCGGCCGCTGCCAGACCGACGGCGCCGAGCGCGCCGACGGACGTACTCGCGAGCCCGTGGGTGTCGTTCGCGCGGCGCCGCGCCGGGCGGTTCGCGGTGTCGCTGTGGGTGCTGCTCACGGCCGCGTTCCTGATGATCCACCTGGTGCCGGGCGACCCGGTGCGGGCGGCGCTCGGCACCACGGCGCCCGCCGAACTGGTGCGGGCCCGGCGCGCGGCACTCGGTCTGGACGATCCGTTGCCGGTGCAGTACGCGCACTACTTGGGGTCGCTGTTCACCGGGGACTTCGGTACGTCCATGACGAGCGGCACCCCGGTGTCGGAGCTGATCGGTGACCGGCTGCCCGCGACGGTGCAGCTGGCGGTGCCCGCGTTCGTGGTCGCCGTCGTCATCGCGGTGCCGCTGGGCGCGCTGATGGCGGTGCTCACGCGGGGCGGGCGGCGGCGCGGCGGGGAGCTGGCGTTCACGTCGACGAGCGTGTTCCTGGCGGCGATCCCCGAGTTCCTGCTCGCGGTCGGCCTGGTGTCCGTGTTCGCGGTGCGGCTGGGCTGGTTCCCGGTGGCGGGCCGGGGCGGGGCGGGCAGTTACGTCCTGCCGGTGCTGTCCCTCGCGGTCGGGCCCGCGGCGGTGCTCGCGCGGATGGTGCGCGTGGAGATGCTGTCGGTGCTCGGCGCCGAGTTCGTGCGCACGGCACGGGCCAAGCGGCTGCCGGCCCGCCGGGTGTACGCGGGGCACGCGCTGCCCAACGCGCTGACCGCGACGCTGACGCTCGGCGGGCTCGTCCTCACCGGGCTCGTCGCGGGCACGGTCCTCGTCGAGAACGTCTTCGCCTGGCCGGGGCTCGGCTCGACGATCGTCCAGTCGATCCAGCAGAAGGACTATCCCGCGGTGCAGGGCGTCGTCCTCGTCTACGGGATCGGCGTGCTGTCCGTGAATCTCCTGGTCGACGTGGCGCTCGCCCTGCTCGACCCCCGTTCCGCGATCCGGGAGGCGTGATCCGATGCCGGTACGCAAGGCGCCGGGGCGGCTGTCCGTCCTGCGCACCCCGGTGGGCGGCTGCGCGACGGCGCTGGTCGTCCTCGTGCTCGCGCTGGCCGTCCTCGCGCCGCTGATCTGGGGTGACCGGGCCTCGGTCGTGGACACCGGCGCCCTCCAGCAGGGGCCGTCGGGCGCGCATCCGCTGGGCACCGACAACCTGGGCCGCGACATCCTCCACCGGGTGCTCGTGGCGAGCAGGCTCTCGGTCGAACTGGCCGTGCTCGCCACCCTGATCGGGGTGGCGAGCGGCACGGTCCTGGGCACGGCCCCCAGCGTGCTGCCCCGGTGGGCGGGGCGCCTGGTGACCTCCGCGGTGGGGATCGCGGTGGCCTTTCCCGGGCTGCTGCTCGCCCTGTTCTTCGCGATCGTCTTCGGGGTCGGCGCGAAGGGCGCGGTCCTGGCGATCGGGCTCGCGATGGCGCCGGGTTTCGCGCGCCTCGCACAGACCCTGGCCGCGTCGGTGTCGGGCCGCGACTTCGTGGCGGCGGCGCGGGTGGCGGGGGTGGGGCGGGCGCGGCTGCTCGTGCGGCACGTCCTGCCCAATATCGCCGAGCCGCTGATCGTGAACGCCACCGTCGGCGCGGGCATGGCGCTGCTCGCCTTCTCCGGGCTCTCCTTCCTCGGGCTCGGTGTCCAGGCGCCCGACTACGACTGGGGGCGGCTGCTCGGCGAGGGCCTCAACCAGATCTACGTCAACCCGGCGGCGGCGCTCGCGCCGGGCGCCGCGGTGGTGATCGTGGGCCTCGCCTTCAACCTGTTCGGGGAGACCCTGGCCGCGGCGGTGGGAGCACGGACCCGGGTGGTGTCCACTCCCCCGCCGGCGCCGGTCCCCGCGCCGGCGCCTTCGGGTGGCACACCCGGTGACCCGGTGCTCGTCGTGGAGAACCTGCGCGTCTCCTTTCCCGGACCGGACGGCCGCGGGCCCGGCGGCCGGACGACGCCGGTGCGCGGCGTGAGCTTCGCCGTGGGCGCGGGCGAATCGGTGGGCGTGGTCGGTGAGTCCGGCTCGGGCAAGAGCCTCACCGCCCTCGCCGTCTCACAGCTGATCGAGCGGCCGGGCGTGGTCACGGCGGACCGTCTGGACTTCCTCGGTACGCCGCTGCTCGACACCCCGGCGCGGCAGGTGCGGGGGCTGCTCGGCACGTCCCTTGCGATGGTGTTCCAGGACCCGATGACCTCGTTCAACCCGACCCGGCGGATCGGCCGTCAGCTCGCCGAGGTCGCCGAGGAGCACCAGGGGCTGACGCGCGGCAAGGCGCACGCGCGGGCCGTGGACCGGCTGCGTGCGGTGCGGGTGCCGGCGGCGGCGCGGCGGGCGCGGCAGTACCCGCACGAGTTCTCCGGCGGCATGCGTCAACGGGCCATGATCGGGATGGGGTTGATGGTCGAGCCGCGTCTCGTGGTCGCCGACGAGCCGACCACCGCCCTCGACGTGACCGTGCAGCGGCAGGTGCTCCGGCTCCTCACCCGGGTGCGCGAGAGTGACGGGACGGCGCTTCTCCTGATCAGCCACGACATCACCGTGGTGGCGGGGGCCTGCCGGCGGATCCTCGTCATGTACGCGGGCCGGGTGGTGGAGGACCTGCCCACCGCGGGGCTGCTCACCGCGGCCCGCCACCCGTACACGCGGGCGCTGCTCGCCGCCGTGCCCGCCCTGGACACCGACCGGGACGCGCCGCTCGCGGTGATCCCCGGCCGGCCCCCGGAGCCCGCCGAGGCGCTGTCCGGCTGTGCGTTCGCGCCGCGCTGCCCGTTCGCCGACGAGCGGTGCCACAGCGCCGACCCGGCCCTCGCGGCCGCGGGGGACGCGCACCGGGTCGCCTGCTGGCATCCGCGGGACGGCGCCGTGGTCGCCGCCGGGAACCCGTCCGTGGTGGAGCTGCCGGAGGTGGCACATGAGTGAGCTGACCTTCGACGAGGTGCGGGTGCGCTACGGCAGCGGGCGCTCGGCCCTGACCGCGGTGGACGGCGTCTCCCTCACCGTACCGTCCGGCCAAGTGGTGGGCCTGGTCGGCGAGTCGGGGTCGGGCAAGTCGACGCTGGCCCGCACGGCGGTGGGGCTCGCGCCGCTCAGCGGGGGCCGGGTGCTGCTCGACGGGGAGGACGTGGGCCGCCGCACCCGCCGCGGCAGGCGCCCGCTCCAGATGGTGTTCCAGGACCCGTACTCCTCGCTCGACCCGCGGATGAGTATCGGCGCGTCGATCGGCGAGGCCATGCCGCGGGGCAGCCGCGACCGGCGTACCGAGGTGGCCCGGCTGCTCGAACTGGTCGGCCTCGACCCGGACCGGGCGGCGACGCGGCCCGGCCTCCTCTCCGGCGGGCAGCGTCAACGGGTGGCACTGGCACGGGCGTTGGCGGGACGGCCCGAAGTGGTGATCGCCGACGAGATCACCTCGGCCCTCGACGTGTCCGTGCAGGGCGCGGTGCTCAACCTCCTGCGTGGCGTGCAGCGCCGGCTGGACCTCTCCATGCTCTTCATCTCGCACAACCTCGCCGTCGTCCGCTACGTCAGTGATCTCGTCGCCGTCATGTACCTCGGCCGCATCGTGGAGGCCGGGCCGACCGAGCAGGTTCTCGCCGACCCGCAACACCCGTACACGCGCGACCTGGTGGCCGCGGCACCTTCCTGGCACACCTCGCTGCTGGAGGACACGGTGAGCGAAGTCGCCGACGTGGAGCCGAGCGACCCGCACCGCCCGCCGGCCGGCTGCCGCTACCACCCGCGCTGCCCGCGAGGACCCCTGGTGCACGCCGAGCGGACGCTGTGCGTCACGACGGACCCGGCCGACGGCGCGGCGGGGCGCGCGCACCGGGCCGCCTGCCATTTCGCCGCGCCCTCATCTCCCGTAGATCCGATTTCTCATCTCCCTTAGAAACGAACGGAGTTCGCGCATGAGCGCCGCAGCCGAGCTGCACCGTCGCAGCGTCGTCGCCGACACCCACAACGATCTGCTGTGCGCGGTGGTGGCGCGGCCCGTCGAGCGCTGGGCCGTGTTCTTCCGCGAGCGGTGGCTTCCCCAACTCCGGGCGGGCGGCGTCGACATACAGGTCCTCCCCGTCTTCGTCGACGACGCGTACCGGCCCGAGGGAGCGCTGCGCCGGACGCTGCGGATGATCGAGGCCGCGCACCGGATCGCGGAGGGGAACGCCGACGCGGTGCGGCTCTGCGTGGACGGTAGCGGCATCGAGGCCGCGCTCGCCGACGGCCGGATCGCCCTCGTGCTCGCCCTGGAGAGCGCCCCGGGCGTCGGCGAGGACGTCGAGCTTCTGGAGACTCTGCACCGGCTTGGCGTGCGGATCGCCTCGCTCGCCCACTTCGGGCGGACGGCGCTGGCCGACGGCAGCGGCGAGGACGGCGCCGGGAGCCGGCTCACCCGCGCCGGGGTGGCCGCGCTCGCCGAGATGGAACGCCTCGGCATGCTCTACGACATCAGCCATCTCGGCGCCGCGGGCGTGGAGCACGTACTGGAACTGGCCACGCGCCCGGTCATCGCCACGCACTCGTCGGCGCGGGCCCTGCGCGACCACCACCGCAATCTCAGCGACGCGCAGGTGAAGGACGTCGCGGCGGGCGGCGGCGTGGTGTGCGTGAACTTCTTCGCCCCGTTCCTGCACGAGAGCGACTTCACCGTGGACCGGCTCGTCGACCACATCGAACATCTGGCGTCCGTCGCGGGCGTCCGGCACGTAGGTCTCGGACCGGACTTCGTGAAGGAGGTCCTCGCCGACACCACTCCGCCGTGCTGCGAGCACGCCCCGGTGGAGGGCGTCCCGACCGACCGTTTCCTGCCAGGCCTCGAAGGGCCCGCGGGACTCCCCCTGGTGACCGGGGCGCTGTTGCGGCGAGGCTGGGCCGCGGACGATGTCGCCCGGGTGCTCGGGGGCAACGTACGCGCCCTGCTCACCAGCACTCTCACCTGACCGGCCCCTCCGGGACATTCGAGGAAGAGGTACCGCACCGTGACCCGACGCCCGCGGATCGACGACCTGTACGACATCGCGCTGCCCGAGCAGCCCGCGATCTCGCCCGACGGCACCGAGATCGTGTACGTGCTGCGCGGCGGCGACCGGGCCGCCGACCGCGACGTCCGTTCTCTGTGGCGGGTCGACAGCGCGGGCGACCGGCCGGCCCGTCAACTCACGCGCGGCAGCGCCGACTTCGCGCCCGCCTGGTCCCCGGACGGCGCGTCCCTCGCGTTCCTGCGCGCCCCGGACGGCGGCCCCGCCCAGATATGGCTGCTTCCGGTGGACGGCGGCGAGGCCGAGCGGCTGACGGCGCTGCCGCTCGGCGCGGGCGCCCCCGTGTGGAGCCCGGACGGGAGCGCGCTCGCGTTCACCGCCCCCGTCGACCTCGAAGCGACGGACGGCGAGGACCCGGCCGCCCCGGCGTCGCGGGCGAGTAAGCCGGTCGTCGCGGACCGGCTCGGCTACAAGGCGGACGGCGCGGGCCTGCTGCGCACCGTGCGCAAACACCTCCATGTGCTGGACCTCGCGGGCCGGCGCGTGCGGCAGCTCACCCACGGGGACTGGCAGGCGGGCGGCCCCGACTGGTCGCCGGACGGCGCCCGTCTCGCCTTCTGCGCGGCGCGCGACGCCGACGCGGACCTGACGCTGCGCCGTGCGGCGTACGTCGTCGAGGTCGCGCCGCGCCACGCCGAGCCGGTCCTCGTCGGCACGGCCGACGGCGTCGCCGCGGCCGCGAGTTGGACCGCTGACGGGAAGGCGCTGCTCGTCGCCCGCACCGTACGGTTCGACGCGGGTCTCACCCGGCTCGTGCGGGAACCGCTGGACGGCGGCGCGAGCACCGACCTCACCGGCGTCCTGGACCGCAACCTGATGCCCGGCGGGCCGGGCTACCCGGGCGGGCCGCCGCAGCTCACCGACGACGGGCGCGCCGTGCTGTTCTGCCTGCGCGACCGCGGTCACACGCACCTGTACACCGTCGCCCTGGCGGGGGGCGCCCCGCGCCTGCTCGTCGGAGGCGGATCGCAGCAGGTGTCGGGCCTGTCGGCGGGCGGCGGGCGCGCGGCGATCGTGCTCGCCACCGCCACCTCGTACGGGGAGATAGCCGTCGTCGACCCGGGGTCCGGCGAGGTGACCGTGCGTACCGCGCACGGCGACGCCGGTGGGGCCGTGCCGTTCGTGCGCGAGGAGCGGGAGTTCACCGTCTCCGACGGGACCGTCGTGCACGGCTGGCTGATGCGCGACCCCGCGCGGCAGGACGCGGGGCCGTTGCTCCTAGACATCCACGGCGGGCCGCACAACGCGTGGCACGGGGCGCTCGACCCCGTGCGCCTGTACCAACAGGAGCTCGTGGCGCGCGGCTGGAGCGTGCTGCTGCTCAATCCGCGCGGCAGCGACGGGTACGGCGAGGAGTTCCTCACCGCCGTGATCGGCGGCTGGGGGACGGCGGACGCGGCCGACTTCACCGGGCCGCTCGACCAGTTGGTCGCCGAGGGCGTCGCCGACCCGCGCCGCCTCGCGGTCACCGGGTACAGCTACGGCGGGTTCATGACCTGCTATCTGACCAGCCGCGACGACCGGTTCGCGGCAGCCGTCGCGGGCGGTGTGATCAGCGACCTGACCAGCATGGCGGGCACCTCGGACGCCGGGCGGGAACTCGCCGTCGCCGAGCTCGGCGGACTGCCCTGGGAGATCCCCGGGCGGTACGCCGAGTGGTCGCCGCTGAGCCGGATCGACCAGGTGCGCACGCCGACGCTGATCGCGCAGGGCGACAGCGACGAGCGGTGCCCGGCCGGGCAGGCCGAGCAGTGGTTCCAGGCGCTGCGCTCGCGCGGCGTCCCGGCCCGGCTCGTGCTGTACCCGGGCGGTACGCACCTGCTCCAGCTGGACGGGCGGCCCTCGCACCGCGTCGACTACGGTCGGCGCGTCGTGCACTGGGTCGAGGAGTACGCCGGTGCGCCGGGACAGCCGCGCAGGCCGGCCCTGGACACCGCGCACTGGCAGCGCCGCCTCGCGCACCTCGCCCGTCGGCACCGGGTTCCGGGCGCGACGCTCGGCATCCTGCGGCTCGGCACCGACGGCGCGGGCGACGACAGGCTCCTCGCGGGGCACGGCGTGCTGAACACGGCGACCGGCGTGAGCACCACCGACGACTCCCTGTTCCAGATCGGGTCGATCACCAAGGTGTGGACGGCGACCGTGATCCTGCAACTCGTCGACGAGGGCCTCCTCGACCTGGACGCCCCGGTCGCCGATGTCCTCCCCGACCTGCGCCTCTCGGACCCGGAGGTCACGAAAGCGGTCACGCCGCGGCATCTGCTGACCCACACGAGCGGCATCGACGGGGACGTGTTCACCGACACCGGGCGCGGCGACGACTGCCTGGAGCGGTACGTCGCCCGGCTCGACGAGGCCGGGCAGAACCACCCGCTGGGCGCCACGTTCTCGTACTGCAACTCGGGCTTCAGCCTGCTCGGCCGGGTCATCGAGAAGGTCACCGGGAAGACGTGGGACCAGGCGCTGCGCGAGCGTCTGGTCGCCCCGCTGGGGCTGGCCCGCGCGGTGACGCTGCCGGAGGAGGCACTGCTGCACCGGGCCGCCGTGGGGCATGTCGCCGAGGGCGGCGCCGAGCCCGCTCCGGCGCCCGTGTGGGGGCTGCCCCGCTCGGCCGGGCCCGCCGGTCTGGTCACCGCGGCCGCCGCCGACGTGCTCGGTTTCGCCCGGCTGCACCTGACCGGCGGCCTCGCGCCCGACGGCACCCGGGTGCTGAGCGAGGCATCCGCCGCAGCGATGGCCGCGCACCAGGCGGAGCTGCCCGACCGGCACACGCTGGGCGACTCGTGGGGGCTCGGCTGGATGCGCTTCGACTGGGACGGGCACCGGCTGATCGGGCACGACGGCAACACGATCGGCCAGTCGGCGTTCCTGCGGCTGCTGCCGGAACAGGGGCTCGCGGTCACGCTGCTCACGAACGGCGGCAACGCGCGGGATCTGTACGAGGACCTCTTCGAGGAGATCTTCTCGGAGGTCGCCGGGGTCGCCGTGCCGCCGCGGCTCGCCCCGGCCGCCGCACCGCCGGCCGTCGACGCGTCACGGCACCTGGGGGTGTACGAGCGGTCCGGCGCCCACATCGAAGTCACCGAGGCCGAGGGCGGGTTGAGGCTGACGCACACCGTCACCGGCCCGCTGGCGAGCCTCACGCCGACGCCGGTCCAGGAGTTCGGCCTCGTACCGGTCGAGGACGATCTGTACGTGTGCCGGGAAGCGGGGACGCAGACGTGGATCCCGGTGACGTTCTACACGCTGGCGACCGGTGAGCCCTACGTCCACTTCGGCGCCCGCGCCAACCCGAAGGCCGGCTGACGTGGACGTACGGACCTTCGAAGCGGCACTGCCCGAACTGCTCGACGGGATCGGGCAGTTGGTGCGCACCGAGTCGCCGTCCGCCGATCTGGCGGCGGTGGCCCGGAGCGCCGACGTGGCCGCCCGGCTCGGGACGGCGCTGCTCGGCGCCGCCCCGGAGCGGATCGCGCTCGACGGGGTCACGCATCTGCGCTGGCGGCTGGGCGACGGGCCGCGCCGGGTGCTGCTGCTCGGGCACCACGACACGGTGTGGCCCCTCGGCTCGCTGGCCGCGCGCCCGTTCTCCGTCGAGGGCGGGGTGCTGCGCGGTCCGGGCTGCTTCGACATGAAGGCCGGGGTGGTGATGGCGTTCCACGCCGTCGCCGCGCTCGGCGATCCCGCCGGGGTGAGCATCCTGATCACCGGGGACGAGGAGCTGGGCTCGCCGTCGTCGCGGGCGCTCATCGAGGACGAGGCGCGGGGCTGTGCCGCCGCGCTGGTCCTGGAGGCGTCGGCGGACGGCGGGGCCCTCAAGACGGAACGCAAGGGTGTGTCCCTGTACGAGGTGCTGGCGCACGGGCGGGCCGCGCACGCGGGGCTCGAACCGCACCTCGGCGTCAACGCGACGGTCGAGGCCGCGCACCAGATCCTCACCGTCTCCGCCCTCGGCGACGGCGCGGCGGGGACCACGGTCACGCCGACGGTGCTCACGGCCGGGACGACCACCAACACCGTTGCCGCACAGGGCAGGTTCGCGGTCGATGTTCGGGTGCGGGACGCCGTCGAGCAGGCCCGCGTCGACGGGGCGATGCGGACCCTGCGGCCGGTACTCGACGGGTCCCGGGTCGAGGTGCGCGGCGGTCCGAACCGGCCGCCGCTCGACGCCGACGCCTCCCGCGACCTGTTCGCACGGGCCGCCGGCGTCGCGGACGGCCTGGGCCTCGGGCCGCTGCGCGGGGTCGCGGTCGGCGGCGCCTCGGACGGCAACTTCACGGCCGGCGTCGGCACCCCCACGCTCGACGGGCTCGGCGCGGTGGGCGGCGGGGCACACGCCGATCACGAGCACGTGGAAGTGGCCGAACTTCCCCGGCGCACCGCCCTCGTCGCCACACTCGTCCACCAACTCCTGTTCGGCGAACCGCCCTTGAAGCAGTCGGCGCCGACGAGCCGGACCGCTCCTTCTCGTCCGCGCACACCATGACCGGCGCACCCACGGCAAAGAAGATGACACCTGTGATTGATCTTTCCAGTCCTTCCCATCCGCCCGCCGGCGTGGTCGACAGTGCCGTGGCCGCGGCGGACACCGCCGCCCGCACCGCCGAGGTGAGCGTGCGCCAACTGGACGCGCTGCCCGACCTCGTGGCGGTGCAGCGGCTGTACGAGAAGATCTGGCGGCCCGACGGCAAGACGCCACCCGTGACGACCGAGCTGCTGCGGGCGCTCTCCAAGGCGGGCAGTTACGTCGGCGGCGCCTTCGACGGTGACGAACTCGTCGGCGCCTGCGTCGGGTTCTTCTCGCCGCCCGCGCACGAGGCGCTGCACAGCCACATCGCCGGCGTGGCGGCCCGGATGCGCGGACGCAGCGTCGGCTACGCGCTCAAGGTGCACCAGCGGGCCTGGTCGTTGCAGCGCGGGGTGGCGTCCGTCTCCTGGACGTTCGATCCGCTGGTGCGCCGCAACGCCTACTTCAACCTGGGCAAACTCGCCGCCTCGCCCCTTGAGTACCTGGCCAACTTCTACGGCCCGATGAACGACGAGATCAACGGCTCGGACGACACCGACCGGCTGCTCGTCGGCTGGCTGCTCGACGCGCCCGAGGTCACGGCGGCGTGTTCCGGCGAGCCCGCGCCTGCCCTGCGGGCCGCGGACCTCCCCGGCGCCGTCGTCGGCCTCGGCGTCTCGCCGGACGGCCGCCCGGTGCGGGGCTCCACCGACGGGCCCACCGTCCTGGTCGCGGTCCCCGAGGACATCGAGGCGCTGCGCGCCCAGGACCCCGGCCGCGCCGCGGAGTGGCGGCGGGCGCTGCGCGAGACGCTCGACGGGCTGCTCGCCGGGGGCGCCCGCATCACCGGCTTCGACCGGTCGGGCTGGTACATCGTCGACACCTCCCCGCACGGCGGGGATCACGAGAGGAAGGTGGCCAAGTGAAGCTCAGCGGAGTGGAGTTGCGCCGGATCCGGATGCCGCTGGTCGCGCCGTTCCGGACCTCGTTCGGCACCCAGACCGTGCGCGAGACGCTGCTGCTGCGGGTCGAGAGCGCCGACGGCGAGGGCTGGGGCGAGTGCGTCGCGATGAGCGATCCGCTGTACTCGCCGGAGTACGTCGACGGCTGCGCGGACGTGCTGCGCCGCTTCCTCGTCCCCGCGCTGACCCGCCGCGACCGGCTCGACGCGACCCTCGTCGCCCCGGCCCTCGCCCCCTTCAAAGGGCACCTGATGGCCAAGGCAGCCCTCGAAATGGCCGTCCTGGACGCGGAGTTGCGCGAGCGGGGCGTCCCGTTCGCCCGGGAGCTGGGCGCCGTCCACGAGCGCGTCCCGTGCGGGGTCTCCGTCGGGATCATGGACTCGGTGCCGGAACTCCTCGACGCGGTCGCCGGATACCTGGACGCGGGGTACGCGCGGATCAAGCTGAAGATCGAGCCGGGCTGGGACGTGGCCCCGGTGCGTGCCGTGCGGGAGCGGTTCGGCGACGACGTGCTGCTCCAGGTCGACGCCAACACCGCGTACACGCTCGCCGACGCCCGGCACCTGGCCCGGCTCGACCCGTTCGACCTGCTCCTCATCGAACAGCCGCTGCCCGAGGACGACATCCGGGGCCACGCGGAGCTGGCCCGGCAGGTCCGTACGCCGATCTGCCTGGACGAGTCGATCACCTCGGCCCGCTCGGCCGCCGACGCGATCGCGCTCGGGGCCACCAGCGTCGTCAACGTGAAGCCCGGCCGGGTCGGCGGCTACCTGGAGGCCCGCCGCATCCACGACGTGTGCGTGGCCCACGGGGTGCCCGTGTGGTGCGGCGGCATGCTGGAGACCGGCCTCGGGCGCGCCGCGAACGTGGCCCTCGCGGCGCTCCCCGGGTTCACGCTGCCCGGCGACACCTCGGCGTCCGACCGCTACTACCGCACCGACATCACGGCGCCGTTCACGCTGGCGGACGGCCATCTGGCGGTGCCGACCGGGCCGGGACTCGGCGTCGAGCCGCTCGCCGACGCGCTCGCCGAGGTGACGGTGGACACGGAGTGGGTCGCGGCATAGGACGTGCCGCGGCGGTACCCCTGTCGTGCGCGACGAACGGCGCTTAGGATCTCGGCGCATACGACGAACTCGGGTCCCCTTCGCGTCCATACGGTAGGAAGCGTGCTCATCCCGGTGAACGCCCATCCTCGAGCCAGTCTCCGGCGCGTCCTGGACGATCTCGGCTCCACCCTCCTCGACCTCGTCCTCGGTGATCCCGACCGCGCCGACGACATCGGCGGGGTCGTCATCCACGACCCCCTGGACGAACCGGTGCCACCGCGCCAGGCCCTCGTCCTGGGCGTCGCCGTCCACACCCCCGAGCAGATCGCCGCGCTGCTCGACGCGCTGGGCAAGCACGGCGCGGCGGGCCTCGTGGTGCGCTCCCCCGTGACCGTCGACGCGGGCGTCACCGAGGCGGTCGCCCGGTCCGGTGTGGCGCTGCTCGGGCTGACCCGGGGCGCGACCTGGGCGCAGCTGGCGGCGATGGTGCGCTCGCTCATCGCCGAGGGCGATATCGGCGGGCCGGGCCAGGAGACGCTGGGCGGGGTGCCGTCGGGCGATCTGTTCGCGCTGGCCAACGCGATCGCGGCGCTCCTCGACGCGCCGGTGACCATCGAGGACCGCAGCTGGCGGGTGCTCGCCTTCTCCGGGCGCCAGGACGAGGCCGACCCGTTCCGGGTGGAGACGATCCTCGGCCGCCAGGTGCCGGAGCGGTTCACCCGGAGCATGGAGGAGCGCGGCGTCTTCCAGGACCTGTACCGCAACGACCGGGCGGTGTACGTGGACCCTCTGGTGGATGCCGCGGCCGACGCCGATGCCGAGGTGAGCCTGCCGCGGGTGGCGCTCGCCGTGCGCGCGGGCGACGAGATCCTCGGTTCGATCTGGGCGGCGGTGCGGGGCCCGCTCAGCGCGGAGCGCGGCCGCGCCCTCGGTGACGCGGCCAAGCTGGTGGCGCTGCATCTGCTGCGGCAGCGGGCCGGCGCCGACGTGGAGCGGCGGCTGCGCGCGGATCTCGTCGGCACCGCGCTCGAAGGTGGCCCGGGGGTGGCCGAGGCGGTGGCCCGGCTCGGCCTCGCCGAGCAGCCGGGTGTGGTGCTCGCCCTCTCCCTCGCGCAGGGCCCGGGCGAGGACGGCTCCGCGGCGTGGCACGCACGCCATGTCGGGGAGCGGCAGCGCATCGCGGACGCGTTCGCGATGCATCTGAGCGCCGTGCATCCCCGTTCGGCGGCCGCGCTGATCGGGGATGTCGTCTACGGCGTCGTGCCGGTGCCCGCGGACCAGGCGGACGCCGAGCAGCGCGCGGCCAGGGTGGCGGCCGAGTTCCTGGCCCGCGTCGGTGACCGGCACCGGCTCCTGGCCGGCGTGGGGCCCGTCGCGCGGGACGTCACCGCGCTCCCGCTCTCCCGCGCCTGCGCCGACCGGGCGCTGCGGGTCCTGCGGGCCGGGTCGGGCCCCGGCCCCGTCGCGCGCCTGTCCGATGTGCTCGTCGACTCGCTGCTGCTCGAACTCTCCGACCTGATCGCGGAGCGCGGCGACCCGCCGTCCGGCCCGGTGGCCAGGCTCGTCGCCTACGACGCCGCGCACCACACCCGTCTGGTGGAGACGCTGGGCGCCTGGCTCGACGCGTTCGGCGACGTCGTGGCGGCCTCGGCGGCCGTGCACGTGCACCCCAACACGTTCCGCTACCGGCTGCGCCGCCTCGCGGAGGTGGGCGGCCTCGACCTCACCGACGCGGACGCCCGGTTCGCGGCGATGCTGCAACTCCGGCTGTGGCCACGGCTCTGAGAGCCTGGCGCCGCACCGCACCTTGTCGCAGCCGATGGATCGCGAGGGTCCGGCTCGTGCGCGCGGACGAAGCCCGGCGGCGGTCCTGCTTCTAGCCTCTGTGGCCATCGACGGAGCCCCGGCACGGCACGGCTCGGTCCATCCAGTCGCACGAGTCACACGAACCCGCGGGAGACACGGATGAGTTCAGCGCGCAGAGCGACAGCGGCCGTCGGCGTCGCCGTCCTGGGGCTCGCCGGGTGCGGCGGGGCGCAGGGCGGCGGGGGCGCCTCGACCGCGGGGAGCCCGGTCGACGGGAAGACGTTCACCATGGCGCTCCCGTCCGATCCGGGCACCCTCGACCCGGCCATGACCGTGCTGTCGAGCGCCGTCCAGCTCGACCGGTTCCTCTACGACCCGCTGATCAACCTCGACAAGAGCGGCGGCGCGACGGCCGGGCTCGCCGAGAAGTGGCAGGCCGGCACCACGACCGCCCGCTTCACGCTGCGCCGCGGCATCACCTGCGCGGACGGCTCCCCGCTGACCGCGAAGGATGTCGCCGCGAACATCAACTTCGTAGGGGATGCGAGGAACAAGTCACCGCTGGCCGGCTTGTACGTCAGTCCCGGCACCGTGGCGCGGGCCGACGAGGCCGCGCGGGAGGTCCGGGTGACGTCGAAGACGCCGGACGCCTTCCTCCTGCGCAACGTCGGCGGTCTGCCGATCGCCTGCGGGAAAGGGCTCGCCGACCGCTCCTCGCTGGCCAAGGGACGCCACGGCACCGGCATGTTCACCCTCACCGAGACCGTGCCGAACGACCACTACACGCTGACCCGGCGCAAGGACTACGCCTGGGGGCCCGGCGCGTGGCACAAGGACGTGAAGGGGCTGCCCGACAAGGTCCGGGTGCGGATCATCGCCAACGAGACGACCTCGGCGAACCTGCTGCTGTCCGGCGAGCTGAACGCGGCGCAAGTGGTCGGCCCCGACCGGCAACGCCTCACGGCCAGGAAGCAGTTCGCCGCCACGTCCGAGACGGCGCTCGGCGAGATGTGGTTCAACCAGGAGGCGGGCCGGTCGGGCGCGGACGTCTCCGTGCGCCGCGCGCTGACCCGGTCGCTGAATCTGAGTGAACTCGGCAAGGTCCTCACCAGCGGCACCGGCAAACCGTCGCGCGGCATGGCGGCCCTCGCGCCGAAGGCCTGTCCGGGCGACTCCGCCACCGGGGCATTGCCCGAGCATGATCTGGCGGCCGCCAAGTCGGCGCTGGACAAGGCGGGTTGGCGGGCGGGCCCGGACGGCGTACGGGTCAGGAACGGCAAGCGCCTCACCCTCACCTTCGGCTATGCCACGTCCATCGGGACGACGGCGGCCGCGGGCGCGGAGCTCGTACAGAAGGCGTGGCAGAGTGTCGGAGCGAAGGTGACGCTGAAGGGCATCGACAACGCGGGCATCAGCCAGATCCTGTCCGGCGCGGGTTCCTGGGACGCGGTGCTGCTGCCGGTGGCGGTGGGGCTGCCGTCGCAGATCCGACCGTTCGTCTCGGGCCCCACGCCGCCCGACGGTACGAACTTCTCGCGCATCGCCAACAAGGAGTACGACGCCCTGGCCGACAGGGCCGGGCGGTCGACCGGTTCCGCGGGCTGCGCGGCGTGGCGGGACGCCGAGGCCGCGCTGGTCGGGAACGTGGACGTCGTGCCGTTCGTCGACGCGGTGATCCCGGTGTTCGGATCGGGGGCGCGGTTCGAGCTGAGTCTGGCCAGCATCACGCCGTCGTCGATCCGGATGTACGGCTGACCGCCGAAGCGGCCCCGGCAGATGCCGGGGCCGCGGGGTACCGCTACTTCTTGACAGCTACTTCTTGACGGTTACTTCTTGGCGGACTCGACCGCGTGGCCGCCGAACTGGTTGCGCAGCGCGGCGATCATCTTCATCTGCGGCGAGTCGTCCTGGCGGGACGCGAACCGCGCGAAGAGGGAGGCCGTGATCGCGGGCAGCGGCACGGAGTGGTCGATGGCCGCCTCGACGGTCCAGCGGCCCTCGCCGGAGTCGGCGGCGAAACCGCGCAGCTTGCCCAGGTGCTCGTCGTCGTCCAGGGCGTTGACGGCCAGGTCGAGGAGCCAGGAGCGGATGACCGTGCCCTCCTGCCAGGAGCGGAAGACCTCGCGCACGTCGGTCACCGAGTCGGCGGCCTCGAGCAGCTCCCAGCCCTCGGCGTAGGCCTGCATCATGGCGTACTCGATGCCGTTGTGGACCATCTTGGAGAAGTGCCCGGCGCCGACCTTGCCGGCGTGGACGTAGCCGAAGTCGCCTTCGGGCTTGAGCGCGTCGAAGACCGGCTTGACCTTGGCGACGTTCTCGTCGGTGCCGCCGACCATCAGGGCGTAGCCGTTCTCCAGGCCCCAGACACCGCCGGAAACACCGGCGTCGACGAAGCCGATGCCCTTGACGCCCAGCTCGACGGCGTGCTTCTCGTCGTCGGTCCAGCGGGAGTTGCCGCCGTCGACGACGAGGTCGCCCTCGGAGAGCAGTTCCTTCAGTTCGTCGACGGTCGACTGGGTGGCGGCGCCCGCCGGGACCATCACCCAGACCACGCGCGGGCCTTCGAGCTTCTCGACGAGTTCGGCGAGGGACGCGACGTCGGAGACCTCGGGGTTGCGGTCGTAGCCGATGACGGTGTGGCCGGCGCGGCGGATGCGCTCGCGCATGTTGCCGCCCATCTTGCCGAGACCAATAAGACCGAGCTGCATGTCAGTTCACTTACCTTCGGTGGTGTTGCGGCCGCGCAGGGCGCGGTAGGTGGTGACAAGGGACTGGGTGGAGGCGTCGAGGCCGGGGACCTCGGCGCCTTCGGTGAGGGCGGGTTCGACGCGCTTGGCGAGGACCTTGCCGAGCTCGACGCCCCACTGGTCGAAGGAGTCGATGTTCCAGATCGCGCCCTGGACGAAGACCTTCTGCTCGTAGAGGGCGATGAGCTGGCCGAGGACCGACGGCGTCAGCTCGGTGGCGAGGATCGTCGTCGTGGGGTGGTTGCCCTTGAACGTGCGGTGGGCGACCTGCTCCTCGGCGATGCCCTCGGCACGCACCTCGTCGGCGGTCTTGCCGAAGCCGAGGGCCTGGCCCTGCGCGAAGAGGTTGGCCATCAACAGGTCGTGCTGGCCCGCCAGTTCACCGAGCTCCTCGACGGGCTTCGCGAAGCCGATCAGGTCCGCGGGGATCAGCTTCGTACCCTGGTGGATGAGCTGGTAGTAGGCGTGCTGGCCGTTGGTGCCGGGGGTGCCCCAGACGACCGGGCCCGTCTGCCACTCCACCGGGCGGCCCTGGCGGTCCACGGACTTGCCGTTGGACTCCATGTCGAGCTGCTGCAAGTAGGCGGTGAACTTCGACAAGTAGTGGCTGTACGGCAGCACGGCATGCGACTGGGCGCCGTGGAAGTTGTTGTACCAGATGCCCAACAGGCCGAGCAGCAGCGGCGCGTTGGCCTCGGCGGGGGCCGTGCGGAAGTGCTCGTCGACGAGGTGGAAGCCGTCGAGGAGTTCGCGGAACGCGGCCGGGCCGATGGCGATGACCAGGGACAGGCCGATGGCCGAGTCGAAGGAGTAGCGGCCGCCGACCCAGTCCCAGAACTCGAACATGTTGGCCGTGTCGATGCCGAAGTCGGAGACCTTCTCGGCGTTGGTCGACAGCGCCACGAAGTGCTTCGCGACGGCCGACTCGTCACCGAGCGCCGCGAGCAGCCAGCCGCGGGCCGCTGTGGCGTTGGTGATCGTCTCGATCGTGGTGAACGTCTTCGAGGCGACGATGAACAGCGTCTCGGCCGGGTCGAGGTCGCGGACGGCCTCGTGCAGGTCTGCGCCGTCGACGTTCGACACGAAGCGGAACGTCAACTCCCGCGCGGTGTACGGGCGCAGGGCCTCATAAGCCATCGCGGGACCGAGGTCGGAGCCGCCGATGCCGATGTTGACGACGTTCTTGATGCGCTTGCCGGTGTGTCCGGTCCACTCGCCCGAGCGGACCTTGTCGGCGAAGACGGCCATCTTGTCGAGGACGGCGTGCACCTTCGGTACGACATTCTCACCGTCGACCTCGATCACGGCGCCGGCCGGGGCGCGCAGCGCCGTGTGCAGCACGGCGCGGTCCTCGGTCGTGTTGATCTTCTCGCCGCGGAACATGGCGTCGCGCTGACCGAACACGTCGGTGGCGGTGGCCAGTTCCTGGAGCAGGGCGAGCGTCTCGTCCGTGACCAGGTGCTTGGAGAAGTCGATGTGCAGGTCGCCGACGTTCACGGTGTAGCGCCCGGCGCGGCCCGGGTCGGTGGCGAACAGCTCACGCAGATGCGTGCCGTTGAACTTCGCGCGGTGGTCCTCCAGGGCGGTCCACTGCGGGCGGCGCGTCAGCAGGGGGGTGGTGTCAGGCATCTCGAACGGACTCCTTGGAAGCCTTCGCGGTCTTTGCGGGCTGCGCGGTCTTCGCGGACTGCGCCGCCTTCGTGGGCTGGGCCGTCTTCGCGGGCTGCGCGGCCTGTGCGTCGGCGGCGCCCGGGACGTCCCCGTGGAGCGCCACGGCGTACATCTCGTCCGCGTCGAGGCGGCGGAGCTCCTCGGCGATCAGCTCGGCGGTCGAGCGGACCTTCAGGGCGAGGGTGCGCTCCGGCTGCCCCGGCAGGGACAGCGTGGCCAGCGGGCCGTCGGGGCGGTCGATGCGGATCTCGCCGTTCGCCGTGCCGAGACGCACCGCGGTGACGACGGGTCCTGCCGTGGTGACGCGCTCGACCGGAACGCCGAGCCGGGTGCCGAGCCAGCGTGCGAGCAGTTCGGCGCTGGGGTTCTCGGCCTCGGACTCGACGGCCGCGGAGACGATGTCGGCGCGGGCCTGGTCGAGGGCGGCGGCCAGCATGGAGCGCCACGGCGTGAGGCGGGTCCAGGCCAGGTCGGTGTCGCCCGGCGCGTAGGAGGCGGCACGCCGGTCGAGGGCGTCCAGCGGGTCCACGTCGGCGTACAGGTCGGTGATACGGCGGGCGGCGAGCGCGCCCAGCGGGTCCTTGGCGGGCTCGTCCGGGGCGTCCACCGGCCACCACACGACGACCGGGGCGTCGGGCAGCAGCAGCGGCAGGACGACCGAGTCGGCGTGCTTGCTGACCTCGCCGTACAGGCGCAGGATCACGGTCTCGCCGGTGCCCGCGTCGGAGCCGACCCGGACCTCCGCGTCGAGGCGGTTGCCCTGCCGGTCGCGCGGGGTGCGGGCGGTGCGCCTGATGACGACGAGGGTGCGCGAGGGGTGCTCGCGGGACGCCTCCTCGGCGGCCTTGATCGAGTCGTACGCGTTCTCCTCGTCGGTGACGATCACCATCGTCAGGACCATGCCCACGGCCGGGGTCCCGATTTCGCGTCGCCCTTGGACGAGCGCCTTGTTGACCTTGCTTGCCGTGGTGTCGGTCAGGTCGATCTTCATGGCCTGCGCCAGCTCCGTCCGTCTCGTGCGAGCATCTCGTCCGCTTCCTTCGGGCCCCAGCTTCCCGAGGCGTACCGGGCGGGCTTGCCGTGCTCGTCCCAGTGCGCCTCGATGGGGTCGAGGATGCGCCAGGACTCCTCGACCTCCTCCGTGCGCGGGAAGAGGTTGGCGTCACCCAGCAGGACGTCCAGGATGAGCCGTTCGTACGCTTCCGGGCTGGACTCCGTGAACGACTCGCCGTACGCGAAGTCCATGGACACGTCGCGGATCTCCATCGAGGTACCCGGGACCTTCGATCCGAAGCGTACGGTCATGCCCTCGTCCGGCTGAACGCGGATGACGATCGCGTTCTGGCCGAGTTCCTCGGTGGCCGTCGAATCGAACGGGGAGTGCGGGGCGCGCTGGAAGACGACGGCGATCTCGGTGACGCGGCGGCCCAGGCGCTTGCCCGTGCGCAGGTAGAAGGGGACGCCCGCCCAGCGGCGGTTGTCGATCTCCAGCTTCACTGCGGCGTAGGTGTCGGTCTTCGACTCGGGGTCGATGCCGTCTTCCTGGAGGTAGCCCTTCACCCGCTCGCCGCCCTGCCAGCCCGCGGCGTACTGGGCGCGGACCGTGGACTCGGCCAGCTCTGCGGGGAGCCGGACGGACCTGAGGACCTTGAGCTTCTCCGTCACGAGCGACTCGGCGTCGAAGGAGGCGGGCTCCTCCATGGCGGTGAGGGCCATCAGCTGGATCAGGTGGTTCTGGATGACGTCGCGGGCGGCGCCGATGCCGTCGTAGTAGCCGGCGCGGCCGCCGATGCCGATGTCCTCGGCCATCGTGATCTGGATGTGGTCGACGTACGACCGGTTCCAGATCGGCTCGTACATCTGGTTGGCGAAGCGGAGCGCCAGGATGTTCTGGACGGTCTCCTTGCCGAGGTAGTGGTCGATGCGGAAGACCTGCTCGGGCGCGAAGACGTCGTGCACGATCCGGTTGAGTTCCTTGGCCGACGTCGTGTCGTGGCCGAAGGGCTTCTCGATGACGGCGCGCCGCCAGGAGCCCTCGGGGGCGTCGGCGAGGCCGTGCTTCTTGAGCTGCTGGACGACCTTGGGGAAGAACTTCGGCGGCACCGAGAGGTAGAAAGCGTAGTTGCCGCTGGTGCCGCGCTTCTCGTCCAGCTCGTCGACGGCGTCCCGCAGCTGCTTGAACGCGGTGTCGTCGTCGAAGTCGCCCGGGATGAAGCGCATGCCCTCGGCGAGCTGGGCCCAGACCTCTTCGCGGAAGGGGGTGCGGGCGTGCTCGCGCACGGAGTCGTGGACGACCTGGGCGAAGTCCTGGTCCTCCCACTCGCGGCGGGCGAAGCCGAGGAGCGAGAAGCCGGGCGGGAGCAGGCCGCGGTTGGCCAGGTCGTAGACGGCCGGCATCAGCTTCTTGCGGGAGAGGTCGCCGGTGACGCCGAAGATGACGAGCCCGGAGGGGCCCGCGACGCGCGGCAGACGCCGGTCGCGCGGGTCCCTCAGCGGGTTCTGCCAGGCGGTGACGCTCACTTGGAGGAACCTTCCTTGCCGGCGAGGCGGCCGGCCACCGTGGCGAGCAGGTCGTTCCAGGCGGCTTCGAACTTGGCGACGGCCTCGTCCTCGAGCTGCTGGACGACCTCGTCGTAGGAGATGCCGAGCTTCTCGACGGCGGCGATCTCGGCGCGCGAGGCGTCGTAGGTGCCGGTGACGGCGTCGCCGTGGATGTCGCCGTGGTCGGCGGTGGCCTTCAGGGTGCCTTCCGGCATGGTGTTGACGGTGCCCGGGGCGACCAGCTCGTCGACGTACAGGGTGTCCTTGTACGCGGGGTCCTTGACGCCGGTCGAGGCCCACAGCGGGCGCTGCTTGTTGGCGCCGGCGGCCTCCAGCTTGGCGGCCCGCTCACCGGCGAAGACCTGCTCGAAGGCCTCGTAGGCGAGCCGGGCGTTGGCGAGCGCGGCCTTGCCCTTGAGGCCCTTGGCCTCGTCCGTGCCGGCCTTGTCGAGGCGCTTGTCGATCTCGGCGTCGACGCGCGAGACGAAGAAGGAGGCGACCGAGTGGATGCCGGCGAGGTCGATGCCCCGCTCGTGCGCCTTCTCCAGGCCCGCGAGGTAGGCGTCCATGACGGCCTTGTAGCGGTCGAGGGAGAAGATCAGCGTGACGTTGACGGAGATGCCGAGGCCGATGACCTCGGTGATGGCGGGCAGGCCCGCCTCCGTCGCCGGGATCTTGATCATGACGTTGGGGCGGTCGACGAGCCAGGAGAGCTGCTTGGCCTCGGCGATGGTGGCCTCGGTCTCGTGGGCCAGGCGCGGGTCGACCTCGATCGAGACGCGGCCGTCGCGGCCCTGCGTCGCGTCGTACACGGGGCGCAGGATGTCGGCGGCGGCGCGGACGTCCGCCGTGGTCATCATGCGGACGGCCTCGTCGACGGTGACCTTGCGGACGGCCAGGTCGGCGAGCTGGTCCTCGTAGCCCTCACCGGAGCCGATGGCGGCCTGGAAGATCGAGGGGTTCGTGGTGACGCCCACGACGTGGCTCTTCTCGATGAGCTCGGCGAGGTTGCCGGACTCGATGCGCTTGCGGGACAGGTCGTCCAGCCAGATGGAAACGCCTTCGTCGGACAGGGAGGCGAGGGGTGCCGTCGAGGGGGCAGCGGAGGCGGCGTTGCTCATGTTCTGCTTCATCTTCTTTCGGTACAGCGTTCGTACAGCTCTGGGTACAGCGGTGGGGTGCTCAGGCGCGGGCGGCGGCGAGCGACTCGCGGGCCTGGGCGGCGACGTTCTCGGCGGTGAAGCCGAACTCGCGGAAGAGGATCTTCGCGTCCGCGGAGGCGCCGAAGTGCTCCAGGGAGACGATGCGGCCGGCGTCGCCGACGTAGCGGTACCAGGTGAGACCGATGCCGGCCTCGACGGCGACGCGGGCCTTCACCGACGGCGGCAGGACGCTGTCCCTGTAGCTCTGGTCCTGCTCCTCGAACCACTCGACGGACGGCATCGACACGACGCGGGTGGCGATGCCCTCGGCCTCCAGCCGCAGCCGGGCGTCGACGGCCAGGTGCACCTCGGAACCGGTGGCGATCAGGACGACGTCCGGGGTTTCCTTGGAGGCCTCGGCCAGCACGTAACCGCCCTTGGCGGCAAGCTCGTTGACCTCGTACGTCGGCACGCCCTGCCGGGTCAGCGCCAGTCCGTGCGGGGCCGGCTTGACCGAGCCGCGGCGCAGGATCTCGCGCCAGGCGATGACCGTCTCGTTGGCGTCGGCCGGGCGGACCACGTTGAGGCCCGGGATGGCGCGCAGCGACGCGAGGTGCTCGACGGGCTGGTGCGTCGGGCCGTCCTCGCCGAGACCGATGGAGTCGTGGGTCCACACGTAGGTGACGGGCAGCTGCATGAGGGCCGACATCCGGACGGCGTTGCGCATGTAGTCGGAGAACACGAGGAACGTGCCGCCGTAGATGCGGGTGTTGCCGTGCAGCGCGATGCCGTTCATCTCCGCGGCCATGGAGAACTCGCGGATGCCGAAGTGGACCGTGCGGCCGTACGGGTTCGCCTCGGGCAGCGGGTTGCCCGCGGGGAGGAAGGACGACGTCTTGTCGATGGTGGTGTTGTTCGAGCCGGCGAGGTCGGCGGAGCCGCCCCACAGCTCGGGGATGACCGGGCCGAGGGCCTGCAGCACCTTGCCGGACGCGGCGCGCGTGGCGACACCCGTACCGGTTTCGAAGGTGGGCAGCGCCTCCTCCCAGCCCTCGGGAAGACGGCCCGCGACGACGCGGTCGAACAGCTTCGCGCGCTCGGGGTTGTCGGCGCGCCACTCGGTGAGCCGCTTGTCCCAGGCGGCGTGGGCCTCGGCGCCGCGGTCGAGGGCGGCGCGGGTGTGCGCGATGACCTCGTCCTCGACGGCGAAGGACTGCTCGGGGTCGAAGCCGAGGGCGCGCTTGGTGGCGGCGATCTCGTCGTCGCCGAGCGCGGAGCCGTGCGAGGCCTCGGTGTTCCGCGCGTTCGGGGCGGGCCAGGCGATGATCGTGCGCATGGCGATGATCGAGGGGCGCCCGGTCTCGGCCTTGGCGGCGGCGAGCGCCGCGTGCAGGGCCTCGACGTCGACGTCGCCGTCGGCGCGCGGCGTGATGCGCTGGACGTGCCAGCCGTACGCCTCGTAGCGCGCGAGGACGTCCTCGGAGAACGCGGTCGCGGTGTCGCCCTCGATGGAGATGTGGTTGTCGTCGTAGAGGAAGACGAGGTTGCCCAGCTTCTGGTGCCCGGCGAGGGACGAGGCCTCGGCGGAGACGCCCTCCTCCAGGTCGCCGTCGGAGACGATCGCCCAGATGGTGTGGTCGAAGGGGCTGGTGCCCTCGGGGGCCTCGGGGTCGAAGAGGCCGCGCTCGTAGCGGGCGGCCATGGCCATGCCGACGGCATTGGCGAGGCCCTGGCCCAGCGGGCCCGTCGTCGTCTCGACACCGGCGGTGTGGCCGTACTCGGGGTGTCCTGGCGTCTTCGAGCCCTGCGTGCGGAACGCCTTCAGGTCGTCCAGTTCCAGCTCGTAGCCGGAGAGGAAGAGCTGGGTGTAGAGGGTGAGGCTGGTGTGGCCGGGCGAGAGGACGAAGCGGTCGCGGCCCGTCCACTCCGGGTCGGCCGGGTCGTGGCGCATGGCCTTCTGGAAGATCGTGTACGCGGCGGGGGCGAGGCTCATGGCCGTGCCGGGGTGCCCGTTGCCGACCTTCTGCACGGCGTCGGCCGCCAGGAGGCGGGCGGTGTCGACGGCACGCTGGTCGAGTTCGGTCCACTCGAAGTGGCCCTCGAAGGGGTCGAAGCCGTCCGGTGTCTGCGTGCTCATCTGTAGTGCTTCCTTCGCATCCGTGGTGCTCTTGACGTGCCACGAGGCACTGGCCTTCCAGAATCAAAGTCCCTGGTCGAACCACCTACGACGGTAAAGGTCATACTTTTTGCTGTGTAGGTGCCCGCGTGCCAGCGTTCGGTGAAAATGGGACACGCACACCGGTCGAAGCCAAGGAATGTGAATGACGGAGCAGAGCGCCGCGCAGACGAGCGCACATCTGGGAGCCCTCCCCGCGGAACGAGCGCACATCCGCACCTATCCCTTCGACCCGAGCGCGAGCGTCTCCGGCGTCGGGATGCAGGTCGGGCCGATGGGCACCGACGGGCCCTGGGCGGGCGGCGTAGGACTGTCGCGACGCGTGCACCGCATCGACTTCCACGTCCTCCTCTTCTTCCGCGAGGGCCCCGTCCGCCACATGGTCGACTTCACGGAGTACGAGGTCGGTGCCGGGGACGTGCTGTGGATCCGGCCCGGCCAGGTGCACGGCTTCTCCGCGGCCGACCGGTACGTCGGCACCGCGCTCACGATGCAGCCCGGTTTCCTGCCGCGCGCGATCGTCGAGGCGACCGGCCTGTACCGCTACGACAGGCCGCCGCTGCTCCACCCCGACGCGGCCCAACTCGCCGCGATCGAAGCCTCGTTGGATCTGCTGCAGCGCGAGTACCTGGACACGGCGACGCTGCCGCTGAGCCTGCACACGTCGGTGCTGCGGCACTCGCTCACGGCGTTCATGCTGCGCGTGGCGCACGTCTCCGCACAGGCGGCGGCCGACGCGTGCGAGCCGCAGCCGGACACGACGTTCACCCGGTTCCGCGCCGCCGTCGAGCAGGGCTACACGACGAACCACAGCGTCAGCGCGTACGCCGACGAGCTCGGCTACTCGCGCCGCACCCTGGTCCGCGCGGTGCGCGCCGCGACCGGCCAGACCCCCAAGGCCTTCATCGACCGGCGCGTGATCCTGGAGGCGAAGCGGCTGCTCGCCCACACGGAGCTGCCGGTGGGGCGGATCGGGGTGGCGGTCGGCTTCGGGGACTCGGCGAACTTCTCCAAGTTCTTCCAGCAGCACACGGGGGCGACACCGGCGGCCTTCCGCGCCGAGCAGGTCTGAGCCGAGCCGGCCCGAGCAGGTCGGACCTCAGCCCCCGCAATATCCCCGCGACCCCCCGTTTCAGCATGCGCAACGGGGGGTTGACCGTTCCCCAGGGGCCTCGTACGGTGCTCGCACCCCCGCAGGTATATCGATTAACCAATCCCGGTTGGAGACGTACCGCTGTGCCCCCTGTGCTGTTCTCGAGGATGAGTCGGCGCGGTTTCCTCGCCGCCGGTGGCGCGCTCGCCACCGCCTCCGCCCTGCCCGCCCTGTCCGGCTGTTCCTCCCTCGCCGCGGCCGACGACGACCCCGACACGCTCGTGGTGCACAGCCAGCTCGGCACCACCGCGCCGGGCTCTCCCACCTACCTCTCGGCCCTGGACCGGTTCCGCAAGGAGAACCCCGGCCTCAAGGTCAGGAACCTCGTCAACGGCGACGACCTCGCGCAGGTCTACGAGACCTCGCGGCTGGCCCGCAAAGAGCCGGACGTCGTCATGGTCAACCTGTACGACAAGACCCTGGCCTGGACCGACGTCGGCGCCACCGTCGACGTCAAGGGCTATCTGGACGACTGGGGCCTGCGGGAGCGCGTGCTGCCCGTCGCCCTGGACGCCTGGACGGACAGCAAGGACCGGCTGCGCGCCTTCCCCTACTTCGCCACGAACTGGCCGATCGCCTTCAACCGGGCGCTGCTCGACCGGGCCGGCGTCGACCGCGTCCCCGTGACCGGCGACGAACTCATCAGCGCCGCCGGCAAGTTGCGCAAGAAGAACATCGCGCCCGTCACCACCGGCGGCAACGACTGGACCGGGCAGAAGCTGCTCGCGCAGATCATCCAGACGTTCCTGAGCGAGGACGAGGCGCGGCACGTCTACACGACCGGCGACTTCAGCGGCAGCCGCGGGGCCCGCCGGGGCATCGACTACTTCGTGGAGCTGCGCGACGCCGGGGTCTTCGCCGACAAGGCGCAGGGACTGACGTCGGACACGATGACCACGCAGTTCAACACGCAGGCCGCGGCGATGCAGTCGGCGATGTCGTCGGCGCTCGCCAAGGTGCCGGAAACCGTGGCGCGCCACACGGACGTGGGCGGCTGGCCGCTGGCGCCGGGCGCCTCGCACGACAAGCCGACGATCCTGCGCACGTACACCCTGATCGGCTTCTGGATCAGCCCGAACGGCACGAAGAAGATCGATGCCGTCGAGAAGTTCCTGAAGTTCTTCTACCGCGAGGACACGGTCGCGCGGTTCATCAAGGAGTCCGGGCGCGACATGGCGCTGCACTCCGACGCGGTGAGCACGGACTTCCCGCTGGTCGCGGCGGCGCAGCGGCTCGGCTCCGACGTGGGCCAGGTGCTGCTGCCCGACCTGTTCGTACCACCGGCGGCGACGCAGCCGCTGGTCACCGCCACGAGTACGTCGTTCACGCGCGGCACGAGTGCCACCAAGGTCCGCCAGGTCCTCGAAGCCGCCTACCGCGGCGTCTGACCGCTCCGCCCCATCTCTCCTCTCACGTAAGGGAGTTGCTCCATGACGACGATGACGTCGACAGCGGGCGAGGCAGCGGTCAGCCGCCCCACCCCGCCTTCCCCCGGCTCCGGCGGCCGTCCGCGCCGGCAGGGCGGCACGATCCTCGCGCTGCCCGCGCTCATCTGGTACCTGGTCTTCATGGTGGGGCCGCTGATCGCCATCTTCGTGGTGGCGGCGCTGCACTGGCCGGGCATGCTGCAGCCGGTGTCGTTCGCCGGGTTCGACAACGTGCGTACCGTCTTCGACGACCCGGTGTTCTGGGACGCGGTGAGCAACACGGCGATCCAGCTCGTCGTCGCCATCCCGGTGATGGTGGTGTGCGCGTACATGCTGGGCTACTACGTGGCGCAGAAACCGCCGGGCCACCGCGTCATCCGGTACCTGCTGTTCATTCCCGGGCTGATCTCGACGCCCGCGAAGGCCATGGTCTTCTACGCCGCCCTCTCCCCCGACGGTCTGGTCAACGGCGGTCTGCAGGCGGTCGGTCTCGGCTCGCTCGCCGACGCGTGGCTGGCCTCTCCCTCGACCGCGCTCGCGTGTCTGATCGCGCTCGACATCTGGGCGGGCATCGGCTTCACCGCGGTGCTGTTCGCGGCGCGGCTCGGCAGTGTGCCGGACGAGCTGGGCGAGGCGGCGCAGCTGGACGGGGCCGGGCACTGGCGGACCATGTGGCGCGTGCACTTCCCGGTGATCCGCGACTACGTGGGCGTGGTGACGATGCTGCAGTTCCTGTGGACGCTGTTCGGCTCGGCGCAGCATGTGCTGCTCCTGACGCAGGGCGGCCCCGGGAGTTCGTCGACGACGCTGTCGTTCCTCGTCTACCAGAAGGCGTTCATCGCGGCGGACCTCGGCTACAGCCAGACCGTCGGCGTCATCCTCTTCCTCGTCGGCCTCGTCGGACTGCTCGCCATCCGGCGCGCGTTCCGGCAGAGCTACTGATCGGAGTCGTACGCCATGAAGTCTGCTGTGAGTTCTGGCAAGCGGTCGAAGTTCGGCCGGGCCTGGCTGCCCGCCCACATCCTGGTCTGGCTGTACGCGGTGCTGCTCGTCATCCCGCTCTATTACTTCATCGCCTCGGCGTTCAAGACGAACGACGAGATCTTCGCGCACCCCTTCGCGCTGCCGTCCTCGTACGGTTTCGGGAACTTCTCGACCGCCTTCGAGAGCGCGGACCTGGGCCTCGCCATCGTCAACTCGGCGCTGGTGACGGTGTTCTCGCTCGTCCTGACGCTGGCGCTCGCGATCCCGGCGGCGTTCGCGCTGGCCCGCTCGACGGGGCGGCTGGCCTCGGTCGTCGAGAAGGTGTTCTCGCTCGGCTTCCTGATCCCGACGTTCGCGGCGCTGTTCCCGACGTTCCTGCTGGCGGCGGCCACCGGTCTGTTCCACACGCGGACGTTCATGGTGCTGTTCCTGCCGGCGACCGCGATGCCGCTGTCGGTGGTGATCCTGGTGCAGTTCATGCGGACGATCCCCAAGGAGATGGAGGAGGCGGCCCGCCTGGACGGCGCGTCCACCTTCGCGGTCCTGCGGCACATCTACACGCCGATGTGTCTGCCCGGCATCGCGACGGTGCTGCTGCTCAACTTCCTGACCTTCTGGAACGAGTACCTGTACTCCCTCGTCATCATCGGGCCGGACCCCGCGCAGCGCACCGTCCAGGTGGCGCTGCCCACCCTGAAGTCCATCACCGGCACGGACTACGGCGTGCTGACCGCCGGCACCGTCCTCACGCTCGTCCCGGTGTGGGTGGTCTATACGGTGCTGCAGAAGCGGATGCAGCAGGCACTGGTGAGTGGGGCGGTGAAGATGTGAGCGGCAAGAAGACCGGAGTCAGGCCGACCATCAAGGCGGTGGCGGCCGCGGCGGGGGTGTCGACGGCGGCGGTGTCGCAGGCGTTCAACGACAAGGGCCGGCTCGCCGAGGCGACGCGGCAGCGGATCCTGGAGGCGGCCCTGGACCTCGGCTGGTCGCCGAGCGCGTCGGCGACGGCGTTGCGCAGTGCCCGTACGCGCACGCTCGCGCTGGTCGTGCGGCGGCCCACCGACGTATTGGGCGCCGACCCGCACTTCAGCGAGCTGATCACCGGTATAGAGGGCGAGTTGGCGCCGCGCGGTTACGGCCTGCTGCTGCACCTGGTCGCCGATGTCGAGGAGGAAAGCGCGCTGTACGAACGGCTCGCCGCCGAGAACCGGGTGGACGGGGCCGTGCTGACGGACGCCCGCGCCGACGACCCGCGTCCGGCGCTCCTGACCCGCCTCGGGCTGCCCGCCGTCCTGCTCGGCGCGCCCACCCCGAATACGGACGTGCCGGTCGTCGGGCTCGGCAACCAGGGTGCGGGTGTGCGGGACGTCGTCGAGCACCTGCGGGAGTTGGGGCACACGCGGATCGCGTACGTGGCCGGCCCCGCCGAGTTGCAGCACACCCGGCTGCGGCTCGCCGTCTTCGAGGAGACCCTCGCGGCGTCCGGGCTCGCGCCCGCCGCGGTGCGGCACACCGACTTCTCGGAGGCCGCGGCCGTCGCCGCGACCCGTGAACTGCTCGCCGACGGCGAGCGGCCCACCGCCCTCGTCTACGCCAACGACTCGATGGCTGTCTGCGGCATCGGCACCGCCCAGCGGGCAGGCCTGCGCGTCCCCGAGGACCTGTCCGTCGTCGGCTACGACAACCTGCCGCTCGGCCGCTGGCTGCACCCGCGCCTGACCACCGTCGACCAGCAGGTGCAGCGGGTCGGCGCGGCCGCCGCCCGGACCCTGCTCGCCCGGTGCGGCGAGGACCTGCCCGCCGCGCGCCTCGACGACCGGCCGCGCCTCGTGATCCGCGAGTCGACCGGCCCCGCCCCACTCAACTGACGTACAGCACCACGCACTTCAGTATCGGAGACCCGTACCACCATGCGACGCCACAGCGCCCACCTCACCCACGACGCCGCCGTCCTGCCCTGGCTCGGCGCCAACTTCTGGTCCCGCACGGGCGGGCCCCTGATGTGGCGCGACTACGACCCGAAGGTGGTGCGCGAGGAGCTTCAGGGCTTGCGTGAGCACGGCCTGAACATGACGCGGTCGTTCTTCTACTGGCCGGACTTCCACCCCGAGCCGCACCGGATCGACGAGGAGCTGTGCGAGCGGTTCCGCGACTTCCTGGACGCGCACCGGGAACTGGGCATGGGGACGGTGCCGACGTTCATCGTGGGGCACATGTCCGGCGAGAACTGGGACCCGGCGTGGCGGGGCAACCGCGATCTGTACGAGGACGTGTGGATGGTGGGCCGCCAGGCCTGGTTCGCCTCGCAGATGACGCGCCGCTTCAAGGACCACCCGGCGGTCACCGGCTGGCTCATCACGAACGAGATGCCGGGCTACGGCCGCATCTACCAGGTCGATCCGCCGTCCAGCGATGTCGTGACGGCGTGGGCCCAGTCGATGTGCAACGCGGTGCGGGCGGCGGGCGCGACGCAGCCGGTCTCGCTCGGCGACGGCGCGTGGGGCATCGAGGTGACGGGCCGGGACAACGGGTTCTCGCTGCGCGACACCGCCGAGTACGTCGACTTCGTGGGCCCGCACGTGTACCGCTCGGACACGGACCGGCCGCGCCAGCACTACCGTGCCGCGTTCGAGTGCGAGCTGGCGGGGGTCACCGGGCAGCCGGTGGTCCTGGAGGAGTTCGGCCTGTCGACGGACACGGTGTCCGCGAAGAACGCGGGCGTGTACTACCGCCAGACCCTGCACAATTCGCTGCTCGGCGGCGCGACGGGCTGGATGGCCTGGAACAACACGGACTACGACGACCTGTGGGACCAGTCGCCCTACGACCACCACCCCTTCGAGATGCACTTCGGCATCACGGACAGCACGGGCGCGCCGAAGGAGCCGCTGCGTGAACTCGCCGCGTTCGCCGAGGTGTTGAAGGACGTCGACTTCGCGCGGTGCCGTCGCGCGGACGCGGGCGCGGCCCTGGTCGTGCCCGCGTTCCTGGAGCGCGGCTACCCCTACAGCCGCCCCGCCGACCGCCCGCTGATCTTCACGTCGCTGCACCAGGGGTACGTCGCCGCGCGCGCCGCCGATCTGCCGGTGGGTCTCACCCGGGAGGCGGACGGTATCGCGGAGGACGTGGACCTGTATCTGCTGCCCGCGACACGGCAGTTGACGACGCGGACCCGGCGGGCGCTGCAACGCAGGGCGGACGAGGGCGCCACCGTTTACTTGTCGTTCTGCTCGGGCGAGCACCCGGGCACGCGCGGCCCCTGGTTCGACGACCTGGACGGCCTGTTCGGCGTCGAGCAGCAGCTGTCGTACGGGGTCGCGGAGCCGATCGAGGACGACACCCTGGAGATGACGTTCCAGGAGGACTTCGGCTCCATCCGCGCGGGCGAGGTGCTGCGTTTCCCGGTCGCGGGCAACGAGGACAGCCGCGCCTACCTGCCCGTCGTGCCCCGGGACGCCCGGGTCGTGGCGGTGGACGGACACGGCCGGCCCGCGCTGCTGTGCCGCGAGACGGGACGCGGCCGTACCGTGCTCGCCACGTACCCGCTGGAGCACATGGCCGCCCGCACGGCCCGCGTCAATCCCGAGCAGACGCACCGGCTGTACGCGGCGCTCGCCCAACTCGCGGGTGTGCAGCGGGCGGTGACGGTGGACGAGCCGTTCGTCGGCGCCGATGTACTGGTGCACGAGGACGGGCGCCGGTTCGTGTGGCTGGTCAGCCAGGCCGACGACGAGGTCACGGTGTGCCCGGCGGCGGACGGGACGCTGCACGACCTGGCCTCCGGCGAGGCGGTCGGCGACGTCACGCTGCCCGCCTTCGGCGTCCGCGTACTGGAGCTGCGATGAGCGAGCCGCTGTACCGCGACCCGGCGGCGCCGGTGCCCGACCGGGTGCGGGATCTGCTGGGCCGGATGACGCTCGCGGAGAAGGTCGGCCAGGTCAACCAGCGCCTGTACGGCTGGCACGCCTACGAGCGCGGCGCCGACGGGCATCACCGGCTCACCGACGCGTTCCGCGCGGAGGTCGCGGTGTACGACGGGATGGGCGCCCTGTACGGGTTGCAGCGCGCCGATCCCTGGTCGGGCGTGACCTTCGCCGACGGCATCACGGCGGCGGACGCGGCCCAGGTCACCGACGCGGTGCAGCGGCACGTCGTGGAGGGCACCCGGCTCGGCATCCCGGTCCTGATGGTCGAGGAGGTGCCGCACGGGCATCAGGCCCTCGACGGCACGGTGCTGCCGGCGAATCTGTCGGTCGGCGCGAGCTGGGACCCGGACCTCTACGAGGCGGCGGCGAGTGCTGCGGCGCAGGAGCTCCGGGCCCGGGGCGGTCACGTGGCGCTGGTCTCCGCGCTCGACCTGGTGCGCGACCCGCGCTGGGGCCGGGCCGAGGAGTGCTTCGGCGAGGACCCGTACCTGGCCGCCCGGTTCACCGAGGCGCTGGTGCGCGGTATGCGGTCACAGGGCGTCGGCGTGGTGCTCAAGCACTTCGCCGGGCAGGGTGCCACGGCCGGCGGGCGCAACAGCGCGGCGACCGAGCTCGGCGCCCGCGAGCTGCACGAGATCCATCTGGCGGCGGCCCGCGCCGGGGTGCGGGCCGGGGCCGCCGGGGTGATGGCGGCGTACAACGAGTTCGACGGTCTGCCGTGCGCGGCCAGCCCGTACCTGCTGACCGGACTCCTGCGGGAGCGCTGGGGGTTCGACGGGATCGTGATGGCGGACGGGTGCGCGCTCGACCGCCTGGTCCGGCTCGCGGGTGATCCGGCGGCCGCGGGCGCGATGGCGCTCACGGCGGGCACGGATCTCAGCCTGTGGGACGAGAGCTTCCCGCGGCTCGGCGAGGCCGTCGAGCGCGGCCTCGTGGCCGAGGAGACGCTGGACACGGCGGTCGGGCGGGTCCTGACCCTCAAGTTCCGGCTCGGCCTGTTCGAGGATCCGTACGTCAAGAGCGGTGAAAGCTCCTTCAAAGCAAAGGAGTTGAGCGAGCGGCTCGCGCGCGCGTCGGTCACGCTGCTGGAGCACGACGGGACGACCCTGCCCCTGCCGCCCGTCGCGCGCCGGATCGCCGTCCTCGGCCCGAACGCCGACTCCGTGCCGCAGCAGATCGGCGACTACACGGCGCCGCAGCGGCCCGGCACCGGCAGCACCGTGCTCGACGGGATCCGCGCCGCCGCCGGGGCCGACCGCGAGGTGACGTACGCGCGCGGCTGCGAACTGGTCGGCGGCGACCGGTCCGGGCTCGGCGAGGCGGTCGCCCTGGCCGCTGCCTCGGACGTCGCGGTGCTCGTGCTCGGCGGGTCGAGCGCCCGCGAGGACGGCACCCGGTTCGAGGCGAACGGCGCGGCGGTCGTCTCGTCCGGCAACCCGGTCGGCATGACGTGCGGCGAGGGCGTGGATCTGGCCGAACTCTCCCTGCCCGAGGGCCAGTCGGCGCTGCTCGACGCGGTCGCGGCGACCGGGACGCCGGTCGTGGCGGTACTGGTGCAGGGCCGGCCGCACGCGCTGCCCGATCTCTCCGGGCGGGTGGGGGCGCTGCTGAGCGCGTGGTACCCCGGGCCGTGGGGAGGCAGGGCCGTCGCGGACGTACTCTTCGGAATCGCCGCGCCCGCGGGGCGGCTGCCCGTGTCGGTGCCGCGCTCGGCGGCCCAGCTCCCCGTGTTCTACAACGGCAAGGATCACGGCTACCGCGGTTACGTCGACCAGCCGGCGACCGCGCGGTACGCCTTCGGGCACGGGCTGTCGTACGGGACGGTCACCTATGGCCCGCCCACGCTGGACCGCACTTCCGTATCCGCCGGCGATCCGCGTCTGACCTGCACGGTCGCCGTCGAGAACACGGGCGGGACGGCCGTCCGCGAGACCGTGCAGCTGTATGTGCGGCGCGTCTCGGGCGGCTCGTCGTGGCCCCGGGTGCGGGAGCTGCGCGGCTTCACCGGCCTGGACCTCGCGCCGGGCGAGCGCCGGGACGTGTCCTTCGAGGTGACCGCCGAGACGCTCGCCTCGGTCGGCCGCGACCTCGAACTCGCCGTGGAGCCGGGCGAGTTCGCGCTGGAGACGGGCCCTGCGTCGGACCGCACCCAGGGGGCGCCGCTCACCGTCGCTCCGGCCTGAGCGGGGGTGGGGGACAATGTGCTCATGGCACGCCCCACCCTCCCCACCTGCCCCTGCGGACTTCCCGAGCCGTACGAGAGCTGCTGCGGCCGCTACCACTCCGGTCGCGCCGCCGCCCCCACGCCGGAAGCGCTCATGCGCTCCCGGTACGCCGCGTTCGCCCGCAAGGACGCCGCGTACCTGCTGCGCACCTGGCACCCGGACACCCGGCCGCCGGCCATCGACTTCGATCCCGCGCTCACCTGGGCCGGCCTGGAGATCCTGGAGACCACCGAGGGCTCCGCGTTCCACCAGAGCGGCACCGTCACCTTCCGCGCCCGCTTCAAGGACGGCGGCCGCGCGGGTTCGCTGCACGAGCGCAGCCAGTTCCTGCGGATGGCCGGCGCGTGGGTGTACGTGGACGGGGACTTCATCGAGTGACGACGAAGGGCCGGTAACTCCCCTGCCGTACAAGGTGGTTCAGGGTGCCAGGATGTCCAGTTCCTGGAGCGCCCCGACCGCGATCTCCCGCGTGAGCGCCTCGGCGCGCTCCGCGTTCCCCTCGCGCACCGCGTCGGCGACCCGCACATGCAGGGTGACCGCCGCGGGGTCCGGGTCCTCGAACATGACCTGGTGGTGGGTGCGGCCCGCGAGGACCTCCGCGACCAGGTCGCCGAGGTGGGCGAACATCTCGTTGCCCGACGCGTTCAGCACGACCCGGTGGAACTCGATGTCGTGGACGAGGTACGCCTCCAGCTGCTGGCCGCGCGAGGTGGCGACCATGCCGAGCGCGCACTCGGTGAGCGCCGCGCACTGCTCCGCCGACGCGTACCGCGCCGCGAGCCCCGCGGCGACCGGCTCGACCGCCGAGCGCAGCATCGTGAGCGAGCGCAGCTGACGCGGCCGGTCGGTGCCGGCCAGTCGCCAGCGGATGACCTGCGGGTCGTAGACGTTCCACTCGCCCGCGGGCCGCACGGTGACGCCGACCCGGCGCCGCGACGCCACCAGATGCATGGATTCCAGGACGCGCACCGCCTCGCGCATCACCGAGCGCGACACCTCGTAGCGCTGGGCGAGCTCGTCCGTCCGCAACACGCTGCCTTCGGGGTACTCACCCGCGGTGATGGCGGGACCGAGGCTGTCCAGTACACGGGCGTGGAGCCCCCGGTCCTTGGTGGTCATGCAGTCAGCGTACGGTTCCGGCACGAGCAACAAAAAGTCTGACTTTTAAGTCACAGGCTCTTGAATTAATCAGACCTATTGGGTTTCAGTGACGTGACACAGCATGTCGATGAAGACAGCGAGGCAGCGATGAGTACCCCCCACGTCGTCGTGGTCATGGGCGTGGCAGGCACCGGCAAGACAACGATCGGTCCCCTGCTCGCCGAGCGGCTCGGCGTTCCGTACGCCGAGGGCGACGACTTCCATCCCCCGGCCAACATCGCCAAGATGACGGCCGGCACGCCCCTCACGGACGAGGACCGCTGGCCGTGGCTGGACGCCATCGGCGAGTGGGCCCACGGCCGCGCCGGGCTCGGCGGGGTGGTCAGCAGCTCCGCGCTGAAGCGCAGTTACCGCGACCGGCTCCGGGCCGAGGCGCCCGGTGTCGTCTTCGTCCACCTCACCGGTGACCGCGCGCTCATCGAGGACCGGATGTCCCACCGGCAGGGTCACTTCATGCCGACCGCGCTCCTCGACTCGCAGTTCGCCACGCTCCAGCCGCTCGCGGCGGACGAGACGGGCGTCGACGTCGATGTGTCGGGCTCCCCGGACGAGATCGCGGAGCGGGCCGTCCGGTCCCTCGCCGCGCTCGACTCCGAGTAACCCCCAGAAACCCCCCTCCCCACGTACCAAGGGATAGACCGTGACCAGACTCAGCGTCGAGATGCTGGCAGCGGACGCCGTCGAGCCGATCACCTCCGCGGGCCACGCCCAGCTCGGGATCGCCGTCCTCGCGGGCATCGCCGTCATCGTCCTGCTCATCACGAAGTTCAAGCTCCACGCCTTCCTGGCCCTGACCATCGGCTCGCTCGCGCTCGGCGCGTTCGCCGGGGCACCGCTCGACAAGGCGATCACCAGCTTCTCCGCGGGCCTCGGCTCCACGGTGGCCGGTGTGGGTGTGCTGATCGCGCTCGGCGCGATCCTCGGCAAGCTGCTCGCCGACTCCGGCGGCGCGGACCAGATCGTCGACACGATCCTCGCCAGGGCGGGGAAGTCCGGCGGAAAGGCGATGCCCTGGGCGATGGTCCTGATCGCCGCCGTGATCGGGCTTCCGCTCTTCTTCGAGGTCGGCATCGTGCTGCTGATCCCGGTCGTCCTGATGGTCGCCAAGCGCGGCAACTACTCGCTGATGCGGATCGGCATCCCGGCGCTCGCCGGCCTGTCGGTCATGCACGGTCTGATCCCGCCGCACCCCGGCCCGCTCGTCGCGATCGACGCGGTCCACGCCAACCTGGGCATCACGCTCGCGCTCGGCATCGTCGTCGCCATCCCGACGGTGATCATCGCGGGCCCGGTCTTCTCCAAGTACGCCGCCCGCTGGGTGGACGTCCCCGTGCCCGACAAGATGGTCCCCGGGCGGGCCTCCGACGACCTGGAGAAGCGGCCGAGCTTCGGCGCCGCGGTCGTCACCATCCTGCTGCCGGTCGTCATGATGCTGGCCAAGGCCCTGGTCGACATCCTCGTGGACAACCCCGACCACACGATCCAGCGCGTCTTCGACGTCATCGGCAACCCGCTGACCGCCCTCCTCGTGGCCGTCATCGTGGCCATGTTCACGCTCGGCCGCCCGGCCGGGTTCACCAAGGGCAAGCTGCAGTCCACCACCGAGAAGTCGCTCGCCCCGATCGCGGGCGTGCTTCTCATCGTCGGCGCGGGCGGCGGCTTCAAGCAGACCCTCATCGACTCCGGCGTCGGCCAGATGGTCCTGGACATCTCCAAGGACTGGTCCATCCCCGCGCTGCTGCTCGCCTGGCTGATCGCCGTGGTGATCCGTCTGGCCACCGGCTCGGCGACCGTCGCGACCGTCTCGGCCGCCGGTCTGGCCGCGCCCCTCGCGGCGAACATGTCGGACAGCCACACGGCGCTCCTGGTCCTCGCGATCGGCGCGGGCTCGCTGTTCTTCAGCCATGTCAACGACGCCGGGTTCTGGCTGGTCAAGGAGTACTTCGGGCTCAGCGTCGGGCAGACGGTCAAGACCTGGTCGATCATGGAGACGATCATCTCCGTGGTCGCGGGAGCCCTGGTCCTGCTGCTGTCGCTCGTCATCTAGGCCGCTTGAGGAGTCGTACGTCGATGAGTCACCCCCTGTTCGACATCAGCGGCCGCACCGCCCTGGTCACCGGGTCCAGCCGCGGGATCGGGTTCGCCCTGGCCCGCGGACTCCTGGAGGCCGGCTGCACGGTCGTGCTCAACGGCCGGGACTCCGGTCAGCTGGAGAAGGCGGCCCGAGAGCTCGGCGGCACGGTCCACACGGCGGCGTTCGACGTCACCGACGGCCCCGCCGTGGCCGCCGGGATCGCCGACGTCGAACAGCGGGTCGGCCCGCTCGACATCCTCGTCAACAACGCGGGCATGCAACTGCGCGCCCCGCTCCTGGAGTTCGCCGACGCCGACTGGCACCGGATCCTGGACACCAATCTGACGAGTGCGTTCCTCGTGGCCCGGGAGGCCGCGCGCGGCATGGTCGAGCGCGGCCACGGCAAGATCGTCAACATCTGCTCGCTGCAGAGCGAGGTGGTCCGCCCGGGCATCGCCCCGTACGCGGCCACCAAGGGCGCCCTGAAGATGCTGACCAAGGGCATGTGCGCCGACTGGGGCCCGTCGGGCGTCCAGGTCAACGGACTCGGCCCCGGCTACATCGAGACCGAGCTGACCGAGCCCCTCGTCCGGGACGAGGAGTTCAGCGCCTGGGTGCGGCGCAGGACCCCGGCCGGGCGCTGGGGCCGCACCGAGGACCTCGTGGGCGGTGTGCTGTTCCTCGCCTCGCCCGCGGCGGACTTCGTCGGCGGACAGATCCTGTACGTCGACGGCGGCATGACCAGCGTTCTCTAGTCCGAGTCCGAGCCAGTTCGGGAGTTGCCATGGTGGGCTGCGTGATCCACGGCGCCGGTGATCTGCGCGTCGACGAACTCCCCACCCCCGTGCCGGGGCCCGGCCAGGCGCTGGTCGCGGTCCGGTACGGCGGGGTGTGCGGCTCCGATCTGCACTACTGGCGGCACGGCGGCGTCGGCGACTTCCGGCTGCGCGAGCCGATGGTGCTCGGGCACGAGGTCGTCGGCACCGTCGTCTCGTACGGGCCCGGCGCCTCGGGCCCCGCGCCCGGGACCCCGGTGGCCGTGCACCCGGCGACCCCCTGCGGCGTCTGCCCGGAGTGCCGGGACGGGCGGCGCAACGTCTGCCGCGACACCCGCTATCTGGGCAGCGCGGCCCGCACCCCGCACGTCCAGGGCGGTTTCGCCGCCGAACTCGCCGTCCCCGCAGACCAGTTGAGGTCCCTTCCCCAGGGCCTGCCACTGGAGCGGGCCGCGCTCGCCGAACCGCTCTCGGTGGCGCTGCACGCGGTGCGCCGGGCCGGGGACGTCGCCGGGCGGCACATCCTGGTGACCGGGGCGGGCCCGATCGGATGCCTCGTGGTCGCCGCGGCGAAAGCGGCGGGCGCGGCCCGGGTGACGGTCACCGACCTGCTCCCGAAGGCCCTGGAGTACGCCTCCGTCGCGGGCGCCGACATCCTCGTACGGGCGGATGATCCGGCCGATCCCGGGTGGCCGGACGAGGCCGACGTGGCGATCGAGGCGTCCGGGGTGGCGGCCGGGCTCGATGCCTGTCTGCACCGGGTGCGGCGGGGCGGTGTGGTGGTGCAGCTGGGCATGCTGCCGCCGGGGCAGAGCCCGTTCGCCGGGAACCTGGTGGTGAGCCGGGAGATCGAATTGCGCGGCGCGTTCCGCTTCGACACCGAGTTCGACTCCGCGCTGGAACTCCTGGCGCGTGAGCCCTCGCTCGCCGGGCTCGTCAGCGCCGTGGTCCCGGTGGCCGAGGCCGGCCGGGCCTTCGAACTGGCCGCGGACCGGGCCGCTTCCTGCAAGGTGCTGCTCGACTTCGGCAACTGAGTGCCGTACGCACACATGCTTGACTTCGAGAACACTCCAGCGCGTTGACTGTGCGGCCATGAGGTACACCCAGCTCGGACGCACCGGACTCAAGGTCAGCCGACTCGTGCTCGGCACGATGAACTTCGGCGGCGAGGCCGACGAGAAGACCAGCCACTCACTCATGGACGCCGCGCTCGACGCGGGCGTCAACTTCTTCGACACGGCGGACATCTACGGCACGGACGACGAGAAGGGCGCCACCGAGCGCATTCTCGGCTCGTGGTTCGCGCAGGGCGGCGGCCGCCGCGACAAGGTCGTCCTCGCGACCAAGGTCTACGGCAACATGACGAACGACGGCACCCCGTGGAACCGGCAGTCGTGGCCCAACCACGACCGGCTCAGCGCGCTCAGCATCCGCCGCGCCGTGGACGCCTCGCTCAAGCGCCTGCGGACGGACCACATCGACGTCTACCAGTTCCACCACATCGACCGGGCCACCCCGTTCGAGGAGATCTGGCAGGCGATCGACGTCCTGATCCAGCAGGGCAAGATCCTTTACGCGGGCTCCTCCAACTTCCCCGGCTACAAGATCGCCCAGGCCAACGAGACGGCGCGGACGCGCGGCCTGGTCGGTCTGGTCAGCGAGCAGTGCCTCTACAACCTGTTCGAGCGGCGCGCGGAGATGGACGTGATCCCGGCCGCCCAGGAGTACGGCCTCGGCGTCATCCCCTGGTCGCCGCTGCACCAGGGCCTGTTGGGCGGCGCGCTGCGCAAGCAGCGCGAGGGCACCGGTTCGCGCACCAACGTCGGCCGCTCGGGCAACGGGCTCGCGGACCCGGTGGTGCGGGGGCAGGTCGAGGCGTACGAGAAGGTCGTCGCCGAGCACGGTCTCGAACCCGGCGAGGTGGCTCTCGCGTGGCTGCTCGGCCGGCCCGGGGTGACAGGTCCGATCGTGGGTCCGCGCACCGCGGAGCAGCTGGACTCGGCGCTGCGCGCGGTCGAACTCGACCTCCCCGACGGCCTGTTGGCCTCACTCGACGAGATCTTCCCGGGCCCGGGACCGTCCCCGGAGGCCTTCGCCTGGTGACCGGCGGCGGGCCGGCGCGGCTTCGGGGGCGGGCTCCCGGTCGAGCCACTCGCCGTGTTCGCGCGCGGCCCAGTCCCGTTCGACGAACCCGGTGCGCAGCCCCCTGCGCGCCTCGGGGTCACCGACCGCCATGCCGATGTGTCCGGCGAGCACGACGCCGAGGGCGAGCGCCAGCCAGTCGTGCACGAAGGTGCTGCCGGTGCGCCAGGCCAGCGGCGCGAGGTGCGTGAACCACATGAGCAGGCCGGTGCCGAGCATCACCAGCACGGCGCCGGCCAGCCAGGCCGCCCACAGCTTCTGCCCGGCGTTGAACTTGCCCGCCCGGCGGCCCGGCCCGCGCCGCACGACCGCGCGCAGCCAGGCCCTGTCGTGCGGGCCGAACCGGTTCAGGCGGCGCAGGTCCGCGCGGAAGGCGCGGGAGGCGAGGCCGAGCAGGAAGGGGGCGGGCAGCAGCAGCCCCGACCATTCGTGGAGGGTGACGACGAGGGCGCGGCGGCCGACGAGTTCGGCGAGCTGCGGCAGGTAGAGGCAGGCCGCGGTGGCGACGCAGACGCCCATGAGCGCGGCGGTGGCGCGGTGCACCCAGCGTTCGGCGGGCGTGAACCGCCTTACGCGGGTGGGGAGTTCAGACGGTGGGGTCATCGCCGCGTCCGTTCGACCGGCCGACCCAGGCGTCGACGTCGTAGCCGCGCTCTTCCCAGTAGCCCGGCCGCACCTCGTCGGTGACGGTGATCCCGGAGAGCCACTTGGCCGACTTGTAGAAGTACATGGGCGCCACGTAGAGACGCACCGGCCCGCCGTGGGCGTGTGCCAGATCCTTGTCGCGCATCTTCAGTGCCACCAACACGTCGGCGCGGCGCGCCTGCTGGAGGGTGAGGCTCTCGCTGTACGTCCCGTCGAAACAGGTCAGCCGTACGGCCCTGGCGCTCGGGCGCACTCCGGCCGCGTCCAGGATGCGGGAGAGCCGGACGCCCTCGAAGGGGGTGGCCGGGACCCGCCAGCCGGTGACGCACTGGACGTCGCGGACGAGGCGGGTCTGGGGCAGTGCCCGCAGTTCGGGGAGCGTGTAGGCGCCGGGTCTCTCGACGAGGCCGTCGACGGTGAGGCGGTAGTTCCCTGCGGACTTGTGGGGGACGGAGGAGGCGACGGAGTAGTAACGGAAGCCGCCGCCGTTGGGGAGGAGACCGCTGAGGCCGGTGGGGTCCTTCTGGGCGACGCCCTCCAGGACGTGCTGGAGGGCGGGAGCGGCCGCCACGGTGAGGGCTCCCGCGCCCAGCATGCCCAGGATCAGGCGGCGCCCCACGGGGGCGCCGCCTTCTTCGTCGGCCGGACGGCCGGGTTGTGCGTTCACGCTCCGATTCGAGCACCGGGCCCGCCGGAAGGCCAGCCTTGACCGATGACTGTCACCGTTCCGTCAGGTTTCCCCGCTCGGGCCCATCCGGCTAGCCCGCCTTCTTCTCCAGCTGGAACGCCTCGTTGCCCAGTCCGATCCGGGCGTGCGCCTCGGGATTGCGGGAGCGCAGGACGAGGCTGTAGACGACGCCGACGATCGCGGCCAGGGCGATGATGCCGGGCAGCACCCAGTTCAGGGAGGAGTCGGGGCCGGAGCCGACCAGGACGTCGAAGTCCTTGATCGTGTAGCCGGCGATCACCAGGAGGGCGACGCCCGCGATGCCGGAGGCCACCAGGCGCCAGGCCTGCGCGCCCGCCGCGCCGCGCTTGACGAAGAAGACGATGACCGCGAGGGACGCGGTGGCCATGAGCAGGATGACGCCGAGCGCGCCCACGTTGCCGCCCCACGTGAACAGGTGGAGGACCGGCGCCGTCGGGTCGCCGGCCTTGCCGTCGTCGGCGATCGCGAAGCAGATGACGACGATCAGCGAGATCACCGACTGCAGGACCGAGCCCGTGCCGGGCGCGCCGGTACCGCTGTTGGTGCGGCCGAACCGGGCGGGGAGCAGCCCCTCGCGGCCCATCGCGAACGCGTAGCGGGCCACCACGTTGTGGAAGCTGAGCACCGCCGCGAACATGCCGGTGACGAAGAAGACGTGGACGATGTCGGTGAAGGTGCCGCCGAGGCGGTCCTCGGTGAGGCCGAAGAGGAGGCCCGTCGACTGCTTCTGGGCCGCGCCCACGATGCCCGACGGGCCGGTGGCCACGGTGAGCGCCCACGAGCTGAACGCGAAGAAGACGGCGACGCCGCCGACGGCCAGGAACATCACGCGGGGCACCAGGATGTGCGGGCGGCTGGTCTCCTCCGCGTACACGGGCGCCTGCTCGAAGCCGGTGAAGCCGGCGATGCAGAAGCACAGGGCGGTGCCGAGGCCGACGCCGGAGAGCGTGGACGGGTTGAAGGCGTGCAGGGACAGGCCCTGGCCGCCCGGGTCGCCGATCGCCGCGATGTCGAAGACGACCACGACGGCGACCTCGATGAGCAGCAGGACGCCGAGCACCTTCGCGTTGACGTCGATCTTGAGGAGGGCGAGCACGCCGACCGCGACGACGGCCACGAGGGCCGGTATCCACCAGGCGAGTTCGACGTCGAGGTACTGCTGGAAGAGGCCAGAGACCTCGAAGCCGAAGATGCCGAAGATGCCGACCTGGAGCACGCTGTAGGCGACGAGCGCGACGAGGGCCGCGGCGGCGCCGGTGGTCGGGCCGAGCCCGCGGGATATGTACGCGTAGAAGGCGCCCGCGTTGTGCACGTGCCGGCTCATCTCCGCGTAGCCGACACTGAAGAGGGTCAGGACGACGCCGAGGATGAGGAAGAGCAGCGGCTGGCCGACCACGCCCATGACCGCGAACGTGGTCGGCATGACGCCGGCCACCACCATCAGCGGCCCGGTCGCGGCGAGCACGGACAGCAGCAGCCCGGCTGTGCCGAGCCGGCCGGCGCGCAGCGCGCTCTCCTCGCCCAGATACGTGCTGATGCCCGGTTCGGCCGCCACTGCTCTGCCGCTCGTGCTCGAACTGCCCGTCGTCATCGCGGGGTTGTCCCTTCCGATGTGAACTGGTTGATGGCTGATCACCTACGCCGTACCGAGCGCGGCACTGCGCGCGGCACGGAACGCTTCGTACGGTTCCCGGTCGGGGTACGACCAGGGGGCCGGGGTGACGTGCTGGCCGATGCGGTGGAACAGGGCGGCCGCCTCGGCCGGGCGGCCCTCGCAGTACTTGGCGTGGGCCAGGAAGTTGAGGTCGATGCGGCCCCGCGGGTGCGCGGCGCCGGCCCGGTCGTGCGGGTCGCCCCACTCCAGCCACCAGTCGAACGCGGCCTTCATGACGAGCCGGGCCCGCCGCCCCGCCCAGTGCCCGGACGCCTTCGGGTCGGGGGGTTCGACGCCGGCCCGGGCGAGGACGCGGTAACGCTCGGCGTGCGCGATGACCGGGAGGACCGCCAACGGCGAGGCGGGCGGCGCCTGTTCGGCCGCCCAGGCCGCGAAGTCGTACACCTCGTGCAGCGGGTCCTGTCCCGCGTCGGCGCGCCGCTCGGCGAGCCGGGCCACCATCAGGTGGTGGGCGTGGTGGTGGGCGGGGTGGCGCAGGCGCACCTCGTCGAAGAGCCGTACGACATCCTCTTCGCGGCCCAACTCGCGTTCCAGGAGCAGCAGTCCGAGCCAGGGCGTCGGGTCGCGGGGCACCAGTGCGGCGGCTTCCATGCAGGCGTCGCGGGCTTTGTCGGGGCGCGTCCTGCCGGCCACGGCGCGGTACACGGCGGCGCAGGCGAGGAGGACGGGGGCGTCCGTGGACTCGGGTTCGGCGAGGCGCCAGTCGCCAACCCAGGCGGCGGCGGTGGGCTCCTGCGCCAGGCCCATCACACGGTGGCCGCGGCGGTCCCAGTCCTCGCCGGTGGCGGCGAGCAGTGCCCGTACCTCGGTCCACCGGCCCTGGGCGAGGGCGGTGCGGGCGGTGACGAGTGCGGTGTCGTCGAGCGCGGGGTCGAAGGAGTGCGCTGCCTTCTTGCGGGGGCGCCCGAGCGGAGGCGGGGGTGGGGACACCGCGGCGGTTCCTTCACGACTTTTCAGATACGAAGCAACGAACGTGGGACGCCGACGCGACTCTGCGCGGCCCGGAACGAAAGATCACGCACAGCAAACCGGTACGGGGGCCTCCGCGTCAAGAGTGGGCCGGTTATGGACTTGACCAACTCGGCTCGACGTCCGAGCAGTTCGCGGCCGGGATTCTCCAATCACCGCCGTGAACTGCGGTGTTGCCCACATGACACGAGTACATCACGGCCGGGTGCCGGGGGCCGGCCCGAAGCGCCCGTGGGGCGGACCGCGCCGCGGGACGCTATCGTCGGCAGATAGCCACTCCTGCCCGTTCAGCAGCCGTCCGAGGTGCGCAGCGTGTCGGTTCTCGTACTCGTCCTCTCCGTGAGCGCGGCTTTCTGCCTGGGCATCGGCTTCGTCCTCCAGCAGAACGCGGCACGGCACGCCCCGCTCGGCGACTTCCTCTCTCCCCGGCTGCTGCTCGACCTGATCCGGGTGCCGCGCTGGCTCGCCGGGATCGGGCTGATGGTGTGCGGCATGGCGCTCGGCGCCGTCGCGCTCGGCAAGGGCGAGGTGACCCTGGTCGAGCCACTGCTGGCCACGAACCTGCTGTTCGCCCTGGTCCTCTCGCGCCGGCAGACGAGACAGCCGCTCGGCCGGCAGGGCTGGGCCGGGCTGCTGCTCCTGGCGGGCGGGGTGACGGCGTTCATCGTGGCCGGGCAGCCGCGCGGCGGCAGCGCGGTCACCGACCCGCTGCGGCACTGGCTGATCATCGGCGTGATGGTCGGCGGCGCCCTGTCGCTCGCGGCGCTCGCGAAACGATCCCGGCTCAGCGCCGGGCCCGTGCTGCTCGCGGTCGCGGCGGGCCTCCTGTACGGGGTGCAGGACGCGCTGACCCGGGTGAGCGGTCAGCGGCTCGCCGCCGGCGGCTGGGAGGCCCTGCTCACCGGATGGCAGCCGTACGCGGTGTTCGCCCTGGGAGTGACGGGCCTGGTGCTGGTTCAGAGCGCGTTCGAGACGGCGCCGCTGCGGATGTCGCTGCCCGCGCTCACCGCCGCGCAGCCGTTGGCGGGGATCGTCTGCGGGGTGGGTTTTCTCGGGGACCGGCTGCGAATGGACACGGGGGCTCTGGCGTGGGAGGCGGCCGGGCTGGCCGGGATCGTGGTGGGCGTGGTGCTGCTGGGGCTGCATCCGGCCATGCCGGGCGCCGGCGCCCGGGAGCGGGTTCATGTGACCTCGGGCAAATCAAGCGCCTCCGACGATTGAGGAGCGGGGGCCGGGACGAAGCCGCGGGGCTCGGCGCCGTCGCTGGGTTGCCGATTCGTCGCCGAGCGGCGCGTACGCCGTGGCCGGTCGCACGGTTCCCCGCGCCCCTTACGGGGCACATACCCTCCCCTCATGAATCCCGCTGATGAAATCTTGGACATCGTCGACGAACACGACCGGGTCACCGGGCAGGCCCCGCGCGGCGAGGCATACGCCGAAAAGCTTCGGCACCGGTGCGTGTTCATCCTGGCCCGCGACCCGCGGGGCGACGTCTTCGTGCACCGCCGCACCCCCACCAAGCTCGTCTTCCCGGGGATGTACGACATGTTCGTCGGCGGCGTCGTCGGCGCCGGGGAGAGCTATGACGCGGCCGCCCTGCGGGAGGCCGAGGAAGAGCTCGGGGTGAGCGGCCTGCCGGCGCCCGCCCCCCTGTTCAAGTTCCTGTACGACAGCGACGCCCGGGGCTCCTGGTGGTCGTACGTCTACGAGGTCATCTGCGCTCTGCCGGTGAAGCCGCAGGCCGAGGAGATCGACTGGTACGGGTTCCTGAGCCCGGACGAGCTGGAGCGGCGGCTCGACGAGTGGTCGTGGACGCCGGACGGCCTCGAGGCGTACGAGCGCCTGAAAGCTCATCGGTGACGCACGGGTAGTGTCCTGCGAGTGATCGAATTCGTGCGCAACGTCCGGCTATGGTTCGCACCCGAGCGGATCAAAGACGAGGGCGACACGCCCGACTACCGGTTCTCGCTGGCCAACGAGCGCACCTTCCTGGCGTGGGTGCGCACCGCACTGGCGCTGATCGGCGGCGGCTTCGCCGTGGACCAGTTCCTGCCGGATCTGCGCTGGGCCTGGCGCGTCGGCCTCGCGCTCGCGCTGCTCGCCGCCGGGGTGCTCTGCTCGCTGCGGGCAGTGAGCCATTGGGTGCGCTGCGAGCGGGCGATGCGGCGCGGGGCGGATCTGCCGGTGTCGCGGTTCCCGGCGGTGCTGAGTCTGGTCGTCGCGCTGGTCGCCGTGGCGATGGTCTTCGTGGTGATCGTGGGGTGGGAGGGGTGAGCGAGAGCGGCGGCCCCGCGCGCGACCCCGGTCTGCAGCCGGCCAGGACCCGGCTGGCATGGCGGCGTACGACGCTGTCCTGCACGGTCGCGGCCGTGCTGGCCGTGAAGACCGTGCTGCACGGCGGGGCCGGGCCGCTCGCCGTCGTGGCCGCGGCGCTGTGCCTGGGCGTGTGGATGGGATTCCTGTGGGTCGCGCACCGCAGGATCACCGGGCTCGCCCTCAACGAGGCGGCGCCCCCGCTGCTGTCCCGGCGGAGCGCGGCGACGGCGGCCCTGTGCACCATGGCGCTCGCCGTGTTCGCGGCGGCTCTCGTGGTGTGACATTCCCGCAGTGCGGATCCGGATCTATTTGGACATCTCGGGCTAGCCTTCGACGCGTCAACCACGGACGTCACCGAAGGTGAGCTGCATGACCACCTCCCATCAGGAGCACCCCGTCCACGAGCACGCGCACGGCCCGGCCTGCGGCCACCGGGCGGTGCCGCACGGCGACCACGTCGACTACGCGCACGACGGGCATCTGCACGCCGAGCACGACGGCCACTGGGACGAGTGCGAACCCCGCTCCCACGTGCCGCACCAGGGCCACGAGCACCGGCACGGCGCGGACTGCGGGCACCGGTCGGTCGTCCACGGCGATCATGTCGACTACCTGCACGACGGCCACCGGCACGCGGAGCACGAGGGGCACTGGGACGACCACTGATCCCGTATCGGCATACCCGTATCGGCGTGCGAAAGGGCCCGGCACCTGGTGCCGGGCCCTTTCGCACGCCGCCGCGGCAGGGCACCGTAGGCAGGGTTGGGACGATCACATTTCCGTGCGCCACTGGACGACATACCGACTGGTCGGCATGATGATGCCCACTGCTGCTTCCGTCCCCTCACCCACCCGGACTCCCGGAGGACCGCGATGAGTCACCCCCCTGGCCTCGACCTCGATCAGCTGCGCGCCCACCTCGACCGTGAGCGGCCCGGCCTGGTCGGCGGTCCGCTGTCCGGGCGGCTCATCGAGGGCGGACGCTCCAATCTGACGTACGAGGTCAGCGACGGGGCCGCGAAGTGGGTGGTCAGGCGGCCGCCGCTGGGCCATGTGCTGGCCACGGCGCACGACATGAAGCGCGAGCACCGGGTGATCGCGGGGCTGCACCCGACGGCCGTGCCCGTCCCCGAGCCGCTGCTGCTGTGCGAGGACGAGGACGTGCTCGGGGCGCCGTTCTACGTCATGGAGTTCGTGGAGGGGACGCCGTACCGGACCGCCGAGGAGCTCGCCCCGCTCGGCGCCGAGCGGACCCGCGCCGCCGTGCTCGGCCTGGTGGACACGCTCGTCGACCTGCACGCGGTGGACCCGGCCGAGGTGGGCCTCGGCGACTTCGGGCGCCCGGAGGGTTTTCTCGACCGGCAGCTGCGCCGCTGGGGCAAGCAGCTGGACGCGTCCCGCAGCCGGGAGCTGGCCGGCATCGACGAGCTGCAGGCGGCGCTCGGCCGCTCGCTGCCCGCCTCGCCCGCGCCGACGATCGTGCACGGCGACTACCGCCTCGACAACGTCCTCGTCCGCCAGGACCCGGACGGCGTCGACCGCATCAAGGCGATCCTCGACTGGGAGATGTCCACGCTCGGCGATCCGCTGACGGACGTCGGCCTGCTCGTGATGTACAGCGCCCGCCTCGAACTGCCGGGCTCCCCCATCTCCACGACCGCCACCGCCGCCGGGCACCCGGCCCCGGCCGAGCTGGTCGAGCGGTACGCCGCGCGCTCGGGGCGCGACGTGTCCGCGGTCTCCTGGTACACGGCGTTCGCGTGGTTCAAGCTCGCCGTGATCCTCGAAGGCATCCACTACCGCTACACGCTCGGCCAGACGGTCGGCGCGGGCTTCGACCGGATCGGCGAACTGGTCCCGGTCTTCATCGAGCACGGCCGCACCACCCTCCAGGACCTTCAGGAAGGCTGAACCCACCCATGGACTTCGCATTCGACGCCCGTACCGAGGAACTGCGGGAGCGGCTTCTCGCCTTCATGGACGCGCATGTGTACCCCGCCGAGGCCGTCGCGGCCGAGCAGCGCGCCGCGCTCGACTCGCCGTGGGACACCCCGGCCGTGGTCGGCGAACTGAAGGCCGAGGCCCGTCGGCAGGGCCTGTGGAACCTGTTCCTGCCGGACGCCGAGCACGGCGCGGGGCTGACCAATCTGCAGTACGCGCCGCTGGCCGAGATCACCGGCCGTTCCCCGCAGTTGGCGCCCACCGCGCTGAACTGTGCCGCGCCCGACACCGGGAACATGGAGGTGCTCGCCCAGTTCGGCAGCGAGGCACAGCGGAAGCAGTGGCTGGAGCCGCTGCTCGCCGGGGAGATCCGTTCGGCGTTCGCGATGACGGAGCCCGAGGTCGCCTCATCGGACGCCACGAACATCACGACGCTCATCGAGCGGGACCCCGACGGCTCGGGCGACTACGTCATCACGGGCCGCAAGTTCTACATCTCCGGTGCCATGAACCCGGACTGCAAGGTCTTCATCGTGATGGGCAAGACGGACCCGGACGGGCCGGACATCCGCCGCCAGCAGTCGATGGTGCTGGTGCCGCGCGACACCCCGGGTGTCGAGGTGCGCCGGGCGATGCAGGTGTACGGCTTCGAGGACCACTGGCACGGCGGCCACGCCGAGGTCGTCTTCGACCACGCGCGCGTGCCGGCCGCCAACCTGATCGGCGAGGAGGGCGGCGGCTTCGGCATCGCGCAGGCGCGGCTCGGCCCCGGCCGGATCCACCACTGCATGCGGCTGATCGGCATGGCGGAGCGGGCGATCGAGCTGATGTGCAAGCGGGCCGTCGCGCGTACCGCCTTCGGCAAGCCGCTCGCGCAGCAGGGTGTGGTGCAGGAGTGGATCGCGGACGCGCGGGTCTCTGTGGAGCAGTTGCGCCTCCTCGTCCTGAAGACGGCCTGGCTGATGGACACGGTCGGCAACCGCGGGGCCCACACCGAGATCCAGTCCATCAAGATCGCGACGCCCCGCACGGTCGTCGACATCATCGACAAGGCGGTCCAGCTGCACGGAGCGGGCGGTGTCTCGCAGGACTACCCGCTGGCGGAGCTGTGGGCCGGAGCGCGGACGCTCCGCCTGGCGGACGGTCCCGACGAGGTGCACCAGCGGTCGCTGGCACGACGAGAGCTGAAGCAGTACCTGTAGGTTCTGGAGCTCCTCCAGGGTCCTCGGGCCTGTCTTCAAACTCCCCTCTGCCCGGCGACGAGGGGAGTTTGAAGACAGGCCCTGGGTCAGTATCCGCCGCCGCCCACGTGATCCATCAGCGCCAGCCGGCGCAAGAAGCAGCGCACGCGCAGGAGTTGGCGGGACGCCAACCGCACGGCGGCCGGGATCCGCGGAGCGTGGGAGGAGGTCCAGAGCAGGGGTACGTGATCCATGGCCACCACCCTCGCGCCGGGCCCCTGCCGGGGTCCAACAGATCGTTTCGCTCGGTCCCATCGATAGAATCGATGGGTGGAGATACGTCAGCTGCGCCACTTCGTGGCGGTCGTGAACGAGGGCAGCTTCACCGCGGCGGCCCGTTCCGAACTCATCGTGCAGTCCGCGCTCAGTACGTCGGTCCGGAATCTGGAACGCGAGCTGGGCGCGGAGTTGTTCGACCGGTCGGGGCGCCGCGTCGTGCTCACGGAGGCCGGCCGGGCGCTGCTCCCCCAGGCGCGGCAGCTGCTCGCGGGGGCCGCCGCCGCGAAGGAGGCCGTGGCCCGGGTGTCCGGGCTCGGCGCGGGGCGCGTGGCGATCGGCACCATCCAGACGCTGACCTGTATCGACCTGGCGGCCGAACTCGCGGCGTTCCACCGGGAGTGGCCCGGAATTCAGGTGTCCGTACGGGAGGCGCCCGTGGCGGAGCTCCTTGACGGGCTGCGGGCCGGGGAGCTGGATCTGGCGTTCCTCGCGCCGGATGCCCGTCAACTGCCCGACGGACTGGCCTCGTTCGGGATCTGGCGGGAAGACCTGGTGCTGGTGACCGCGCCCGGGCATCCGCTCGCCCGCGCCGGCCGCACGCTCATCAAGGATCTCGCCGACGAGCCGTTCGTCGACTTCCGGGCCGGCACCGGTCTGGAGACGGCCGTACGCAGGCTCGCCGCGCACTGCGGCCTGGAACGACGCATCACGTGTGACGTGACCCAGATCGGGCTGCTCGTGGAACTCGTACGGGCCGGGATCGGGGTGGCGATCGTGCCGCGGCGGATCGGTGAGGCGGCCGGGCTGCCGTGTGTGACCATCCGGCAGCCCGAGCCGGGACGGGCGATCGTCCTGGCGGGTCGTGCGCCCCGGCCGCGCAATCCGGCGGCCGAGGCGCTGTTGGACCGCTTTACGGGCGCAGCGCCCGCAGCAGCAGGTCGGCCAGCTGGTCGGCGAGCTGCTGCGGAGTGAGCGGGCCGTCGGGGCGGTACCACGTGGACAGGTGGTGGATCGAGCCGAAGTGGTAGTCGACGACGAGGTCGGCCGGGGTCTCGCGGGAGAACACGCCGGTCTTCTGGCCCTCCTCGATCAGCGCCCGGAACCGCTCGTGGTAGCGCCGCCGCTCGGCCCGTACCTGCTTGTTCTTCTCCGGGCTGAGGTGGTGCATGGAGCGGAAGAAGATCGACGCGTCGTCGAGGTTGTCGATCGTGGTGACGACGACGTCCGCCGCCGCCGCGCGCAGCCGCCGCTCGACGGGTTCGTCCCCGCCGGCGAACGCGTCGAGCCGCTCCTGCTGGAGGCGCAGCACGCGCGCGTACACCTCGTGCAGCAGATCGTCCTTGGAGCCGAAGTAGTGGTAGAGGGCGCCCTTGGTGACGCCCGCCGCCTCCACGATCTCCTGCACCGACGTGCGGTCGTAGCCGCGCTCGGCGAACAGCCGGGTGGCGGCCGCGAGGAGTCGTTGCGGAACGGGCGTGCCGTCGCCGTCCGTCGTCGTCCTGGGCACTGCCGCCACCTTCCTTTCCTGTTCTCTGCCGGTCATCGGGCCGGTCATACAGAGGGGGAACGCAGTTCCCGTCGGAGGATCTTCCCACTTGCCGTCTTCGGCAGCTCCCGCAGGACCTCCACCTCGCGCGGGTACTTGTACGCGGCGAGCCGCTCCTTGCAGTACGCGGACAGCTCCTCGGAGGTGGCGTCCGCGCCGGGGCGCAGGCTCACGTACGCCTTGACGCTCTCACCGCGGTAGGCGTCCGGGACGCCGACGACGGCGGCCTCGCGCACCGCGGGGTGGGTGTAGAGGACGTCCTCGACCTCGCGGGGCCAGACCTTGAAGCCGGACGCGTTGATCATGTCCTTCTTGCGGTCGACGACGTACAGCCAGCCCTTGGCGTCCATGAAACCGATGTCGCCGGTGCGCAGTTCGCCGTCGGGGAAGGCCTCGGCGGTGGCGTCGGGGCGGCGCCAGTAGCCGGGCACGACCTGCGGGCCGCGGACCGCGATCTCGCCCTGCTCGCCGAAGGGGACCTCGTTGCCGAGGTCGTCGAGGATGCGGACGACCGAGTCGGGCCCGGGCACGCCGACCGCGAGGGTGCCGGAGACCGGGTCGACCGGGGCCTCGACGCCCGGCGGCACGGACGCGCAGGGCGCGGTGCACTCGGTCAGGCCGTAGCCGTTGTGGATGTAGGGGCCGAAGGCGGCGCGGAACTTCTCCACCAGGGCGGGCGGCACCGGTGCGCCGCCCGACGATATGGAGGCGAAGGAGGCGAAGTGTTCGCGGGTCGCCTGCGGCTGGGCCGCGAGCGCCATGAAGGCGGTGGACGGGCCGACCGTGTACGCGGGCTCGTGCTCGGTGAACGCGTCGAGGACGACACCCGGTTCGAAACGGTAGGCGAGGGCGAGCGTCCCGGTGTTGGCGAAGCTCGCGACGAGTTCGCAGACCATGCCGGTGATGTGGAACAGCGGCGCCAGCGCGAAGTAGGTGGCGCCCTCGGGGAGGCCGAGCCCGGTGCGCTGCCGCTCGGCGTTGTACATGATGTTGCGGTGCAGGTTCGTGGCGCCCTTGGGGGTGCCGCTCGTGCCGGACGTGTAGCTGATCAACGCGGTGTCGTCCGGGCCGAGTTCGCGGTCGGCGGGGGCCGCGTGCCCGGCCCGTGCCACGGTCACCAGATCGTCGGCGTCCTCGGCCGCGGGCGTCACCCGGTCGAACTTCAGGACCCGCTCGTCGTTCCGCTCCTGGAGGTCGAGTTCACAGGCGGTGAGCACGATACGTACGGGAGAGTCGGCGGCCGTCTCGCGCAGATACGTGTCCCAGGCGCGGTCCGTACAGACCAGTCCCGTCACCTCGGCGTCGTGCAGGACGTGCCCGACCTCACCCGATTTGTACATGGGGTTGACCGGGACGACGACCGCGCCCGCCTTGTACGCGCCGAGCAGCGCGAGCACGAAGTGCGGGGTGTTCTGCAGCATGATCGCGACCCGGTCGCCGCGGCGCAGGCCCCGGGCGGTCAGGTGACCGGCCACCGAGTCCGAGAGGGCGTCCACCTCGGCGTACGAGAGACGGCCGTCGAAGTAGGCCAGGGCGGTGCGGTCGGGGGCGCGGCGCACGGCGTCGGCGAAGACGTGGGCGACGGTGGCGGCCGGGGTGACCGGTGCCTTCTGCGCGTCGCTGAGGACGCCGAGCCAGGGCCGGGCCGCGTAGATCGAGCCCGTCGCGTCCGTCGCGTCCGTCATGTTCGTCGTGTCCGTCACAGGGAGGTCTCCCACTTCTGCTGGATGTGGTTCATGTTCGTCAGCCAGCGGTCGGGGACGGTGGCGCGGGCCGCGTAGTACTCGGCGACCTCCGGGTGCGGCAGGATCAGGAAGCGGTCGTCGGCCATCCCCGCGAACAGCGCCTCGGCGACGTCCTCCGGCTCGATGGCGGTCGGCGCGAGGACCAGGTCGCCCGCCGAGCCCGCCGCCGTGAGCATGTCGGTGCGCACGCCCTGCGGGCAGATCGCGTGGACCTTGACCCCGCGGTGCCGGTAGGTGAGGGAGAGCCACTCGGCGAAGGCGTACGCGCCGTGCTTGGTGACGCTGTACGGGGCCGCGCCCACCATGGTGAGCAGTCCGGCGGCGGAGACGGTGGAGACGAAGCGGCCGCTGCCGCGCTCCAGCCAGTCGGGGAGCAGCGCGTGCGCGGCGCGGACGTGCGCCATGACGTTCACGTCCCAGGCCGCTGCCCAGACCTGCTCGGCGGCGGCCTCGGTGCCGCCCGAGGCGAGTCCGGCGTTGGCGCAGTAGACGTCGACGGTGCCGCCGAGTGCGGCGCGGGCGTCGTCGACGATCGCGGAGGCGTCGCCGGGGACGGCCGTCGCGCCGATCTCGGCGGCGACCGCTCCGGCCTTGGCCGCGTCCAGGTCGTTGACGACGACGCGGGCTCCGGCGGCCGCGAACCGGCGGGCGAGCGCGGCGCCGATGCCGCCGCCCGCGCCGGTGACGACGACTCCCTGGCCCTGCAGACTCTCCACCATCGGTCTCCTTCGACACGACGCGAAACGGCTCGGTTGCCTCAGCAGACTAACCAGTCGGTATGGAGTGGGGGAAGGGGTTCCGTCCGGTGATCACGGCGGTTCGCCGCCAGGTCGTTCCGTGCCGCCCGTCCGGGCACTAGCGTGCATGACCATGCCAGTTCCGATGATCACGGAGGTCCCAGCATGAGCATGTCCAGGCGAGTCCTGTTCGCGGCGGGCGCGGGGGCGGTGGGCGCGGTCGGCGGCCTTGCCGCCGGCGCCGGGACGGCGAGCGCGGCACCCAGCGGCGGCGGGCACGGCCTGCGCACCGGCTTCGAGCGGCTGGCCGCCGACGGCTACGCCCTGCTCGACGGCCAGAAGGTCGGCATCGTCACCAACCCGACCGGGGTCACCCGCGACGTGCGGCACATCGTCGACGTGATGCACCCCGACGAACGCGTCGACCTGGTCGCGGTGTTCGGGCCCGAGCACGGCTTCCGCGGCACGGCGCAGGCGGGCGGCTCGGAGGGGCGCTACGACGACCCGGCGACCGGACTCCCGGTCTACGACACCTACTTGAAGAGCGGCAAGGCACTCGCGGACATCTTCACGGCGTCCGGCGTCGACACGATCGTCTTCGACATCCAGGACGCGGGCGCCCGCTTCTACACGTACATCTGGACGCTGTACGACTGTATGGAGGCGGCGCAGCTCGCGGGCAAGAAGTTCGTCGTCCTCGACCGCCCGAACCCGGTGACCGGCCGGGGCGCCTACGGGCCGGTCCTGCACAAGGAGTTCGCGAGTTTCGTCGGGCGCCGGGAGATCTCCCAGGCGCACGGCATGACGGTCACGGAGCTGGCCCGCCTCTTCAACGGCGAGTACCTGGCACACCCCGTCGAGCTGGCGACGGTCCCGATGACCGGCTGGAAGCGCCGCGACTTCTACGACGCCTCGGGCCTGCCCTGGGTGCCGCCGAGTCCCAACATGCCGACGCCGGACACCTCGCTGGTGTACTCGGGGACGTGTCTCTTCGAGGGCACGAACCTCTCCGAGGGACGCGGCACCACGCGCCCCTTCGAACTGCTCGGCGCGGACGGCATCGACGGCGACTGGGCGGCGAAGGCCAATGAACTCGCCCTGCCCGGCGTGCACTTCAGAGAGGCGTACTTCGCCCCGACGTTCTCCAAGTTCCAGGGCAAGACGATCGGCGGCGTGCAGATCCACGTCGACGACCGGGAGGCGTACGACCCGGTCCGCACCGGTATCGCGCTGCTCGTCACCGCCAAGGCGGTGTGGAGCGACTTCGCCTGGCGCGCGGACAACGCGATCGACCGGCTCAGCGGTTCCACCCGGGTCCGCACGATGGTCGACGCCGGAGCGTCGACGGACGAGATCGTGGGGGCGTGGCAGGCGGAGCTGGCGAAGTTCCGGAATGTCCGCCGCCGCTATCTGACATACAAGTAGGCGGACGGGCGGGCAGACCGGCGGGCGGACGGACAGGCGGGCCACGCCCGGCAGGTCTCAGCACCCGAGACGGCGCGTCCCAAGCATTGACTGCCCCATGCACCTACCGAGACAGTGCTCGACGTGCTCAAAGACGACTCAACCAGGGAGAACGCGCTCGCGGACGCGGCGCAGGCCGGCCCCGAACCGGAGAGCCTGCGCCGCGTGGCGGTGGCGAGTTTCATCGGTACGGCCATCGAGTTCTACGACTTCTACGTCTACGGAACCGCCGCCGCCCTCGTCCTCAACGACGCGTTCTTCCCGAACCTCTCCTCCCTCAACGCCACCCTCGCCTCCTTCTCGACGTACGCCGTCGCGTTCGCGGCCCGCCCGATCGGCTCGCTGATCTTCGGGCACTTCGGGGACCGGATCGGCCGCAAGTCGGTGCTGGTCGCCTCGCTGCTCCTGATGGGCCTGTCCACGGCGTGCGTCGGGCTGCTGCCCGGCTACGGCACGCTCGGCGTATGGGCGCCCGTCCTGCTCGTCCTGCTCCGGTTCCTCCAGGGCGTCGGCCTCGGCGGCGAGTGGGGCGGGGCGGCGCTGCTCGCCGTGGAACACGCGCCGCGCGGCAAACGCGGCATGTTCGCGGCGTTCCCCCAACTCGGCCCGTCTGTCGGCTTCTTCGCGGCGACCGGCATCTTCTGGCTGCTCTCGGAGACGCTGTCCGACGACGCGTTCAAGTCGTGGGGCTGGCGCATCCCGTTCCTGCTCTCCTTCCTCCTGGTCGCCGTGGGCCTCTTCGTCCGCCTGAAGATCAGCGAGACGCCCGTGTTCGCCAAGGTGATCCGGGATCAGGAGGCCAGCAAGGCACCGGCGTTGGAGGTCTTCAAGCGCCACCCGAAGGAGATCCTGCTCGGCGCGGGCGGCATGGTCATCGCGTACGGCCTCTTTTACACGGCCACGACCTACTGCCTCGCCTACGGGACGAAGACGCTCGGCGTGCCGCGCAGCACCATGCTCGCGGTGTCGCTGGTGGCGTGTCTGTTCCTGGCGGCCGGCACCTGGCTCGCCGCGACGCGCTCCGACGCGGGCGGCCGCCGCAAGATGGTGCTCGCCGGCTCCGGCCTCGCGATCGTCTGGGGCCTCCTGCTGTTCCCGCTGATGGACACCGAGCAGCCCGCGCTCATCGCGCTCGCGCTCGGCGGGGCCCTGTTCTGCATGGGTGTGGTGTACGGCCCGATGGGCGCGTACCTGCCGGAGCTGTTCGGGGTCCGGGTGCGCTACTCGGGCGCCTCCTTCGCGTACAACCTGGGCGGTGTGCTCGGCGGCGCGGTGGCCCCGCTGGTGGCGACACGGCTGCAGAGCGCGTTCGGTTCGTCGTCGGTGGGCTGGTACGTGAGCGCGATGGCGGTCGTCTCGCTGCTGTGCGTGCTGGCGCTGCCGGAGACGCGTGAGCGCGAACTCGCCTGATTTATAAGGCGGTTGATGACCGCAGATCTGGCCAACCCCCGCCTGTGGCAGGACGATGCGGCACACCGCACGGACGATTGCCACGGGGGTTGGCCATGACCGTACCGGAAGTACATGTACGTCCCTACTGGGAGCTGATGTTCGACGCCGGCGGCGACCCCGAACCCGGGCGGCGCGACCGGCTGCTGCGGGGGGTGGGCGAGCGCGGGGTGCGGGACCTCGTCGTCCTCGCGCACGGCTGGAACAACGACCGGCCCATGGCGACCCGCCTCTACGACCGTTTCTTCGCGCCGTTCCCGACACTCGTGCCGGGGGCCCGGCTCGGGTACGTGGGCGTGCAGTGGCCGTCCATGCGGTTCGCCGACGAACCGATCCCCGACTTCGACCCCTCGCTCACGGCCGCGGCGGCGGCGCCGCGCACCACGCTCGACGAGAGCACGCGGCGCGCGCTCGTCGCGACCTTCCCGGGCAGCGGGCCGGTCGTCGAGCAGCTGGCCCGGCTCCTCGACCGGCAACCGGACGGGGCCGACGCGTTCGACCGGTTCGGCGGCCTGGTGCGGCAGTTGGCCGGTATCCACCCCACCGCCTGCGGAGCGGACACCGAGGAAGACGGCTCCCCGCACGCCGTTCCCGCGATGCTCCAGGAGAACACGCAGGCCGTGTGCCTCGGGTTCGCCGATGCTCTGGAGGCGACGGCGGGGGCGGCCTTCGCGCTGCCCGGCGGTTTCGCCAGGGCGTGGCAGGGCGCCCACGAACTGCTGCGCCAGGCGACGTACTTCGCGATGAAGAAGCGCGCCGGAACGGTCGGGAAGAAGGGGCTCGGCCCGCTGCTCGGCCGGCTGGCGCAGGACACGCCGGGCGTGCGCGTCCATCTGGTGGGGCACAGTTTCGGGGCGCGTCTCGTGTCGTTCGCGCTGGCCGGTCTGGGGGCCGCGGACCGCAACGTGAAGTCGGTGACGTTGCTCCAGGGCGCCTTCTCCCACTACGCGTTCGCGAGCCGAGGCGCCCTGAAGGGGCAACACGCGCGGATCGACGGCCCGTTGGTGGCGTGCTACTCGCACCTCGACACGGCGCTGAGCACGATGTACCCGCTGGCGTCCCGGCTCGCCGGGGACGACCGGGGGCTCCTCGACCTCGGCGCCCGCTGGGGCGCGATGGGGTACGACGGGGTCCAGGACCTTCCCGGCGCGGCCCGCCTCACCCTCGCGGACGCGCTGCGGACGGGCGTCCCGGGCGCGGGGTGCGTGAGCGTGGACGCGGCCCAGGTCGTCCGCCGCGGATCGCCTCCCGCGGGGGCGCACAGCGACATCTGCCACGAGGAGCTGGCCCGGGTGATCCTCGCGGCCGGGCGGGTGCGCGCCTAGCGCGGGCGGCGCGCAGCGGGCGGCTTCGCGCCACCCGCTGCGTTCCGGACAGTGCTGCCGGACCTACCGGTGTGCCGGGAACTCCACGACCTGCTGATACGTGGGCCGGTTCTGCCACTGGATCCCGCGGTGCGTGATCCCGCCGAGCGCCCGGTGGATGATGGTGTCCGCGCACCACTGGTCACCGGCCTTACAGCTGTCGTCCCCGGGGTAGACCTCGGTGGCCGGCTCGGCCGCGGCGGTGGCCAGCGTCGTCAGGAGCGCGTCCCGGCAGGCCGAGAGATCCCCGGCACCGCAGTACGTGTCCCCCAACTTGCCCTGCACCGGCTGCCCGAGCACCGTCCGCAGGTCCTTGTCGACGTAACCCCACCAGCCGTACTGGAACGAGGACCCGGCGTGCGATCCGGTCGGTCCGTGTCCGGCCGAGGGCGCCTCGTCGACGGTGAGCTGACCCGTCAGCGCCTGGTAGAGGTCGTCGCCGAGGCCCGGCTGGAACTCGGCCTTGACCAGCAGCGGCCACCACGCGTCCATGATCCGTACGGCGTCCGGATGCGCGTATGCCTTCGAGCCCGCGGACGTCTGGTTGCGCTGCGCGCCCGCCTTGCCCCAGGCCTCCAACTGCTGCACGGCTTTGGAGAGTTGCGGGTCGTCGACGGGCTTGCTGCGGATCACCTTGAGGATCTCCGGCAGCACCTGTTCGCCGCGCAGATCGGTGACCGCGGCCTCCTCCATGGCCCGAGTGAGCGAGGCCCGGGTGACGCCGCCCGCGGCGGTGAGCTTCTTCACGCGGTCGTCGAGGAGGTTGGCGCGCTGCACGGCGCCCAGGCTGAAGTTGGCCGCGGTGAAGTCCTTGGCCTGTTTGTTGTTCCAGGAGATGTAGTAGTCCTGGTTGACCGACTGCGGGTGCTGGGACGGGGGCGTCAGGGCCGCCGTGTTGTCCGTGGGGTCGAAGTCCTGCCATTCATAGGCCTGTTCGGCCTTGACCGGCAGCGACATGTCGATGTCCTTGGCCCGCACCGGGTTGGCGCCGCTGTTGTAGTAGGCGGTGTCCCGCGAGTCGGCGTAGAACCAGTTGAAGGCGTAGCTGATGTGCTGCGCCGCCTTCGCGAAGGACGCGGCGTCCGTGACGTACGACGGGTCGTTGAGCATCTGGAAGCCGATGATCGAGTCGGCCTCGTGGCGGTAGGTCGAGCGCAGCGCCGTGTACGCGACGGGTTTGCCGTCGACCGTGGCGCGGTCCGTGACGATGCCGTACTTCGTTCTGAAGACCTGCATGCGGTACGAGCCCGCGGCCGTCGAGTCGGCGACCGTCGGCTTCCAGGAGTTCGTCTTCTCCAGCTTCTCCATCGGGGTGCAGGTGCCCCGGTAGAGGTAGGAGGTCGACTGCTTGGTGGGCGTGCCGCCGCCCGGTTCACAGAGCGGCACCGCGTACGTGTCGGTGATGTCCTGTCCCGCGGACGTCGCCGACCAGGAGTAGTCCTGGCCGCGGCCCAGCTGGATGTACATGCCGACGCCCGCGAAGGAGACGCCGCGCGCGCTGATCCCGGGGCCCTGCAGCTCCTGCATCATCAGCAGTTGTGGCGCGAAGTAGCCGGTCTGCGGGCCGAACACGGCGACCGGGTGGCCGGACGCGGTGTGCTTGCCGGAGACCACGAGGGCGTTCGACATGCCCTTCTTGGAGGCCGAGTCCGTGAACATGTCGGCGGGCAGTACCCCGTCGTCGTACATGCCCTGGAGCGGCTTGAGCTTCGTCGGTGCCTGCACCGGGTCCTTGGTCACGGTGCCGGACTTGGCGGCCGTCGCCGCCGAGCCCGTGCGGTCATGGACGAGCGGCTCCTTGGAGACCGACCCCTTGTCGGGGAGGGCCTGGCCGCGCGCGTTCGCCGGTTTGCCGCCGTACGGGAAGCTCGTGCCGTCGTGGATGGTGGTGACGGCCTCGGGGTCGTTGCGGCCGCGGAAGGACTCCCAGACCTGGGTGCCCTTCTCGACGCCGTACTTCTCCTGGGACTTCATGAGCGAGAGGGCCGCGTCGACCTCTCCCCCGCCGCCGTTGCCGAACAGTCCGCCGACCACCGAGGCCAGCGCGATCATGTCGGTCACCTTGAACGGCTGGATCTCGCCGCTGTTCGTTATCGCGTCGATCTTGCCGGTGAGGACGTACTCGCCCGGGAAGTAGCGGCCGTTCTTGGACTTCTCGCGGTAGGAGTTGAGGCCGTCGATATAGGCCTGCGCGTCGTCCATGGCCTGTTTGCCGCGCTCGCCGCCGGAGTTCTTGATGTAGTCGACCTGCTTCTGCAGATCGTCCTCGGTGTACGGGGCCTGCGGCCAGAACTCCTGCTCCAGGCCCTGGTTCGCGAGGGCGCCGCCGGCGAACGACGTCAGCTCGCCGCGGCCGATGTGGCGGAACAGGTCGATCAGCCAGAGGCGGTCCTGACCTGCGGCGAAACCGGCGCCGAACTCGGTTCCGTACCGCGTGGAACCTTTGATGTGGGGTACGCCGTTCTTCTTGTCACGGGTGATTGTCACGTCGTCGCGGGGGCGGGTGACGGATCCCACTTGATCGCTGGGGACACCGAAGGAGGCGTCGTTGAAGAAGTTCGTGAGCGTGTCGTCCGTGAGTGAGGGGTAGCCGGACGAAAGGGCGTCGTACGGGCCGAGCTGATCGTCGGCGTGTGCGGGCTGAGTGCCGAACAGTTTGTTGCCGAGGATCTCGGCAAGCGTGGCGCTGCCGTTCGCCCCGGGCGGCAGGATGTCCGCGCACTGCCCCTTGCAGTAGTCGCTGACGGGCGCGGGTTCGTCGGCGGCCGTGGCCGTCGAGAGAGGGGAGAGCAGTCCCGCGGTGAGCACGAGGGCCGCGGTGGCCGTAAGTCTCCGCAGAGGGCTACTGGACTTTCTGTGCTGGGTGGTTCGTGGGATGCGTCGTCGCATGCCTGGTCCTCCCGACGATGGTGAGCCGGAGGTTACCGGCGGTTAGCCCACGACAGAAGATGAACATGCGTCACGTTTTCGGAATCACCACAGGGATCACTCGAAGACTCCCCGGCCTCAGAAGGTGCCGGTGATGGGCCCCATCGGAAATCGGATGGGACCGACCGCCCGGAAGAGGGATCCGAATCGCGTGTCGATACGTCTACTCGGCGACGTCGCTTCATGGCTGCGGCGATGCCGACGTACGTGTGACGGAGGTGCAGGGCGATGGCTGGATTCCGGAGTCTGGCAAGACAGGTGCGCGACCCGTTGAGCGACCTGGCACTGCGGCGCTATTCGCTGCGCAAGTGCCTGGAGAGATTCGCTCCCTACGGCCACCGGGCCACCTGGGACCACCTGTGTTCCCGGGCCGGGTTCGGCCCCGAGGACCGCTCCCCCGACCCGGCCCGCCTGGTGGCGGCCCTGGAGGAGCTGGAGGAGGCGCGGGCCGTCTGGCTCGCGTACGAAGTCGCCTTCGCACAGCGTCGGCGCAAGGAGAAGCACGACGGGCTCCGCCGCCCGGGCAGCGTGGACGACTGGCACCGGCTGACCTGGGGCGGCTTCGGGGTCGCCTGGTGCGACGACCCGTCGGTGCACCCCGCCGAGCCGCTCGCCGAAGTGCTCCGCCGGCTGATCGCGGCACTGGAGCGCGAGCCCGGCGAGAACTGCCCCGTGTGCACCGGCACGGCGCTCGTCTGGAAGCACGACCTGGCGCACGAACCGTCGTCGGGCCCCGTCTGTTCCCACTGCGGCATCGTGGTGCCGCGCCCCGTTCTCACCCCCGCGGCCCTGGCGGAGGCCAGGCGGGCGCGGCTGCTGGTCACGGCGTAGAGCGACGTACAGCGCGACGGGGGTGCGGGCCGACACCGGCGCACCCCCGGATTCACCCCTGGCCGGGGATCACTTCCAGCCGCTCGCGGTTGAGCAGGTACTTCGGCAGGTACGGCGCGTCGAGGCCGACCGGGAACTCCATGTCGTACGCGAGGCAGGCCAGCGCCAGCGGACCGAGCGCCACCCGCGCGCGCGGCGCGGCCGAGTCCCCCCAGTAACTCCCGTGCTGCGCAAGGGCGCCCGCGAGTGCCTCGCCGAAAGCGTCGTGGTCCTGGGTGAGCAGCCGGTGGAACAGCGCGACCGGCTGGTACTCGACGGCGTTCAGGAAGTCCTTCGGGGCGAGTGTGGCGGCCTCCGGATGCGACGTCTCCAGGGTGGTGACGAGCTTCTGCACGACGTCGTCCATGGGGCGGTCGAGCCAGTGGGTCTGCAGGGTGTCGATCCAGTGCAGGACGTAGTCGTCGACCGGGACGTCGCCGCCGCGCAGATCGTCGAGCGGCACCTGGCACAGCCGCGTCGTGCGCTCGCGCTCGCGGGTCACCAGGGTGAGGTAGAAGGCGTCGAGCCAGGCACGGGCGTCCGCGTGCGCGCGACCCCCGGCGGCGGGGGTGAACAGGGTGGTGCCGAGCTGCACGGCCGCGGACCAGGCGTCCCAGGTCTCCACCCGGCCGGCGTCCGGGTCGGTCGCGGCATGTGCGTGGGCGAGGGCGACCGCGGCGGTGAAGGCGTCGTCCAGGCCGCCCGGGTCGGCGTCGAACGCGCGGACCGACTCGGTTGCCGCCGCGCCGAGTTCGTCGATACCGGGTGCCGCCGTGGCGGACTGGGCGAGGCGCCCGGCCCGGTCGAGTCCGTGCAGCGCCTTCATCACGTCGAGAAGTTCGGCGGGCGGCCGTACCGAGAAGGTGCGGGTCTCGTCGTCGATGACGGTGAGCGAGGTCAGCCGCCCCTCGTGCCACCAGTACACGCGCGGCGACAGCGAACCGGGGCCGTCCTCGTGGGCCTTGAAGGCGTACGTGGCCAGGTCGTTGACGGCGTCGACGACGCTGCCGTCGACGATCGGATGGAACGCGAGGAGATGCCGGGTCGGTACGACGACGAGCGCGCCCGCGTCGGGCATGCGCCGCCCGGTGACCTCGGCGACCAGTTCCTGCAGGACGAGCGCCTTGGTCGAGACGAACGGCGAGTCGCCGTACACGGAGTACAGCACGGCGTGCCCGTCGAGCCGCACTTCTTCGTAACGCAGCGGCTCCCGCACCAGGTTGCGCTGCCCGGCGGCCCACAGCGCGTCGGCGCCCGCGCGCGCCACGTCCTGGTCGGTGAGCAGGCGCACGGAGTCGGGGCCGTCCAGGGCGAGCGCCAGGTTCAGCCCCTCGGCGACGCCGCGCAGGTAGCTGAACCCGTCGGCCGTGTCGGCGGGGACGGCGCCGGGCGGTACCAGACGCAGGCACGTCCGCTCCAGCAACTCCTCGGTGCTCTCCCCGCCTTGGGACGCGGTGGCGAGACTCGCGAAGAACTCGTCGACCAGTTCCGGCCAGGTTTCTTCGGGTGCGGCGTGGCAGCGCTGCGCCAGGTTCGTCAGCGGGTGACGGTGGCCGCCGGCCTCGGCCGTGTCGCCGGCCACCGTGGGGCGCGCGCCGGTACAGGCGTGCAGACGGTCGGCGACGAGGCCGCGCAGCCGGTCGGCCCGCGCGGCGGTGAGCAGGGGCAGATGAGGGTCAGGCGCGTCGTGTGGTGTCACGCCCCGACTCTACGAGGCGTGCCTTAAGCGCGTCGGCGTCGGGCAGGAACCACAACTGACGGCCCCGGTTGCTCTCCCGTACGAAGTCGCGAAGTGCCGTACTGGCGGCGGTTCTCGCGTCGATGTCGCCGAGGATCACGAGCCCCATCCGGTAGTTGACGAACTTCTGGACCACGTCGCCCGCGACCCGCGTGCGGAGGTGGAAGAAGTCCGGGCCGCACCGCTCGGCCGGAACGGCGACCCAGGCGGCGCCGCGGTACCCGGCCTCGCCGATCAGGTCGATCGCGGCGCGCTCGCCGTCGAGGGGCGGTCCGTCCGGGGAGCACACGAACACGGATGCGCCCGCCATCTCCCGCAGTACGTCGCTCGGTTCGGTCATCGCGGATCCTCCACCAGCATGTCGACGATTCTCAACACCTCGGCCGCCTCGGCCGGTGAGCCCAGCACGACGATCTTGAGCACGGCGCGCTCCTCGTCGTAGACGCTCTCCACGCGCAGCCGCGCGCCGCGCCGGTCGCCGCCGGTGCTGTTGGCCGAGGCGACGAGCGTGTTGCTCAATCGCATCGCGGCCTCCCGGTCCACGCCGTCGACCTGCACGATGACGGACGCCTCGGCGTGTGCCCCGCCGGCCGGGCGGGGCGCGGCCGGGGCGCCCGTGAAGGCCTCCAGGTCGTTACGGGTGACGCGGTACCGGCGGCCGACCTGGGTGGCTTTCAGCCGTCCGTCGCGCACATAGCCACGCACGGTCCGGACGTGCAGGCCGAGCAGGTCGGCGATTTCGTCAAGGGAGTAGTACTGTCGTTGCACTCCCTGAACTTACCTGAGGACGCCCGCTTGAGGGAACAGTAAGTAACCCTAGGGACATCAGGGCCTGATCACGTCCGTCTGGATGGCGAGCTTGAACTCGGCCAGCATGATCGGCACCGCGATGCCGGTGTCCCCCCTCCGCGCCGAGATCTTCAGGCCGACCGGAGTGCCGGGGTGCACGAACATCTGCCAGGTGTAGGAGCGGTACTGGCCGCCGCCGGTGGCCGAGATGTCGGTGGTGGCGGTCGAGTCGTACCCGGTGGAGAGGTTCAGCGGGTCGCGCACGAAGCGGGCGCGGTACTCGGTGGCCCGGCTGTCCGCCGCCCAGAAGACCAGCGCCGACAGGGTGCCCCAGCCGTCGTGACTCGGCCAGATCAGCCCGGAGCGGGCGTCCGGGTACGCGGAGGCGCCCCCGCCACCGGCCGCGTCGTGCATGTTCCACGGGTCGTACGACTCCTCGGCCGCCGCGTACGGGAAGCGCACGAGGTGGTAGCCGTCGCTGTCGTAGGTGATCTTCTGCGCGCCCGAGTGCGCGGACTCGTACTTGAGTGAGCTGATCGCAACTGGCATTTCCGGCCCCCGTTGTCAGTGGCTGCTGGCACCATCGCCCCATGGTGTTCGTGCAGGTATGCCTGAACGGTGCGCGTGGTGCGGATGACGGAGCGGTGGTCCCGCTGTCTCCCGGCGCGCTGGCCGAGGCCGCCGGGGCGGCGGTCGCTGCCGGTGCGTCGGATGTGCATGTTCACCCCAAGTCCCCCTGTGGTAAAGACACGTTGTCGCCACGTTCGGTTGCGGCGACGCTCCGGGCCGTCCGGGAGCGGGTGGCGGTGCCGGTCGGCGTGACCACGGGCGCGTGGGCCGAGCCCGACCCGGCGGCGCGACTGGAGCGGATCCGCGCGTGGACGACCCTGCCGGACCACGCGTCGGTGAACTGGCACGAGGAGGGCGCGGAGGCGCTGGCCGCCGCCCTGCTGGAGCGGGGCGTCGGGGTGGAGGCGGGGGTCTGGTCGGGCACGGACGGGGCGGAGCGGTTCGCGGCCTCGCCGCTCGCGCCGCGGGTGCTGCGGGTGCTCGCCGAGGTGACCGACCCCGATCCCGGCTCGGCCGAGGGCACGGCCCGCGCACTGCTGGACGACCTCGGCTCCGCGCACGGGCGGCCCGTGCTGCTGCACGGGGAGGAGGGCGGGGCCTGGCCGGTGCTGAGGCTTGCCGCGCGACTCGGGTTGGACATGCGGATCGGGCTCGAGGACACGATGGTCCTGCCGGACGGGGCGCGGACTTCGGGGAACGCGGAGTTGGTGAGGGCCGCCCTGGGCGGCTGAAGGCCCGGCTTCACGCCTGCCCCGCACCCCTTACGGGCCTGCCACGCCTACCACCAGGACCCTGGTGCCCGGTTCCAACGGGCGCCAGCGGTGCGCGAGTTCGGCCGCGCAGTAGAGGGTGTCACCTCGCTCCAGCACGTAGCGCGTGCCGTCCGCCTCCACCTCCGCCGAGCCATCGGCCACGTAGAGGATCTCGTCACCGGCGTGCCGGTACTCCCGGTCCCAGTCGTGGTCGCCGGTGAACTCCAGGGCGTGCAGACGCTGTTGACCACGCACGAGAGGGCGTGCCCCGCCCTCGGTCGCCGGTGGGGTACTGGCTCGGACCACGTCGACCGGGCGGGGCGCCTCGGCGGCGGCGAGGAGTTCGACGGCGGTGGTGTCGAGCGCGTCGGCGATGCGCTGCAGCGAGTTCATGCTGGGGCGCGAGCGGCCGTTCTCGACCTGGCTCAGGAACGGGACGGAGACCCCGGCCCGCCCCGCCACAGCGGCGAGCGTCAGCTCAAGGGCGCGCCGCCTGCGCCGGATGCCCGGTCCCACGTTCATGTACTTGTAACACCCTTCTCATCCGTCCCCTGTTCCAGCGCACCTTATCGCCGTGCTTAACTCCTTCACTGTCACTTAAAAAAGTTAACCACGGGAGGGGCCTCCATGGCTCGTGTGGACCAGAACCAGCGGCGCCGCCGCGGCACCGGCCTGATCGCGCTGGACGAGGAGACCGCGTACGACGGCTACACGCTGTTCGCGCCGCTGACCGGCGCCGGCGAGGTGTATCTGATCGACCTGCGCGGCGAGGTCGTGCACCGGTGGAACCTTCCGCACCGCCCGGGCCGGCACGCCCGCATCCTCCCCAACGGGAACCTCGCCTACAGCGGCGTCCTGCCCGACGAACCCGCCCTGTTCCCGATGTGGCACAAGTACCGCGGCGGCCTGATGCAGGAGATCACCCCGGACGGCACGGTCGTGCGCGAGCACCGCGACCCGCTCCAGCACCACGACGCCCACCACTACGGCGACGGCCGGATCCTGTACACCGCCCTCGAACCGCTCACCGGTGACGCCGCCGCGGCCGTGCGCGGCGGGGTCCCCGGCTCCGAGGCCGGCGGCTCCACGGTGTGGGCCGACACGATCGTCGAGGTCGACGCCGACGGGAACAGGATCTGGGAGTGGAAGGTCTCCGAGCGGCTCGGCCGCGACGACTTCCCCCTGCACCCGGACTACTCCCGCGAGCACTACCCGCTCATCAACAGCGTGCTGCCGCTCGCCGACGGGAACATCCTCGCCAGCTTCCGCTCCGTGTCGGCCGTCGTCGTCATCGAGCGCGCCACCGGAAACATCGTGTGGCGCTCCGAGCCGGGCGTCGTCTCGCAGCAGCACTGCCCGACCGAGCTGGAGAACGGCAACTTCCTCGTCTTCGACAACGGCGTCTTCCGGCCGCGCTGGGACGTGCCGTTCAGCCGCGTCATCGAGATCGAGCGGAGCAGCGGCAAGGTCGTCTGGGAGTATCACGACCCGGCGCGCGAGTCGTTCTTCGCCCCGTTCATGGGCAGCGCCCAGCGCCTGCCCAACGGGAACACCCTGGTCACCGACTCCCCCGCGGGCCGCCTCTTCGAGGTGACCGAGGACGGCTATCTCTGCTGGGAGTACGTCGTCCCGTTCTTCGGCGGCTACCAGGAGGAAGAGGTCCGCAAGCTGTTCCCCTCCGAACCCAACGCCGTGTTCCGCTCCTACCGTTACTCCGCCGCCGAGCTGCCCTGGCTGAACCGGTGACCTCCACCGCGAGCCCGGCCGAGGCGACCGTGGCACCCGTCGACGAGCGCCTTCCACTGCGGCGACTGGCCCCCCTCGCCTGCCAGCACCTGCTGGCAGGCGTGGCCGCCCCCGTCTCCTCCGTCATCCTCATCGCGACGACGCTGAAGCTGTCGACCGGGCAGACCGCGTCGCTGCTCAGCGCGACGCTGGTGCTGTGCGGGATCGGCGCGCTGCTCCAGTCGCTCGGCGTGCGCGTGCTGCGGGTGGGGGCGCGGCTGCCGTTCCTGATGCTGCCGGGCGGCGCCGCCGTGGCGATCTTCCTGCAGATCGCGCAGGAGTACGGCCCCGCGACGGCGTCCGGATCGGTGCTGGTCTCGGCCGCCTTCCTGCTCTGCGTGCTGCCGTTCTACGGCCGGCTCGTCCGGCTCTTCCCGCCGCTCGTGATGGGGACGACGGTCGTCCTCATCGGCATCAACATGATCAAGGTGACCGCACCGATGGTCGCCTCAGGACCGGGGCTCGGCTTCGCGACGCTCGGCGTCATCGCCGTCTTCTTCCTCGTCCTGCGCGGTGTGTGGCGGCAGATGGCGGTGCTGCTCGGCCTGGTCTGCGGCACGCTGATCGCCGTCCTCACCGGGACCGAACTGCAGGTCGCGCACGGCGGCACGTTCGCCCTGCCGGACCTCTTCCCGTACGGCGCCCCGCACATCGACCTGCTCGCCGCGATCCCGCTGCTGGTCTTCGCGCTCGCCTCGCTGGCCGAGGCCACCGGGCAGACGGTCCTCAACAGCGAGGCCGTCGGCCGCGCCCCCGACCCGGGCCGGGACGTGCCGCGCATCGCCCGCGCCGACGCGCTCGTCTCGCTCGGCTCCGGGATCTTCGGTACGTCGCTGATGGTGACCAGCGCCGAGAACATCGGCATCGTCCAGCTCACCCGCGTCCGCAGCCGGTTCGTCACCGCGGCGGCCGGGGTGCTGCTCATCGTGTGCGGGCTCCTGACACCGCTGACCCGGCTGCTGGCGGCGATCCCGGAGCCGGTGGTGGGCGCCGCGGGCCTGGTCATCTACGCGGTGATCGCGGTGATGGGCTTCGGCATGCTCTCCCGTACCGATCTGACGCACGGCACCGACAGCGTCGTCATCGCGCTCGCCCTGGTGGTCGGCATGCTGCCGATCGTGGCGCCGGAGATGTACGCGGACCTGCCGTCCTGGGCCCGCACCCTGTTCGGCAGCGGCGTCGCGGCCGGGGCGATCGCGGCGGTGGCCCTGAGCGCGGTGTTCCGGGCCCTGGGTCCCCGGGTCACGGCGCCCGGCGGTCCCGGCGCTCCGCCATCAGACGGGAGCCGGTGAGGCGGTCGCCGAAGACGTCGTCCGGGTTGGAGAGCACGCAGGTCTCCAGGGAGAGGCAGCCGCAGCCGATGCAGTCGGTGAGGTGGTCGCGCAGGCGGCTCAACTGCGTGATGCGCTCGTCCAGTTCGGACCGCCAGGCCTCCGAGAGGTGCGCCCAGTCCTCGCGGGTCGGGGTGCGCTCCTCGGGGAGTTCGGCGAGGGCGTCGCGGATCGTGGCGAGCGGGATGCCGACGCGCTGTGCGGCGCGGATGAAGGCGACCCGGCGCAGGGTGTCGCGGGTGTAGCGGCGCTGGTTGCCCGAGGTGCGGCGGCTGTCGATCAGACCCTTGGACTCGTAGAAGTGCAGGGCGGAGACGGCGGCGCCGCTGCGCGCCGACAACTGGCCGACGGTGAGCTCGTGGATCTTCTCCGGGATCTGTGGCACCCGGCCGAGCCTAGTGCCCCGGCGGTCGGCGTTGTTAGCATGCCAGGAGGTCTGAGCAAGCGCTTAGACAATGGACCTGGGAGGTCACTGGACATGGCGGAGCCGCGGGTTTTCAAGGACGCAGACGAGCTGAAGGCCGCCGTCGGCGAGCAGTTGGGCCACACGGACTGGGTCGGCATCGAGCAGGAGCGGATCGACCGGTTCGCCGAGGCGACGGGTGACCACCAGTGGATCCACGTCGACCCGGAGCGCGCCAAGGCGGGACCGTTCGGCACGACCATCGCGCACGGCTACCTGACGCTGTCGCTGCTGCCGCTGTTCGGTCCGCAGCTGATCGCGGTCGAGGGCGTGAAGATGGGCGTCAACTACGGGACGAACAAGGTGCGTTTCCCCGCCCCGGTGCCGGTCGGCTCGCGGCTGCGGGCGACGGCGAAGATCACGTCCGTGGAGGACGTGCCGGGCGGGGTGCAGGTGTCCGTGGCGTTCACCGTGGAGCGCGAGGGCGGCGAGAAGCCGGTCTGCGTCGCGGAGTCGGTGTCCCGCTACTACTTCTGAGACCGCGCTCCCACCATCCGGAGCACGAGGTCGGCGTAGAGGGCGCCGACCTCGTCGGGGGTCCGGCGGCCTTCCGTGTTGAACCAGCGGGCCACGTCGATGCAGAGGGAGAGCACCGCGACCGTCGTGCCGGGGACGTCCGGCACGTCGAACTCGCCGGCCTTCACCCCGTCGTTGATGATCTCGCGCACGGCGTTGTCGCTGCGGCGGCGCAGTTCCACGATGGCGGGGCGGTGCTCCTCGCCGAGCGAGTCCAGTTCGTACTGGACGACGCGGGCGGTCGTGTGGTGCCCGGCGTGCCAGCGCACGAAGGAGCGCACCGCCTCCGCCAGCCGGTCGGCGGCGCTCCCCTCGCCGTCGGCCGCGCGGCGCAGGATCGCCAGCGCCTTCTCGTGGCCGATGCGGCTGATCCGAAGGAGGAGCTCCTCCTTGGTCTTGTAGTGGATGTAGAGCGCGGCCGGGCTCATGCCGGCGCGGCTCGCGATGTCGCGGGTCGTGGTGGCGTGGTAACCGCGCTCGGCGAACGCCTCGACCGCGGCGACGAGCAGTCGCCGGGCCGCGTCGGGGGTGACCTCGGCCCACGGCATCTCGTCGATCGCCTGGTCCTCGACCCGCTCGTCCTGCGTCATCGGTCCGCTCACATCCTCCCGGGTACGTGCGCCCACACCATACCCTCCGGGGTGAGCGGGCGCTTAGGCCGGAATGATCGTGTGGCTCAGACGACCGGCTTGAAGGGGTCGTGGTCCGCGAGGATCTTCTCCAGGCGGGCCTGGTCGACCCGGCTCACGATCTGGTCCGCCTCCTGGCGGTCCCTGATCACCTTCGACAGGGTGAAGGCCGACGTCGTCAGGTACAGGACCGAGATGGCGAGGAACGCGCGGATCCAGCCGCTCACATCGAGGCTGTAGATACCGATGGCCACCGCCGCGAGCGCCACCGCGAAGGAGGCGAGGGCCTGTCCGTAGAAGGCCGTGGTGTTCTGCTGCTTGACCGATGTCTCACTCATACGGCACAGCATGGAGCGGATGTGGCCGCAGTCACATCCGCTCCCCTACTCATGTACGTACTCAGGGCGACGCCCCCGGTGCGACGACTTCAGTGCGATGCCTTCAGAACGCCGAGACCCCCGTCAGGGCGCGGCCGATGATCAGCTTCTGGATCTGGCTCGTGCCCTCGTACAGGGTCATGACGCGCGCGTCGCGCAGCAGCTTGCCGACCGGGTACTCGTCGATGTAGCCGTAGCCGCCGAAGACCTGGAGGGCGTTGTTGGCGGCGCGGACCGCGGCTTCGGACGCGAAGAGTTTGGCCTTCGAGGCGGGCGTCGCGAACTCCTCGCCACGGTCGATGAGGTCGGCGACGCGCCACGTCAGCAGGCGGGCCGCGTCCACGTCGACGGCGATGTCGCTGATCAGTTCCTGGACGAGCTGGTACGAGGCGATCGACTTGCCGAACTGCTCGCGTTCGCCCGCGTAGCCGACCGCGGCGTCGAGCGCGGCCTGGGCGATGCCGACGCAGCCGGCGGCCACCGACATCCGCCCCTTGGCCAGCGCGGACATCGCGATGGAGAAGCCCTTGCCCTCGGGGCCGAGCAGCGCGGTGGCGGGGACGCGGACGTCCTCCAGGACCAGTTCGGCGGTGGCCTGGCCGCGCAGGCCGAGCTTGCCGTGGATGGTGCGGCGGGTCAGCCCCGGGGTGTCGGTGGGGACCAGGAAGGCGGAGACGCCCTTGTGGCCGGGGGCGTCGGTGGAGCGGGCGAAGAGCAGGACGACATCGGCCCAGGTGCCGTTGGTGATGAACATCTTCGAGCCGTTGATCACCCAGTCCCCGTCGGAGCCGCCGTCGCGCACGGCCCGCGTCGTCAGGTTGCCCGCGTCGGAGCCGGTGCCCGGCTCGGTGAGCCCGAAGCAGCCAAGGGCCTCGCCCGCCGTGAGCCTCGGCAGCCAGTCCCGCTTCTGCTCCTCGGTGCCGTACGACTGGATGGTCTTCGTGACCAGGCCGAGGGAGACCGAGACGATGCCGCGCACGGAGGAGTCGCCACGGCCCAGCTCCTCGGTGACCAGGCAGTACGCGAGGTGGTCGCCACCCGAGCCGCCGTACTCCTCGTCGATGGTCAGGCCGAGGAAGCCGACCTCGCCGAGCTTCTTGACGATCCCGCGGTCGACCTCTTCGGCGCGGTCCCACGTCACCACGTTCGGTGCGATCTCGCGGTCCACGAAGTCCTTGGCGAGCCGACGGACGGCCGTCTGCTCCTCGCTCAGCTCCAGATTCATGGACGACTCCCAGGCACGTGCGGCAGATGCCATTAAATTAGCACTGCTAGTTTTTGGCTGACAGCCCTACTATGTGCCGCATGGCCCGACCGCGCAAGCCCCTCCTGAGCACCGACCGCATCGTCGACGCGGCCCGCGCCCTCGTCGACACCGAGGGGCTCGCGGCCGTCTCGACCCGGCGGCTCGCGGCCGAGCTCGGGGTGAGCGGGCCGTCCCTGTACAACCACTTCCGCACGAAGGACCAGATCCTGGAGGCGGTCGCCGACTCGGTGAGCGCGCAGGTCGACCTGTCGATGTTCGACTCCGGTGACACCCGGGGCTGGCGGACCGCGCTGCACGACTGGGCCGTCTCCTACCGGGCCGCGCTGCGCGAACACCCGAACATCGTGCCCGTGCTGGCCCAGGGGCCGGGGCGGCGGCCCGCCGGGCTCCGGCTCGCCGACGCCGTGTTCGGCTCCATGACCGACGCCGGATGGCCGCCCGCGCAGGCCACCTCCATCGGCGCGCTCATGCGGTACTTCGTGATGGGCTCCGCGCTCGGCTCGTTCGCCGGCGGGTTCGTCGACGACGAGACGGCGTACGACCCGGCCGACTATCCGCACCTCGGACAGGCGCACCTGCTCGCGGAGCACCAGGACGTCGTGGACGACCGGGCGTTCCAGACGGGGCTCACGGCGCTGCTCGACGGGCTCTCCGTCCAGTACGAGCAGGTCGTGGCGACCGCGCACTGACCGGTGCCGGCAGCCGATGTTTCGGTCCGCGCCGAAGCGTGCCCGGCGCATCCTTGAGCCATGGCTGCTTCCAAGGAACCCGGTGCCCCGCGGCTGGCCGCGCTGGCCGCGCTGTTCGCCGACGAGACCCGGGCCGCGTGTCTGCTGGCCCTGCTCGACGGCCGGGCCTGGACCGCGGGCGAACTCGCCCGGCACGCCGGGGTCGCCGCCTCCACCGCGAGCGAGCACCTCGGCAAGCTCGTCGCGGGCGGGCTCCTCGCGGAGGAACGGCAGGGCAGGCACCGGTACGTACGCCTCGCCGACGCACCGGCCGCGCAACTCGTGGAAGGGCTCGCCGCGTACGCCGTGCCCGGTGGCGGCGAGCGGCCCCCGACCCTGCGGGCGTCGTCGGCGCGGGACGCGATGGCGCGCGGGCGCACCTGTTACGACCATCTGGCCGGGCGGCTCGGGATCGCCGTGGCCGACGGGATGGCGGAGCGGGGGCTCTTGCGGGTCGACGCGGGGTTCTCGCTGACGGACGCGGGTCTCGGCTGGTTCCGCGTGCTCGGGGCCGCACTCGATCCGGGTGGGCGGCGGCCCCTCGCCCGGGGGTGCCTCGACTGGACGGAGCGGCGCGTTCATCTGGCCGGGGTCGCGGGGGCGGCCTTGTGCCGCCACGCGTTCGCCTCCGGCTGGGTCGAGCGGATCGGGTCCGAGCGGGCGGTTCGGGTCACCGGGTCCGGGGCGGCGTTCTTCTCGGCGGAGCTGGGAGTCCGGGAGGTCTTTTGAGCGGCCCCCGCCGTCTCGTCCGCCCGGCCGCTGCCCGGTGGGGCTTCTCGCGCGGTTCCGCGCGCGCCTGAGGCGCGCACTGTGTGCGCCACCTCAGGCGCGGAATGGGCTCGGTACCGCTCAGAAGATGACCAGGGCCCGGCCGCCCTTGCCGGCCACCATGTTGTCGAACGCCGCCGGGATGTCGTCCAGGGTGATGTGTTCCGTCACCAGCGCGCTCAGGTCCAGGCGGCCCGCGCGGATGTGCTCGGCGAGGACCGGGAGGTCCCTGGCCGGGTCGGAGTTGCCGTAGACGCAGCCGGCCAGGGTGCGGCCCCAGTGGAAGATCTCCAGGGCGTTGAACGTGACCTGCTGGTCCTTGCCGCCGATGCCGACGACCGTGGTGCGGCCGCCGCGCCGGGTGGACTCCCAGGCCGTGCGGATCGTCACGGCGCGGCCGACGCACTCGACGGCCACGTCGACGCCCTGTCCGCCCGTGAGGGCACGGATCTCGCGGGCGGTGTTCTCGGAGGCGATCACGTAGTCGGTGGCTCCCGCCCGGCGGGCCAACTCCTCCTTCTCCGGGGAGACATCGACCGCGACGATCTTCGAGGCGCCCGCGATGCGTGCCGCCTGGAGCGTGGCGAGGCCGACACCGCCGACGCCGTACACCGCGACGGTCTCGCCCTCGCGGACCTGTGCGGAGTGGTGGACGGCGCCGTAGCCCGTGAGGACGGCGCAGCCGAGGAGCGCGGCGTCGGTGAGCGGGACACCGGCCGGGGCGGGCAGGACGCAGTTCGCGGCGACGTCGGTCTCCTCGGCGAACGCGGCGACGTTGAGCCCGGGGTGCAGGTCGGAGCCGTCGGACGAGCGGTGGGCGTACACGTCGGCGGCGCCGGCCAGGGCATTGGCGCAGAGCCAGACCTCGCCGAGCGCGCACGCGTGACAACTGCCGCATGACGGAGCCCAGTTGAGGACGACGTCGTCGCCGGGCGCGACATGCGTGACGCCCTCGCCGACAGAGACGACGGTGCCCGCGCCCTCGTGGCCGAGGACGGCGGGGACCGGCAGGCGCATGGTGCCGTTGGTCAGGGACAGGTCGGAGTGGCAGACCCCGGCGGCGACGAGCTTGATGCGGACCCGGCCGGGTCCCGGCTCGGGCAGGTCGATGTCGGCGATCTCCAGCGGGGAGCCGACGGCGGGCAGTACAGCGGCGCGAACCATGATGGAGGAACTCCTGAACGGGACTCGGTGCTGACGCGGAACCGGAGGGAACTGGCTCAGAACTGGAGGGACTTGGTCTGGAGGTACTCGGAGAGGCCGTGCGAGCCCAGCTCGCGGCCGACGCCCGACTGCTTGTAACCGCCGAACGGGGCCAGGGGGTTGAAGCGGCCGCCGTTGATGTCGACCTGCCCCGTGTCCATGCGGCGCGCGAAGGCGACGGCCTCCGCCTCCTCGCCCGCCCAGACCGCGCCGGCGAGCCCGTACACGGTGCCGTTGGCGATCCGCACGGCGTCGTCCTCGTCCTCGTAGCGGATGAGCGAGACGACCGGGCCGAAGATCTCCTCCTGGGCGATGGCCATCTCCGGCGTGACGTCGGCGAAGACGGTGGGCTGCACGAAGTAGCCCTGCTCGCGCGGGGATTCGGGTCCGCCCGCCACGATGCGGGCGCCCTCCGCGACGCCCTTCTCGATGTAACCGCGCACGCGCGCCTGCTGCTTGGCGTTGACGAGCGGGCCGATGCGGTCGCCGTACTTCGCGGCCGCCGTCGCCGCGAGCTCGACCGCCTCGTCGTACTGCGAGGTGTGGACGAGCATGCGGGTCCAGGCGCTGCACGTCTGACCCGAGTTGCCCATCACGTTGGCGACGCCGACGTTGACGGCCTTGCCGAGGTCGGCCGAGGGCAGGATGACATTGGCCGACTTGCCGCCGAGTTCGAGGGCGACGCGCTTGACGGCCGCGCCCGCCGTCGCGCCGATCTGCCGGCCGACCGCGGTCGAGCCCGTGAAGGAGACCAGGTCCACGTCCGCGTGCTCGGCGAGGGCCTGGCCCGCGACCGCGCCGACCCCGGTAACCAGGTTGAAGACGCCCGCGGGGATCCCCGCCTCGTGGACGGCCTCGGCGAAGAGCTGGGCGGTCAGCGGGGTGTCCTCGGCGGGCTTGAGGACGACGGTGCAGCCGGCGGCGAGCGCCGGGGCGACCTTCGCGACGATCTGGTGGAGCGGGTAGTTCCAGGGCGTGATGGCGCCGACGACGCCGACCGGCTCCGAGTAGACCGTCGAGTTGCCGACCTTCTCCTCGAAGGGGTGGCTCGCGGCCAGTTCGGCGTACGAACCCGCGACCATGACCGGCACCCCGGCGTGCACCGCCTGCGAGAACTGCAGCGGGGCGCCCAGCTCGGCGGTGACCGTCTCGGCGACCTCGTCCTTGCGGGCCAGCAGCACGTCGCGGAGCGCGGCGATCCCGGCGGCGCGCTCGGCGGGCGGGGTCGCGGCCCAGCCGGGGAAGGCGGCGCGGGCGGCACGGACGGCGGTGTCGACGTCCTCGGCGGTGCCCGCGGGGACGTGGCCGATCACCTGCTCGTCGGCCGGGTTGACGACAGCGATGGTGTCGCCGCCCGCGGCCGGGCGCCAGGCACCGTCGATGTACATCCCGTCGTGGGCCTTCATGGGCTCTCCTTCTGGTGCGGACTCGTCGTCTTCCTCGCCGTCGCCCCCAAACTAGCGCTGATAGTTTTCCGACGCCAGAGACGCCCGTCACCTCGCGCCGCATCCGGTTCCCGGACCCCGCGCGCCCCGAGCCCCGCCGCGACCAGCAACAGCCCGCCCAGCATCACGAACGGCGCGGCCGTGCCCACCACCCCCGCCACCAGGCCCGCGGAGGCCGGGGCCGCGACCTGGCCGAGGCGGTTGCCGGTCAGGCGCAGGGCCAGGGCGGTGGAGCGGGCGTCGGCAGGGGCCGCCTGCACCACGGTGGTCATGGACAGCGGCTGCCCGACGCCGAGGCAGAAACCGAGCAGCACCAGCATCACGCCGAGCGCCCGGACCGGGACGGGCAGTGCGATGCCCGCGCACAGCACCGCGGCCAGCAGACAGGTCGCGGAGATCAGGACGGCCCGGCCCAGCCAGTCGATGAGCGGCGTCATGACCAGCCGGCACGCGATCGTCGCGGCGGCCCGCAGGCTCAGCAGTACGCCGATGACGGACGGGGCGATCCCCCGGTGTTCGCCGACCACCGGGAGGTAGGCGGTGAGGATGTCGGTCGCGGAGAGCACGGCGAGGCTGATGAAGATGCCGCCGGGGACGCCGCGGGTGCGCAGGATGCGGTGGACGGGGACGCGCGCCGCGCCCTTCGCCGGCCGCGAACCCGTCCTCGTACGGGAGAACTCGATGCGCCACAACGACGTGAGCGCGACCGCGCAGCCGCCCGCCGCGACGAGCAGGGCGAGGGCGCTGGTGCCCGCCATGTCCGGGCCGCCGATCAGGGCGCCCGCCGCGACGGGCCCGATGAGCTGGCCGAGGGAGGCGCCGATGGTGAAGTGGCCGAAGTTGCGGTCCTGTTCGTCCGGGGCGGACTGGCGGGCCACGATCGACTGGGCTCCGATGACGAAGCAGAGGTGGCCGAGGCCCATCACACCGCTCCAAGCGGCCATCGCCGCCAGGGAGTTCGCGAGGCCGCTGAGCGCGCAGCCGCCGGAGATCAGCACGACGCCGAGGGGCAGCAGCGGGGCGCAGCGGCCGTGGTCCGTGCGCCGGCCCAGCGGGACGGCGGCGAACAGCGGGAGGAGGGCGTAGACACCGGCGATGACACCCACCGCCCGTTCGTCGGCGCCGAGTGCGAGGGCCCGGTAGGAGACGGCGGGCCGCGCCATCGACACCGCCGCCTGCGCGAAGCTGAAGGCGATGACGAGGCGGAGCAGCCAGGTCCGCGTCTCCCCGGGCTTGTACGTCACGGTGCCTTCCTCAGACGATCCCGAACAGCAGGCCGGCGCCGAGGACCACGAGGGCGGTCAGCGCTGCCCATTTCACCGTGAACCTGGTGTGGTCGCCGAACTCGACCTTGGCCATGCCCACGAGAACGTACACGGCGGGCACCAGCGGGCTCGACATGTGCAGCGGCTGGCCGACGAGCGAGGCCCGTGCGATCTCCAGGGTGGAGACGCCGTGCGCGTTCCCGGCCTCGGCGAGGACCGGCACGATGCCGAAGTAGAAGCCGTCGTTGGACATGAAGTACGTGAAGGGGATGGAGAGCACGCCCGTGACCAGGGCCATGTGCGGGCCCATCCAGTCGGGGATGCCGTTCACGACCCACTCGGCCATGTGGTCGACCATGCCGGTGCCTTGCAGGACGCCGGTGAAGACGGCGGCGGCGAAGACCATGCCGGAGACGTTGAGGACGTTCTCGGCGTGGGCGCCGATGCGGGCCTTCTGGTCCTGCATGTGCGGGTAGTTGACCGAGAGGGCGAGCGCGGCTCCGAGCATGAACAGGACCGGGATCGGCAGCAGCTCCATGATCATCGCGGTGAGCAGGGCGACCGTGAGGAGCGCGTTGAACCAGTACAGCCTGGGGCGCAGGGTGGCGCGGTGCGGGTCGAGGCCGGAGAAGGTCTCGCCGTCCTCGTTCTCGTACGAGGACGCGGCGTGGCCGCCCCCGCCGGTGGCCGCCGTACCGCTGCCGCTGCCGCCGCTGCCGCCACCGCCCGCGCCGACCAGGACCTTCGCGTCGGCGGTCTCGGTGACGGTCCCGGTCACCGCCATGGTCCCGGCGTCGTCGACCACGGAGTCCAGGGACAGATGGCCGAGCCGTTTGCGCTCGCGGCGCCCGAGGACGTAGGCGAGGAGGAGGACGAAGACGAGTCCGGCGGCGAGCGCGGGGATCATCGGCACGAAGATGTCGCTGGCGTCGACCTTGAGGGCCGTGGCCGCGCGGGCCGTCGGGCCGCCCCAGGGCAGGGTGTTCATGACGCCGTTGGCGGTCGCGGCGACACCGGTCATCACGACGAGGCTCATCTTCAGGCGCTTGTACAGCGGGTACATCGCCGAGACGGTGATCATGAAGGTGGTGGAGCCGTCGCCGTCCAGGGAGACGATCGCGGCGAGCACGGCGGTGCCGACGACGATGCGGACGGGGTCGGCCTTGGCGAAGCGCAGGATGGCCCGTACGACCGGGTCGAAGAGACCGACGTCGATCATCACGCCGAAGTAGACGATCGCGAACATCAGCATCGCCGCGGTGGGCGCCAGGTCGCCGATGCCGGCGATGACGTAGTCGCCGAGGTGCGCTCCCTTGCCCACCAGCACGCAGAAGAGCGCGGGGATGAGCACGAGCGCCGCGATCGGCGACACCTTCTTCATCATGATCAGCACCAGGAAGGTGGCGATCATGACGAATCCGAGGATTGTCAGCATGGAGTGGGTCCCTACGTTCGCCGTTGAACTGCCGCCCGGGGATGGCGGTCAGCGCGACGTTAGGGGCCGTGCGATCGCGTTAACAAGACGTTGACACGCGAGCAATAAGCGCAAAACTCCAGGTCGCGGCGGTGTGTGCGGGCAGGGGCCGGTCAGTCCAGCACCCGTGCCAGATAAGCCCGCAGCAACTCCCTGGTCTCCTCGATGATCCGCTCGTCCCCCGCCGGGTCGAGCCGGAACGCCAGCCGGACCAGAGCGTCGGCGGATTCGACGGCGACGAGGAAGGTGCGGCGCAGGGTGGTGTCCGGGGTGCGGCCGAGGTGGGGGGCGAGGAGGTCGGTGAGGGTGTCGGCGACGCGGTGGTTGGGGTCGGCGTCGGGGTCGCCGACGGGGATCTGCGTGCCGAAGTCGACGAGGGAGAAGCCGGGCGCGGTGCGCTTCATGGCGAGGTACTCGTCGAGGACGGCGTCCATGGCGCCGCGCCAGTCGTCCGCCGGGATCGCCCCGAGCCGCTCGGCGACCTGCCCGGCGTAGCGCTCCAGGTTGCGCTGGGCCAGGGCGTCGACCATGGCGCGCTTGTTGCTGAAGAAGCGGTAGACGGAGCCGATGGGCACGTCGGCGCGGGTCGCGACGGCCCGCGTGCTCAGCTCGTCGTAGCCGCCCTCGTCGAGGAGTTCGGCGCAGACGTCGAGGATCCGGGTCAGCCGCTCGGCACTGCGCCGCTGCACGGGCGCGCGGCGCAGGGACGTGGGGTGGGCCATGCCGGTCAGCCTAGGCCCTGCCCGGTGGGAGGGTCGGTCTCGGCGCCGGACGCGGTGAGGTCGGCGGTGGCTTCCAGGGGTTCGCCGTCGACCGCCCAGACCGTGTGGTCGTCGGCGTAGAGGCGGGCGGTGACGTGGTGCGTGCCGCGGGTGACGCGGGTGGCGGGCAGCCGGTGGTCGGTGGTGCGCAGCCGGGCGAGGCGGTGGCCGTCCAGGTAGAGCTGGACGTAGCCGCGGCCGTGCACGGCGTGGGCCGGGGTGCCCTTGGGGGTGAGGCGGAAGTGGCGTATGCGGATCCGGATGTCCCAGCCGCCCGGCGGGGCCGCGTCCGGCTGGACGACGACGCCGATCTCCGGGGCGTCCTTCTTCGGGATCTGCCGGTAGCGGCCGCCCTCGTCGTCGGTGCTGTCGAGGACGGTGCCGACGTGGCGCGGGCCGCCGCCGTCGCTCCCGCACCCGGCGAGGCCCGTCAGCAGGGCGCACGCCAGGAGGGTCGCGGCCGCGGCGGCGCGGGCCTGCTGCGTCCTGGGCATGCACAGGACAGTAGAGGAACGCTCACGTTCCGGGATCCCTCTCGGGGAGGAGGCCTTGGGACGGAGGTCTCGGGGGCGGAGGCCTTGGCGGGATGGCCTCTTGCGCGGGGTACCGCCGAATCCTACGGTTGAGCATAGGAATCAGGAGCTAGGGAGCCAAGATGAGCGGGGACGCACGCAAGACGGCCGAAAACCTGACCTATCTGTCGGGTTTCGGGAACGAGCACAGCTCGGAAGCGGTGCCGGGCGCTCTGCCCGAGGGGCGCAATTCTCCGCAGCGCGCCCCCCTCGGCCTCTACGCGGAGCAGCTCAGCGGCACCGCCTTCACCGAGCCCCGCGCGCACAACCGCCGCTCGTGGCTGTACCGGATACGCCCGTCGGCGGCGCACCCGGAGTTCACCCGCGCGGAGAACGGCGCGCTGCGCACCGCCCCCTTCACGGAGACCGTCCCCGATCCGAACCGGCGCCGCTGGAACCCGCTGCCCGCGCCCGCGCCCGGTACGGACTGGCTGGCCGGCCTGTGGACCCTCGGGGGCAACGGCGACGCGACGCAGCGCACCGGCATGGCCGTGCACCTCTACCACGCCAACTCCCCTATGGCAGCTCGGGTGTTCAGCGACTCCGACGGTGAACTGCTGATCGTGCCCGAGCAGGGCGGACTGCTGCTGCGCACCGAGTTCGGGCTGCTCGCCGTCGCGCCGGGCGAGGTCGCGCTGATCCCGCGCGGGGTGCGCTTTCGCGTCGAACTCCTCGACGGGGCGGCCCGCGGGTACGTGTGCGAGAACTACGGCGCCCCGTTCCACCTCCCCGAGCTCGGCCCGATCGGCGCCAACGGCCTCGCGAACGCGCGGGACTTCAGGGCTCCGGTCGCCGCGTACGAGGACGCCGGGGACACCGCGGGGCCGGTGGAGGTCGTCAACAAGTTCTGCGGCAACCTCTGGACGGCCACGTACGACCACTCGCCGCTCGACGTCGTCGCCTGGCACGGCAACCACGTCCCGTACGTGTACGACCTGCGCCGCTTCAACGTCATCGGCACGGTCTCCTACGACCACCCGGACCCGTCGATCTTCACGGTGCTCACCTCGCCGTCGGACACCCCCGGCCTCGCGGGCGTGGACTTCGTGGTCTTCGCGCCGCGCTGGCTGGTCGGCGAGGACACGTTCCGCCCGCCGTACTTCCACCGGAACGTGATGAGCGAGTACATGGGGCTCATCGAGGGCGCGTACGACGCCAAGGGCGCCGGCAAGGGGGGCTTCGTCCCCGGCGGGGGCTCGCTGCACAACATGATGTCGGCGCACGGCCCCGACCGGGAGACGTTCGACCGGGCGAGCGCCGCCGAGCTGAAGCCGCAGAAGGTGGACGACGGGCTGGCGTTCATGTTCGAGACGCGGTGGCCCGTCACCGCGACGGCCCAGGCCGCGGGCGCCGGTCACCTGCAGCGTTCCTACGACGACGTCTGGCGCGGCCTCGAACGCCATTTCAGGCCGTGAGGGCGGGCGCCGCACTTCCGGACACCGCATTGCATCGCAGGCCCGCGACCGATACGGATAACCCGTGACGTCATTCGCCCCGGACTCGATCGTCCTGAACCGCAAATTGCCGCTCTGGTATCAGGTGTCGCAATCCCTGCGCGCCTCCATACTCGGCCGGTCACCGCGGGACCCGCTGCGGCTGCCCACCGAGGAACAGCTCGCGGGGCACTACGGGGTGTCCGTCCTCACCATGCGCCAGGCCCTGAAGGAGCTGGAGGACGAGGGGCTCATCACCCGGCACCGGCGCCGCGGCACGTTCATCGAGCCGACGGCCCTGCAGGGCGCGCCGGTACGTCTGCTGGGCTCCGTCGACGCCATCGTGGCCCAGCAGTCCGGGATGACGACCGAGCTGCTCGGGCACGGCACGGCACCGGTTCCGGTGGCATACGCCGAGCTGTTCCCGGGGACCGGGTCCGTCGCGACGTACCACCGGCTGCGCAGCGACGAGAAGACCGGCGAGCCGACGAACCACGCCCGCAACTACCTGCGGCCCGACCTGGGCGAGCGGGTCGACGTGGCGGACCTGGCGCGCTGGCCGATGACGAAGGTGCTGCGGGACGTGGTCGGCGTGCGGATCAGCCGGATCACGGACTCGGTGGAGGCGCGGCTCGCGGACCCGGAGACGGCCCGGCTGCTCCAGGTCCCGCTGCTCAGCCCGATCCTGCACTACACAGGCATCACGTACGACGAGGAGGGGCAGGTACTCGACGTGGCGGTCATCCATTATCGCGGGGACCGCTTCTCGTTCACGGTGACGCTGGACGCCGACTGACCTGCCGCGGAGGCGCGACGTACCATGCCGGGCGTGACGAACGACGGGCCGCTCACCGACGCCATGCCGCTCGCGGACCTCATGCCGTGGTCCGTGGCGCCCCTGCGCCTGGGCCGCGGCTGGCCCGTCGCGCCGGACGCCGCGTCCCTGAAAGCCCGTTGGGACACGTTCGTACGCTCACCCCGGGACCGGCGCGAAGCGCTGCTCGAACCGTCGCGGTCCCGGACCCTGCACACCGCCGCCGCCCAACTGCCCGGTCACGGCGCGGGGACCGAGCCGCTGGCGCGGGCCGAGGGGCCGTGCCCGGAGCCGGTGCGGGTGCTGCACGGACCGTTCGACGAGCAGTGGCTCCTCCCCGACCAGCGGCTGATCGACGCGGCCAGACCCGAGTTGTGGCGGGTGGCGGACGAACAACAGCTGTTCCTCGTGGAGCAGGGGTACGTGCCCGACGCGGGCGGCCCCGCGGTGCTGGCCTGCGCCGTCCTGCCGGAAGGCCGCTCCCCCGCCGGGCGGCCGGGCCGGATCCGCCCGCTGTACCGCCGCCCCGGCGGCGCCGAACCCAATGTCGCGCCCGGCCTGCTCACGCGCTTGTCGGGCACCTACGACGAAGAGGTGCGGCCCGAGGACCTGTTGGCCTGGATTCTCGCGGTGGCCGCCCGGGACGCCAAGGAGTGCCGGGTGCCGCTGCCAAAGGACCCGGGCGTCTGGGCCCGCGGTGTCGAACTCGGCCGCCGCGTCCTGTGGCTGCACCGCCGCGGCGCGGGCGCCGGCCGCCCCAAGCTGCCGGGCGGCCGCCGCCCCTACGTCCGCGCCCCGCTGCCGGCCCGCCCCACCGAGCTGCTCTACGACCGCGAGGAGGAGGCCCTCCTCGTCGGCGACGGGCGCATCTCGCCGGTCCCGGCCGCGTCCTGGGACTTCCACGTGAGCGGGGTCCGGGTCCTGGAGCAGTGGTTCGCGCGCCGCACCGCGCCGGCCGAGAAGGGCACGCTGGCGGCCGTGCGCCCGGCGACGTGGCCGCAGCCGTGGACGTCGGAGCTGCTGGAACTCGTCACGGTTCTGGCCCTGCTGGCCGAACTGCGGCCGCCGCAGGAGGAGTTGCGGGGTTCTCTCGGTGAGCTGATCGGCCCGGACGAACTGCGGGGCGCGCGGGTGCTGCCGGTACCGGAGAACGCACGCCGCCCGGCATCCGTGTGGGGCCTCCCCGAGGAAGGCCCCGGAGGGCAGTTCGCCCTGCTCTGACAGGGGCGCCCCCGCAGACCCGCCGTGACGGACGGGCCTGCGACGCTCCCGTCAGCCGCCCTCCGGCGGGACCGCGACGAACCCCTCCAGCGTCCTGCGCAGCGCGCGCTCGAAGACCGCCTCCAGATCGATCGGCCCCGAATCCTCGGTGAACGCCGCCGCGAGCCGCGGATAGCGGCCCGACGCCACCTGCCCGCCCAGGTAGGCGATCCGCACCGCCTGTTCCTGCTCGGCGCTCCACGGCAGCGACCGGGTCCGCTCGCCCGTGGCGATCTCGTTGGCGACGTACGTCGTCACCACGCTCGTCACCGCGGCGATCAGCTCCAACTTCGCGCCGTACGGGCGCTCCAGCGGATCAAGGCAGCTCAGGCAGTACTCCAGGTACGTGAGCGCGTTCGGGCTGAATCCGTACACCGGGGACATCAGCCGCGGCATCCACGGATGCCGGTGCATCAGCGTCCGGGCCTGGCGGGCGAGGGAGAGGACGTCCTCGCGCCAGTCTCCGGTGAGTTCCGGGTACGTGTACTCGGCGCTGACGGCGTCGATCATCAGCTCGTACAGGTCCTCCTTGCGCGGCACGTAGTTGTAGAGCGACATCGTGCCCATGCCGAGCTCGGCGGCGATCTTCCGCATGGAGACCGCGTCGATGCCCTCCGCGTCCGCCACGCGCACGGCCGCGGCCGCGATGTCGGCCCTGCTGTGCGCGGGCCGGGGGCCGCGTCCGGCGCGCTCGGGGCGCGCCCAGATCACTTCGGGTACGGCCGGTCGGACCGCCATTGATCATCACCTCGCCCACCATCGTAGTTACGTACGGCGTACGTAGTGCGCTATGGTGACGCCATGACTTCTACGTACGCTGTACTTAGTGAAGGTCTGGAGAAGCGATTCGGCTCGGGCGCGAAGGCCGTGCACGCGGTGCGTGGCCTCGATCTGGCCGTACGCGAAGGCACGGTGTGCGGCCTGCTCGGGCCGAACGGGGCGGGCAAGACGACGGCGATCCGGCTGCTCACCACACTGCTGCGCCCCGACGCCGGCACCGCGCGTGTCGCGGGGCACGACATCAGGAGCGCCCCGGACGCCGTCCGCCGGAGCATCGGCGTCACCGGACAGTACGCGTCGGTCGACGGGGAGCTGACCGGCCGGGAGAACCTGCGTCTGTTCGCCCGGCTGCTGCGCGCGCCCCGGTCCCGGGCCGACGAACTGATCGAGCGGTTCGCGCTCGCCGACGCCGCGGACCGGCCCGCGCGCACGTACTCCGGCGGCATGCGCCGCCGCCTCGACCTCGCGTCGAGCCTGGTCACCCGGCCCGCCGTCCTCTTCCTCGACGAGCCGACGACCGGCCTCGACCCGCACAGCAGGAACGCCATCTGGGACGCCGTCCGCGAGCTGGCCCGCGCGGGCACGACCGTGCTGCTCACCACGCAGTACCTGGACGAGGCGGATCAGCTCGCCGACGAGATCGTGCTGATCGACGAGGGCCGCGCCGCGCACTCGGGCACCCCCGCCGAGCTGAAGGCGCAGATCGGCCACTACGCGGAGATCGTCGTCCCGGACGACGCGGGCGAGCGGGCGCTGCACGCGGCCGCCGTGGTCCTGGACCAACTGACCGGCGCGCGGCCCCGGTTGGACCCCGAGCGGCGCACGGTCGGCGTGGTCGTCCTCGACCCGGCCGTCACGCTCCCCCGTGTCGTCCGCGAACTCGACGCGTCCGGCGTCCCGTTGATGGACGCCACCCTGCGCCCGCCGACGCTGGACGAGGTGTTCCTGCGTCTCACACGTACCCACCACCGGACCGAGGAGGTCGCCGCATGAGCACCGCGATCCTGTACGACGGCACGGCGATGCTGGGCCGCCACTTCCAGCGCATCAAGCACGCCCCGGCGATCCCGATCATGACGCAGACGATGCCGATCGTGTTCCTGCTCTTCTTCGGGTACGTCTTCGGCAGCGCCCTGGCCATGCCGGGCAGCGACTACCGGGCCTATCTCGTGCCCGGCATGCTGGTGGCGACGGCGGCCAACGGGATCATGACCGGGATGTTCACGTCGGCGCAGGACACGCACCGCGGCGTCATGGACCGCTTCCGCACGATGCCGATGAGCCGGGCCGCCGTGCCGCTCGGCCAGGCCGTCGCCGATCTGGTGACGACCGCGGCCGGGCTCGTGCCACTGATTCTCGTGGGGCTCGCGATGGGGTGGCGGATCGAGGGCGGGGTACCGGGCGCCCTGGCCGCGTTCGGGCTGCTGCTGCTCTTCCGGTTCGCGACGACATGGGTGGGCATCCTGCTCGGCCTCGTCTCCCAAAGCGAGGAGGCGGCCGGGCAGTTGGGCGGCGCGACGTTCATGCTGCCGCTGCTGTCGAACGCGTACATCCCGACCGACGGCATGCCCGGCTGGGTGCGCACCCTGGCCGAGTGGAATCCGATCAGCGCCGTGTGCACGGCCGTCCGCGACCTGTTCGGCAACGCTCCGGTGCCGCACGGCGCGTCCTGGCCGGTGGCGCACCCGATGGCCGGTTCGCTCGCCTGGTGCGCGGTCCTGCTCCTGCTGTGCGTACCGCTCGCCGTCCGCCGCTACACGCGCGGCGAACGGTGAGCGGAGCTCAACACCGGCCATCGACGATCGAGCGACACAGTGGGTCCCGGACGTTGCTCCGTCAACATCCGTGCATGACACGGGTGTTACGGCGCGCGCCGAACGTACGCGGAATGTACGCAAGGGAACGGGAAAGACCCGCATCCGAGTCCCCCGCCGGGGCGCCCGCCGCATGCCGTGGGGATGACGGTCGCGAAAAGGCAGCGGTACGCCGGTCGGCGTGGAGGTCGGATACGGGTCTGAACCCGGCTGGACGGGCGGCCTGTCAGCGGCCGCCGAACAACGTGCGGCGCAGTCGCCGCAGTGGCGCGAAGAGCGAGACCCGTCGCACCCGCGCGGCGAGGTCGCCGCGGCTGTGCGCGGTGTCACGCGCGGTGAGCTCACGCATCAGCGTCGTCGCCTCTGCCACCTCGCGCTGCGGGACGGCGGGACCGCCCAGCACTGAGAGATGGCGGTCGAGACGCGAGCTGGTCGCGCTGCTCCCACACGTGATCGCAGGCACACGCGGCCTGCTGCGCACTGTTATCTGTTCCATGTCACTCCCCACCCATACGAGGGCACCCGGCCCGGGCAGGTTAACCCTATCGCCCCCGCGGGACACTCGTGTATCCCGGTCACAGGATTCACCTACCCCACAGGGAGGTTGACGACCCCTCGGTGATTACTCTCCGAATCCAACTGATTTCAGGGCGAGTTGGACAAGAGGGGCACTTGTGGGCCGTTTTGAGCCGCCGTCCGGCTCGGTCGTTACAGCGAGTGAAGTCGCGCTCGCCGTCAAGTCGGAGGCCAGTAACGGCGTGTCGGGGCCCTGATCGGGCAATACGCCGAGGGAACGCGGCGGCCGGGAGGCGGACAGCACCCAGAGTTGACGGTCCCGTCCGCGCGGCGGAGCGGGGAGGTCCGCGACGGTGATCACGGCGCTGCGGCGGGCGGCGGAAGCGACGACGGACAGCCCTTCGTCCCGCGTCGCGCGGGCGTCCGGGGCGGCGAGAACGTGGGCGATCTCACGTGCCTCGGACCGCTGCGCGTCGAGCCGGTCCTGAGTGCGGGTCAGTTCCACCCCGAGCAGCACCGCCGCGACGAGGGCCAGCACGGCGGCACCGGCGGCGAGCGGCACGAGGAGAGCGCGGCGCGGCCGGGGTGCGGGGGCGGGGGGTGCGGGGGCCGGTTCCTGTTCGAGGGTGCGTGCGGCGGCCAGGACGCGGTCACGCAGGCCCGGCGGCGCCGGGACGGCGGTCGCACGGGCCAGCCGCAGGGCGTCGGCTGAACGGTCGCGTGCCTCGGCGGCGCAGCGCTCGCAGCGGGCCATGTGCCGTTCGAAGCGGGCGAGTTCGCGCGGGCCGAGCGCGTCGAGGGCGTAGGGCGCCGCCAGTGAGTGACGGCCGCGCGGCGGCCACGGCAGGCGGCTCACGCCAGGGCCCCGTCCAGGCAGGCGCGCAGCCGCAGCAGTCCGTCGCGCATCCGGGTCTTGACGGTGCCGAGCGGCACGGACAGCCGGCGGGCGACCTCGCGGTAGGTGTAGCCGTCGTAGTAGGCGAGGGTGACGGCCTGCCGCTGGAGGTCGGTGAGGCGGCCGAGGCAGCGGCGCACCCACTCCCGTTCGAGCCCCCTTTCGACCTCCTCCGCCACCTGGTCGAAGGCGGGGGTGTCCGCGTGGCGGGCGGCGCGCTGCTCGCGCTCCCCGGCGGCGCGGGCGCTGCGCACCCGGTCGACGGCTCTGCGGTGGGCGAGGGTGAGGACCCAGGAGAGGGCGCTGCCGCGTGCGGGGTCGTACCGGGCGGCGGTGCGCCACAGTTCGAGCAGCACCTCCTGTGTCACCTCCTCGGCCTGCGCGGGGTCGCGCAGCACGCGCCGCGCGAGGCCGTACACCGGGCCCGACACCTTCCCGTACAGCTCCTCGAAGGCCCGGTGGTCGCCGCGTGCCGCACGGACGAGCAGTTCGTCGGCGGTGTCCACCCCGTCCATGCGGTCCCCCATCGTTCCCGTCCGCGCACACATTGTGCTGCCGGAGGTGGTTCGGGGACAGGGGTTCGGGCGGATGGGCGACGGCCGCCGGAATCCCGCACCAATCCGTCGCGCCCCCGGCCCCGAATGGCCGTCGAGAGGCTCGCGCGGTGCGGGCACCGAGGACACACCAGAGACAGGGACTCGGACGCGATGACATCAACTGCCTTGAGCCGCCGCGGAGTTCGCCCGCTGGCCGCGCTCGTCACCGGCGCGCTGGCCGCAGGGGGGCTCGCCGCCGCCGGCGCGACGGCACTTCAGCCCGGACAGGCCCGCGCCTCCAGCCACCGGGAGGCCCCGCTGATCTCGGGGGACCCGCAGCACGACAACACGGACGTGTACGCGTTCGTCAGCCCCGACAAGCCGGACACGACGACGCTCGTCGCCAACTGGTCGCCGTTCGAGGAGCCCGCGGGCGGGCCGAACTTCTATCCGTTCGCCGAGGAGTCCCAGCACGACATCCACATCGACAGCGACGGCGACGGGCAGGGCGATCTGCTCTACCGCTGGACGTTCGACACGCATACCAGGAACGGCGACACCTTCCTCTACAACACCGGGCCGGTGAGCTCGCTCGACGACCCGGACCTCAACGTCTCGCAGACCTACGACATCGACCTGCTGAAGCTGAAGGACCAGAAGGTGGTGTCCACGTCGAAGGTCGCCCAGGATGTGCCGGTCGCGCCGTCGAACGTCGGCAAGGCCTCGATGCCGGACTACAAAACCCTGCGCGCCCAGGCGATACGTGAAGTGCGGGGCGGCGGGACCGCGTTCGCCGGGCAGGCCGACGACCCGTTCTTCCTGGACCTGCGCGTCTTCGACCTGCTGTACGGCGGCGACCTGTCCGAGGTCGGCCGGGACACGCTCGCCGGCTACAACGTCAACACGATCGCCCTGCAGGTCCCGACGGCCGCCATCCGGCAGTCGGCGGAGCAGCCGATCGTCGGCGTCTGGTCGACGACGCAGCGCAAGAACGCGAAGGGCGGCTGGACGCAGGTGTCGCGCCTCGGCTCGCCGCTGGTCAACGAGGTCGTGATCCCGCAGAAGGACAAGGACAAGTTCAACGCCTCGCATCCGTGGAACGACGCCGACTTCCTTCCGTACGTGACCGAGCCCGAGCTGCCGAAGCTCCTTCAGGCCATCTACGAACTCAAAGCCCCGGCGGAGCCCCGGGACGACCTGGTGTCGGTGTTCCTGACCGGTGTGAAGGGGCTGACCCAGCCGCCGAACGTGCGGCCCGCCGAGGTACTCCGCCTCAACACCGGTATCGAGCCCGCGAGTTCGCCGAAGCGACTCGGCGTCCTCGACGGGGACAACGCCGGATTCCCCAACGGCCGACGGCTCGCCGACGACGTCGTCGACATCGAACTGCAGGCCGTCGAGGGCGAACTGCTCGGCAACAAGAACGACCTGGGCGACGCGGTGAACGCCAACGACCAGAAGTTCGGCGACTCCTTCCCGTACGTGGCGCTGCCCACGTCCGGGTCGCGCGGCCGGCCGGCGAAGAAGCAGAACGGCGACGACGCGGCGCGCAGCGCCCTCAACGGTGGCGCGCTGAATGCCAGTTCGTCGACCGGACCGTCCGGTGACCGTGACGTCCTGGTGATCGCGTCGGCCTCGGCCGGTGCGGCGGGCGTGCTGCTCGTCGGGCTCGGACTCCTCTGGTGGCGATCGCGGGGACGGCGGCGCGGCACCGTCTGACCCCTCCCCTACGGCGCGGCTCGCGTGAAGTCCCCCCGCGGGCCGCGCCTTCGACCACCCTTCGCACGGAAAGGCACGGTTCATGGCACCGCGCTTCTCAGGACGCACCGCCGTCGCCGCCTGCGCGCTGGCGCTCGCCCTCACCGGGGGCGCGGTCGCGATCGGCGGGGGCGGCGGGCAGGCTCCGGCGCCCGCCGCCGTCGCACCCGCCGCGCCGCTCCAGGGGCTCGGCACCGGCGCCCTCGACCAGGGCGTGCGCTCGCTCCAGGCCCATCTGCGGGCCCAGCCGAAGGACTTCGCGGGCTGGGCGAACCTGGGCACGGCGTACGTGGAACAGGCCCGCACCCAGGGCGACCCGTCGCGGTACGCGGAGGCGGACCGGGCCCTGGCCCACTCCCTGAGGCTGCACCCCGACGGCAACGACGCCGCCCTCGCCGGACGCGCCGCCCTCGCCGCGGCCCGGCACGACTTCCACGGGGCGCTGCGCGACGCCCGCCGCGCGCTCGCCGTGAACCCCTACGGCGAGCGTGCCCTGGCCACCCGGATCGACGCGCTCGTCGAGCTCGGTCGGTACGCGCGGGCGGCGCGCGCCGCGGACGAGGCGGACGCCCGGCGCCCCGGCGTACCCGTCTTCACGCGCTTCGCCTACGTACGGGAACTGCGCGGCGACGTCACCGGCGCACGCCGCGTGCTCACGCGGGCGCTGGCCGGGGCGACGTCACCCGGCGACGTCGCGTACATCGCGACCACGCTTGGCCAACTCGCTTGGCGACAGGGGGATTTCGGCATCTCTCTGCGACGGTGCGGGCAGGCACTGCGTGCCGACGCCGGGTACGTGCCGGCGCTGGAGTGCCGGGCCCGGGCGCGCGCCGGGCGGGGCGACACGGCCGACGCGGTGCGGGACCTGCGGAACGTGGTGGCGCGCTACCCGCTGCCGGGCCCGCTGGTCGCACTCGGCGAACTGTACGAGGCGCGGGGCGACAAGGCGGCGGCCCGACAGCAGTACGGGCTGGTGTCGGCATGGACCAGGCTGGCCCGGGCCAACGGGGTCGACGTCGATCTCGACACGGCGCTCGCCGCTGCGGACCACGGCGACCGGGCCGCCGCGCTGCGGGCGGCGCGTGCCGAGTGGGCCCGGCGGCACACCGTGCACACGGCCGACGCGCTGGCCTGGGCGCTGCACGTGAACGGGCGGGACGGCGAAGCCCTCCCCCTCGCCCGGTTCGCCACCCGGACCGGGTTCCGCGAGGCGTCCTTCTTCTACCACCGCGGTGTCATCGCGCGGGGCGCGGAGCGGCACGAGTGGCTGGGGCGGGCGGTGCGCCTCAATCCCGGGTTCTCGCCGGTCGGCGCCGCCGAGGCGCGCGCCCTGCTGCGGGAGGCGTCGTGAGTCGTTGCGCATCGACGACGGGCGCCCGGCGTACGCGGTGGGCCGCGCTCGGCCCCCTCGTCGCCCTCGTCACCTTCATCGCCCTCCTGCTCCCCGCGCCCAAAGCCCACGCCCACCCCCTCGGGAACTTCACCACCAACACGTACGACGGTCTCGTCACGGCCCCCGCCCAGCTGCGCGTCACCCACATCGAGGACCTCGCCGAGATCCCCGCGACCCAGGAGGGGCCCGCCATCAGGCGTGCGGGCATGGCGGGTTGGGCCGCGGACCGGTGCCGTGACGCGGTCCGCGGGGCCCGGCTCACCGTCGGCGGCGCGCGCACCCCCGTCACCCTCCGCGAGAGCGGCGGGGCGTACCGGCCGGGTCAGGCCGGGCTCCGCACCCTGCGCGTGGAGTGCGAGGCGACCGCCCCGCTCCCCCGCGGCCGTGACACCACCGGCATCGCCTTCCACGCGGCCGCCCGGCCGGGGCCCGGCTGGCACGAGATCACCGCCCGGGGCGACCGGACCACCCTCGCCCGCAGCGATGTCCCCCGCGCCTCCCTCTCGCACCGCCTCACCCGGTACCCCCGGGATCTGCTCGGCTCGCCGCCGCACACCACGACGGCCGCGCTCGACGTCACGCCCGGCGGCCCTGCCCTGCGCGGCGACGGCCCGGACAGGCCCGCGGCGACGAGTGTGCTGCCGCGCGGCGCCGACCGGTGGACCAGTGCGCTGACCGGCCTGGTCGCCCGGCACGACCTGACCCCGGGGTTCGCCGCGCTCGCCCTGGCCACGGCCCTGCTGCTCGGTGCCCTGCACGCGCTGGCCCCCGGCCACGGCAAGACCCTGATGGCGGCGACCGCGGCCGCCCGCGGCAGGGCCCGGCTGCGCGACGTGCTGCCGCTGGCCGCCTCGGTCACGGTGACGCACACGCTCGGCGTGGTCGCGCTCGGCGCCCTCGTCATCGGCGGCTCGGCGGCGGCGCCGTCGGTCGTGGCCTGGCTCGGCGTGGCCAGCGGTGTCCTGGTGACGGCCGCGGGCGTGACGCTCGTACACAAGGCCTGGCGCACCAGGACCCACGCGCACGGACACGCGCACGGACACTCGCCTCCCCACCCCCATGGCCGGCACAGCCACAGCCATGGCCCTCACCACGACCACCCGAGGTCGAGTCTCCGCGGGGCCCTCTTCCTCGGCTTCGCCGGAGGGCTCGTCCCCAGTCCGTCCGCCGTCGTCGTCCTGGTCGGCGCCGCCGCGCTCGGGCAGGCCTGGTTCGGCGTGCTGCTCGTCGTGGCCTACGGGGCCGGACTGGCGGTCACCCTGACCGCCGCCGGGTTCGTCGTGGTGCGGGCGGGGGCGTTCGCGGCCCGCCGGATCGCCGGGCGGCGGACGCGGACCCGCCGCGCGGCGCAGCGTCTCGTGCCGCTCGGTTCGGCCTGCGTCGTCCTCGCGCTCGGCTGCGGCCTGGTCTTCAAGGGGGCTGCAACAGCGCTCGGTTGAGCTACTTTTGTTCAGACTTGTCATGCCGCGAATGGGGGCACCGTGACGGAGCGTGTGATCGCGGGGCGGTACCGGCTGTTCGAGCCGCTCGGCGAAGGCGGCATGGGCACCGTGTGGCGGGCGCGCGACGAGGTGCTCGGCCGCGAGGTCGCCGTCAAGGAGGTGCGGGCCCCGGCCGGGCTGCCGACGGCCGAGGTCGAGCGGCTGTACGCGCGCCTCGAACGGGAGGCGTGGGCCGCGGCCCGGGTCTCGCACCGCAACGTGGTGACGGTGTACGACGTCGCCACCGAGGACCGTCGGCCGTGGATCGTCATGGAGCTGGTGCGCGGGGTCTCCCTGGCCGACCAGCTCGACGCCGAGGGGCCGCTGTCCCCGCAGCGCGCCGCGCACATCGGAGCCGAGGTGCTGGCCGCGCTGCGTGCCGCGCACGAGGCGGGTGTGCTGCACCGCGACGTGAAGCCCGGGAACGTACTGCTGTCGAACGACGGCCGGGTCGTGCTCACCGACTTCGGTATCGCCATGGTCGAGGGCACCCAGGCGCTGACCTTGACCGGCGAGATCATCGGCTCGCCCGAATTCCTCGCCCCCGAGCGGGCGTTGGGGCGCGCCCCGGGTCCGCAGTCCGACCTGTGGTCGCTCGGGGTGCTGCTGTACGCGGCCGTGGAGGGGCATTCGCCGTTCCGGCAGGACACTCCGCTGAGCACGCTCCGGGCGGTCGTCGACGAGGAGCTGCCGTCGCCGCGCCGGGCGGGCGCGCTCGCGCCGGTCATCGAGGGGCTGCTGCGCAAGGATCCGGCCGAGCGGACGAGCGCGGCGGACGCCGAGCACGATCTGCGGATCGTGGGCGCGGGCGGGGCCCTGCGCGGAGGGCCGGTGCAGGCGTCGCCGGCCGCCGCTTCGCCCACGGTGACTTCGCGGCAGCAACCGGCCACGCCCGCGCTCCCGTTGGCCGTTCCGGTAGCGGCCCCGTTCGGCGCCGGGGCCGCGGCCACCGCGACGACGGCGCCCGCCGGCGACGGCCAGCGCTCCGCGCGCCGTGCCTCGCTCGCCCTCATGGCCGGCATCGTCGTCCTGCTGCTCGCCATCGGCGGTCTCACGTACGCGCTGGTCTCCCAGGACGACGGGGGCGGCGCCAACAGCGGTTCAGGGGGCGGCGGTTCGAGCGGCGGCTCCGCAGGGGGAAGTTCCGGCTCCACCGGCGGCAAGGGCGATTCGGGTGCGGGGGGCGGCAACACCGATTCAGGCGGCGGAAGTCCGAGTGCCAGCAGCTCAAGCGGCGGCGGTGCAAGTGGCGGCGGTGCAAGTGGTGGCGGGCACACCACGACCCCGGCCCAGTCCGTGCGGGTCAGCGTGAGCGCGGTGCGGGGCAGCTACTCCGGGGCGTGCCCGGTGCCCGCGGCCCAGGCACCCGCGTTCACGGCGACGATCACTGTGGGGCGCGTCCCGGCCGAGGTCGAGTACCGCTGGGTCACGAAGAGCGGGGAGCCGTCCGACCCGGAGTGGAAGACCCTGAGCTTCGGCTCGGGCGGCGCGCGCGACCGTACGGTCGACACGATCCGGACGGCGTACGAGGCGGGCGGGACGCTGCGCGACCGGATCGGTGTCGAGGTGCGCAGCCCCCTCGCCGTGACCTCCGGCCATGTGGCCTATTCGGTCACGTGCGAGGTGGTGACCCCGTCGACCGGAGCCACCACCGGTTCGCCCGCGTACTAGGGAACGGGCCGGGCTGTCAGGCCGCGGACGTGAACACGGGCAGGTAGCCGCCCGACTGTCCGGCGGCGGTCGGGTGGTACGACTCGCCGATGTTCGTCCAGTTCACGCTGTGCAGCCAGGCGGAGCCGGAGCAGATCTCGTGTCCGCTGAACTTGGTGGTCACGTCACCGAAGGTGAAGCCGTGGTCGGCGGCGCGCTTGGCGGTGGTGGAGTTGAGCAGGTCGGCCGCCGAGTTGATCGCCGACCGCTCGGTCTCGGACAGACCCGCGAGACAGGAACCGCCGAGTTTGTAGAAGCGGGGGTAGCCGAGCACCACCACGTGGGCCGCGGGAGCCTTCGCGCTGATCGCCGTGTACACCTTGTCGAGGTTGGCGGGGAGGGTCGAGGTGACGTACGCGCGTGCCGTGTTGATCCGGTTGAGACACGTGGACTCGGAGCTCAGGGCGCAGGTCGTCATGACGTCGGCGAAGCCCGCGTCGTTGCCTCCGATGCTGAGGGAGACGAGACCGGTGCCCGAGCCGAGCGGGCCGAGTTGTCCGGAGAGAACATCACCCGTCTTGGCGCCCGAGCAGGCGGTGAAGTTGAAGCTGGAGGGTGAGTGGGCGGCTGCCCACAGAGCGGGGTACGCCTTGGTGGAGCGCTTGCAGTCGCCGCTGCCGCTGTCGTAGCTGCCGGAGCCGACCCCCGAGGAGTACGAGTCGCCGAGGGCCACATAGCCGGTGGCCGCGGCGTTTTCGGCTGCCTGGGCCACGCTCGCCCCGGTGAGGGCGGCCGCGGCTGCGAAGAGGAACGAGGTCACGTATGCCGTAAGTCGGAAACGTCTCATGGAACCTCCCTTAGCAGGATTTCTGCCACAACTGTGGTAGCACGCCACACAGTTACCGGGAAGTACCTACGACAGAGATTCGCTTGTCGTTCAATTGCAGGTACATGTCATGCTTGTGACATACCCTCAACTCGCTTGAGCTACGCCTGTAGATGCCGGAGTCTGCTGATCGGGCCGGGAACGGAACACCTCGCTCCAACGGTCCGTGTGCGCCACCCAGCGCACACCCCCCACTGACGCGCGCCCGTTCCCCGGCGCGCGCCGCCTATGAGGAGGACTCCCTCGTAATGGCACTCTCCAAAGCATTCGTGACCGCGGCCGCCTCGACCGCGGCGGCCGTCGGCCTGCTCGGCTCGCTCACCGCCCTGCCCGCCCAGGCCGCCACCCCGGCCACGGGCAAGGTCCTCGCGGCGGGATCCGCCGAGGCGATCAAGGGCAGCTACATCGTCACGCTCAGGAAGCCCGCACAGAGCGCGGCCGGCCTCAAGGCCGCGTCGGCCGACGGCAAGGGCCTGATATCCGAGTACGGCGGCGCCGTGCGCAAGACCTTCAAAACCGCGCTCAACGGGTACTCCGTCAGCAGCCTGACCTCGGCCGAAGCCGGCAGACTCGCGGCCGACCCGGCCGTCGCCTCCGTCGAGCAGAACCAGCGCGTCCACGTCGACGCCACCCAGTCCAGCGCCCCCTGGGGCCTGGACCGCATCGACCAGAGCGCCCTGCCGCTCTCCGGCACGTACACCTACCCGGACTCCGCGGGCAGCGGCGTGACGGCGTACGTCATCGACACCGGCGTACGGATCACGCACGCGCAGATCAGCGGCCGCGCCTCGAACGGCTACGACGCCGTCGACGGGGACAACGTCGCGCAGGACGGCAACGGCCACGGCACCCATGTGGCCACCACCATCGCGGGCACCACCTACGGCGTCGCCAAGAAGGCGAAGATCGTGGCGGTGCGCGTGCTCGACAACAACGGATCGGGCACGACCGCGGGCGTCATCGCGGGCATCGACTGGGTCACCAACAACCACAGCGGCCCGTCCGTCGCCAACCTGTCCCTCGGCGGCGGCACCAGCACCACCCTCGACACGGCGGTGCGCAACTCCATCGCCAGTGGCGTCACATACGCGATCGCGGCCGGCAACTCCGGTGCGAACGCGTCCACTTCGTCACCGGCCCGCGTCACCGAGGCCATCACCGTCGGCGCCACGAGCAACACCGACGCGAAGGCCAGCTGGTCCAACTACGGCTCCGTGCTCGACCTCTTCGCGCCGGGCGTGTCCATCACGGCCGGCTGGAACACCAGCGACACCGCGACCAACACCATCTCCGGTACGTCGATGGCCACGCCGCACGTCGCGGGCGCGGCCGCCGTCTACCTGGCGGGCCACACCTCCGCCACTCCGGCCCAGGTCGCCTCGGCTCTGGTGAGCGGCGCCACCTCGGGCGTCGTCACGAGCCCGGGTTCCGGCTCGCCGAACAAGCTGCTCAAGATCGTCCAGTAATCACCTGAGGGCCCGTCAACTCAACGTAGGCATTGGGGAGTTCCCCGGAGGCATCCGACGCCTCCGGGGAACTCCGCACATACCCTGCGCATCTTGACGCCGCCCCCGCCGCTGCGCGACATTGAAGCCCGGCATCCGGCGCGTCGGGGGGCAAAGTCGCCAATGCAGACCATCGGTACCAAGCAACCATCGGGGGACGGCCCGGAGGGCGGGGCGGTCGACGCGCCACCGGGCAGAGACACGCCGTACCTGCTGTCGGGAGCGGGCGTCGTCGCGGGAGGCGCGGGTCTCGTCCTCGTCCTCTCGGGCGCCGATTCGCCGCTGCGCGGACCGCTCGCGCTCTTCTTCCTGCTCGCCGCGCCCGGCGCCGCGTTCGCCGCGGCGCTGCGCGGCCTCGACCCATGGGCCCGATGTCTCACCTCCGCCGCAGGCGCGATCGCCGTGGTGATGCTGGTGGCCCAGGGCATGCTCGCCACCCATCGCTGGTCGGTCGACGGCGGGGTGATCGCCGTGGGGGCACTGAGCGCCCTCGCCCTTCTGCTCCAGTGGGCCGCCCGATTCCGTAAACGAATGGGCAAAATCCGCTAGAGGGACAGCAGTTCATGCAAGGGTCAAAACAACAAAAACGTGAGGCCACGTTCCAGGTCTTGCCATACAGTCTCAATCATCAATACCGTCATACATCCACCCGCATTGGTCCATCACGCAATGCGATCTAGGGGAGGGCTCAAGATCGCGACGGACCGGGGCGGGGCGCGGTAGGGGGGTGCCGTGCTCGGTGAACCGCTCGTCTCAGCTGTGTGGGTCGCCGAGTCGCGTGCCGCGCGACCGGTCCAACCAACCGGTGTGTTCTGCCAACTCACCCGGCCTGTACGGAGATCCATGCCGTCATGTCCGTAGGTGAGAACCCCCCTTTCGAACCGGATATTCAGCCGGACCGCCCGGGGGCGGGCGGTCCACCGGACGAGAGGGACCAGACTCATGAGCAGTTCCGTTGTGCGACCGGCGATCCCGGACGGGGCCACGCCGGCGCGAATACCCGCCCAGTACCGGGCGATCTCCACGCACCTGGCCATCGCGCCACGGGTCAGCGTGGTCATTCCCGCCATGAACGAGGCGGAAAACCTTCCGTACGTATTCAAGACATTGCCGGAATGGATCCACGAAGTCGTCCTCGTGGACGGGAATTCCACCGACAACACCGTCGAGGTGGCCCGGGACCTGTGGCCCGAGGTCGTCGTCGTACCGCAGAGCGGAAAGGGCAAGGGGGATGCCCTGATCACCGGTTTCGAGGCGTGCTCCGGCGACATCATCGTGATGGTCGACGCGGACGGCTCGGCCGACGGCGAGGAGATCGTCTCCTACGTCTCCGCTCTCGTCTCCGGCGCCGACTTCGCCAAGGGCTCGCGCTTCGCCAACGGCGGCGGCACCGACGACATGACGCCCATCCGCAAGCTCGGCAACTGGGCGCTGTGCTCGGTCGTCAACGCCAAGTTCGGGGCCCGCTACACCGACCTGTGCTACGGGTACAACGCGTTCTGGCGGCACTGCCTCGACCAGATCGACCTCGACTGCACCGGCTTCGAGGTGGAGACCCTGATGAACATCCGGGTCGTCAAGGCGGGCCTGCGGGTCCAGGAGATCCCGAGCCACGAGTACCTGCGGATCCACGGCGCGAGCAATCTGCGCGCCGTGCGGGACGGGCTGCGCGTGCTCAAGGTCATCCTGAAGGAGCGCTCCAACCGGCGGGCCCTTCGCACCAGGATGGCGGCGGCCAGGCTCAACGCGGTGCGAGGAGACGGGTCTTGACGGGACGTCACGCCATGCGGATGACGGCCTCGGTCGTCATCTGCGTGTACACCGAGGACCGCTGGACCGACATCCTCGCCGCGGTCGACTCCGTACGGGCCCAGTCGTACCCGGCACTGGAGACCCTGCTGGTCGTCGACCACAACCCGGCGCTGCTCGACCGTCTCGGCAAGGAGTACAAGGAGATGGCCGGTGTCCGGGTGCTGGCGAACGCGGGCCCGCGCGGCCTGTCCGCCGGACGCAATACCGGCATCGCCGCCTCGGCCGGCGAGATCATCGCGTTCCTCGACGACGACGCGGTCGCGGAGCGGGACTGGCTGCGGCACTTCGCCGACGGGTACACCGACCCGCGGGTGATGGCGGTCGGCGGGCGCACCGAGCCCATCTGGGCGTCGGGGCGCCGGCCCGTCTGGTTCCCGGCGGAGTTCGACTGGGTCGTGGGGTGCACCTACGAGGGGCTGCCGCGCGGCAAGGTCCGGGTGCGCAACGTGCTGGGCGGCAACGCCTCGTTCCGGCGTACCGCCTTCGACGCGGCGGGCGGCTTCGCCACGGGCATCGGCCGGGACGGCGACAAGCGCCCGCTCGGCTGCGAGGAGACGGAGCTGTGCATCCGCCTCGGCCGCGCGAGACCGGACGCGGTGTTGCTGATCGACGACCGTGCCGTGATCCATCACCGGGTCCCGGCCGGCCGGGAGCGGTTCGCCTATTTCCGTGCGCGCACCTACGCGGAAGGCCTGTCGAAGGCTCTGGTGGCCCGGAGTGTCGGTGCGGGCAAGGGGCTCGAGTCCGAGCGTGCCTACGCCACCAGAGTCCTGCCGACCGGGGTGGCGCGCGGGCTCCGGGACTTCGTGCTCGCCCGGCCGGGCGGCGCGGGCCGGGCCGGGGCCATCGTGACCGGAGTGGCCACGGCGGCCGGTGGGTACGTTCTCGGGAGTTTCCGGGCGCGCAAGGCAGGTGCCGCCTTCTCCGTGGTGCGGATCGACCCGGAACCGGAGGGGACGGCGGGAACGGCGGGGACGGCGGACGAAGCGGAGGCGGCGGCATGAGTGCGCAGGCACGGAGGCCGGACGGCACGCCCGTCCCGATCCTCATGTACCACGCGGTCGCCCACGAGCCGAGCCCCGCGACCCGCGGACTGTCCGTATCGCCCGGGCAGTTCGCGGAGCAGATGCAGTTCCTCGCCGATCACCGGTGCACCCCGCTGACCACCGCCGACCTCGCCGCGATCTGGCGAGGCGGCGGCCGGGTGCTGCCCGACCGGCCCGTCCTGATCACCTTCGACGACGGGTACGAGGGCGTGCACCGGCACGCCCTGCCCGTCCTCGCCAAGTACGGCTTCGCGTCCACCCTGTTCGTCTCGACGGGGTGGCTGCGGGGCGCGTACGACACCGGGGGCGGGCTGGACACGATGCTCGACTGGGACCAGGTACGCGCGCTGGCCGCGCAGGGCGTGGAGATCGGCGGACACAGCCATACGCATCCGCAGCTCGACCAACTGGGCGACGAGGAGCTGGAGTTCGAGCTGCGGCACTGCAAGGAGATCGTCGACGGGGAGCTGGGCGCGACACCCGTCTCCTTCGCCTACCCCTACGGTCACTCCGACCGCAGGGTGCGGCGGGCGGTGCGCGCGGCCGGCTTCGCCCAGTCGCTCGCCGTCGGGAACGGTCTCGCCCGGCGCGGCCAGGGCCCCTACGCCCTGCGGCGCGTCACCGTGCGCCGGTCCACCGGCCCCGCCGAGTTCGAGCGGCTGGTCGAGGGCCGCGCGATCGGCCGTAATTTCGCCGGGGACCGCGCCCTCACCAAGGGATACGCCCTGGTCCGCAGAGTCCGAAAGGCCCGCCGGAAGGCAATCCGTACCCGTGTCTGACACGACGACGGCCCAGGCCGCACCACCGACGCAGACGACCGGGCCGCAGGCGCCGCCCGGCCGCAGACTCAGGCTGCCCGGCATGGGCCGCGCAAGGAAGGGCAGCGAGGACGGCATGGGGTCGGGGGGTGGGAACCAGCTCTTCCGCAACGCCTACGCGCTGATGCTGAACACCGGCATCTCCGGTGTCCTGGGCGTCGGCTTCTGGCTGGCCGCCGCGCACTACTACTCGGCGGACTCGGTCGGCCAGGGCTCCGCGGCCATCGCGGCGATGAAGTTCCTCGCGGGCATCACCGCCGTGACGCTGACCGGTGCCCTGGCCCGCTTCATACCGATCGCCGGGCGCGCCACCGGGCGCTTCATCTTCCGCACGTACGCGGGGAGTTCGGTCGCCGTCGCACTCGCGGCGGTCGTCTTCCTGCTGACGCTCGACGTATGGGGGCCCTCGTACCGCTTCCTGCACGGCCCGCTGCACGGGATCGGGTTCATCGCGGCCGTCATCGCCTGGTCACTGCTCACGCTCCAGGACGGCGTGCTCACCGGACTGCGCAACGCTCTGTGGGTACCGGTCGGCAATACCGTGTTCTCCACGGTGAAGCTGGGACTGCTCGTCGCGTTCGCCGCAGCCGTGCCGACGACCGGCGTCTTCGTGTCGTGGGTCGTCGCGATCGCGTTCTCCGTGGTGCCGCTGGGCTGGCTCGTCTTCAGACGGCTCGTGCCCCGGCGCATGGCGGCCACCGACGGCAAGACGAGCCCGCCGTCGCTGCGCGAGATGGGCCGCTTCCTTGCGGGCGACTACACGGGCTCGCTGTTCTCGCTGGCCGTGGTCTATCTCGTGCCGGTACTCATCGCCTCGCAGGTCAGCTCCGCCGACAACGCGTACTTCTACATCACCACCACGATCGGCGGCACGGTCAATCTGCTGGCCATCAACATGGGTGCCTCTCTGACCGTGGAGGGCTCGCACGATCCCGCGCAGCTCGCCGCGAACACCCGGGCCGCGCTGCGCCGGATGGCTCGCATCATGATCCCGGTCTGCGGACTGCTCTTCCTCCTCGCGCCGTACGTGCTGCACGTGTTCGGGCAGGACTACGCGGACGCGGCCACACCGCTGCTGCGCTGGTTCGCGGTCGGCGCGGCGCTGCGGGTGGTCATGGAGACGTACTTCGCGGTGCTGCGGGCGCAGAGCCGGACGTCCGGTCTGGCCTGGCTGCAGGGTCTGCTCTGCGTCCTGGTGCTCGGTCTGACACTGCTGCTCCTGCCCCGGATGGGGCTTACGGGGGCGGGCGTCGCCGAGATCTCCTCGCTCACCGTGATCGTGTCGATCGCCGCGCCGAAGCTGTGGCGCGTCGTGCGCGTCGCCCCCCGGGCGGCGTTCGTCGAGGACGCGGCGCCCGACGGCGACCTCGCCGACCTGGGCACGCCGAAGGTGCCGGCGGCCGCGCAGGAGAAGGGCCCGAAGTGGGCGCTGCGCGACGCGATGGACTCCGACACGCTGCATCTCGCGGTGCAGCTCAATCTGGACCACCAGGAGTGGCGCCCGGACGTCCGGCCGGGACCGGTCACGCCGCCGCGCGGCACGCAGCACCAGCCGACCTGGGCTCTCAAGACCCCCCGCGCGGGCGGGCGTTCGGCGCCCGCGGAACACACGGAGCCCGCAGAAGCCGCAGAACCCGTAGAGCTCGTGGAGGAAAAGCCCTCGGCCTCGCAGGCGTCGAGCGGCGGACACATCGAGGGCGGGTCCGGGGTGCCGGGGTCCCGGGAGACGGTCGATCTGTCGCGGAGGCGCGGCACCGGGCTCCTCGGCGCGGACGAGGGCGTCGACGCGCCCTTCACCACGCGGGAACCGGCGGCGCCCGCGCCCGGTCTCCCCGCGAAGCCGGCCGAACCGGTCGAGCCTGGCGAGCCGGTCGGGCCTGGCGAGCCGGCCGAGCCATCCCGGCGAACCGGCCGGCCGACCCCGGCCGTCGTCGTCCTGGCGCTGCTCCTCGTCGCGGCGCTCGGCCTGTACTGGGGTCCGGTCCTCGGGATGGGCGACGCGGACCTGGACGCGATGGGCGGGCTCGGGCTGATCTCGGTCCTGCCGCCCATGACGCTGCTCGGCGCCGCGCTGCTCATCGGCGTCTTCGCGTCCCTGCTCTGGCTCGAACGCCCCAACAGATGGCTGCTGTTGCTCACACTGCTCGCCACGGTCGTGTCGCTGCACGCGCTGCCCGCCGTCCTGGAGACGGAGCCGCGGTTCGCGACGGCCTGGCAGCACCTGGGCTTCATGGACTACATCGACCGTACGGGCTCCGCGGTGCCCGACCTGGACGCCCGGTGGAGCTGGCCCGGCTTCTTCGCTGCGGCCGCGTTCCTGGCGAAGGCCTGTGGCGTCAGCGATCTCACCGAGGTCATCCGCTGGTGGCCGACGGTGATCCAACTCCTGTACCTGGCGCCGATGTTCCTGCTGCTGCGGTCGGTCCGGGCGAGCTGGCGGGCCAAGTGGTCCGGCCTGTGGATCTTCGTCCTGAGCGGCTGGGTGGGCCAGGACTACTTCTCGCCGCAGGGCTTCACGTACCTCCTCTATCTGGTGTTCGTGGCGATCCTGCTGGTCTGGTTCCGGGCGCCTCGTGTGCTGTGGACCACGCGGCGGCCGGGCGAGCTGGAGGTCGAGCCGACGGACCGCCGCCAGCGCGCGGTGCTCCTCGGCGTCCTCATCGCCCTGTTCGCGGCGACCGTCCCGGCGCATCAGCTCACCCCGTTCGTGATGCTGGGCGTCCTCGCGGTGCTGGTCCTGGTGGGCCGCTCCGAACTGCGCGGCCTGCCGCTGCTGTTCGGCGTCATCGTCGTCGTCTGGCTCGGCTTCCTCGCGGAGCCGTACTGGTCGGGGCACTTCAACGACCTGTTCGGCGGCGTCGGCGGCGTCGGCGGCAACGTCACCTCCTCGGTCTCCGGCCGTATCCAGGGCGGCAGTTCGACGCACAAGCTGGTCCTGTACACGCGGGTGCTGCTCGCGGGCGGTGTGATGGCGTTCGCCTGCTACGGCTGGTGGCGGCGGCGCGACTGGAAGTACCGCGAACGCTCGCTCGTCGTGCTGACCTTCGTGCCGTTCCTGGGCTTCGGCATGCAGTCGTACGGCGGTGAGATGGCGCTGCGCGTCTTCATGTTCGCCCTGCCGGGAGCCGCGCTCCTGGCCGGCCTCGCGCTGTTCCCGCGCACGGGGGCGACCGCGAAGGAGCGGGACCGGGACCGGGTCGGTCTCGGCCCGCTGGCCGCGCTGATGGCCGGACTGCTGCTCATGGGCGGATTCCTGGTGGCCCGGTGGGGCAACGAGCCGTTCGAGCGGATCCTGCCGGGCGAGGTCGCGGCGATGGACTTCGTCTACGCCCACGACGACCCGACGGTCCGGCTGCTGTGGATGAGCAACGACACCGTAGACAACGTGACGCCGTCGCTTCCGTGGGGCGCCCGCGACATGGAGAAGGTCCAGTACGTGCCGACGCTCGCGCCGGTCGACCCGGTCCTGGTCGGCGGCCTCGTGAAGGCGCTCAAGGACGCGGGCCCGAACTCGTATCTGATGATCAACAAGAGTCAGGTCGTCTACCTCCAGCTCGACGTCGGCTACGCGAGGACGTGGCCGACCCGGCTCGTCCAGAACCTGGACAACCGCCAGGAGTTGAAGAAGGTCTACGTCAACGAGGACGTGACCATGTACCAGCTGCGCGAGGAGCCCGCCGGCGCGGTCGAGAAGGCGGCCCCGGGTCCGATCGGCCCGCAGATCACCTGGACGCCGTGGTCGGTGGTGGGCGCCCTGGCGGCGATCGCCCTGATCGTGCTGCTGACCGCGCGCGAAGCGGTCCGGGTCGCGGTGCGCCCGAGCATGCGGCAACAGCGCTGGCTGCAGTCCACGTTCTGGTTCTCACTGCCCCTGCTCGCGGTGGTCCTCGCGTCGCTGATCCAGCGGTTCATCACGATGGGTCTGCACTAGGACCTAGGGACCCAGTGGAGAGCGTCCCGTCCGTGCGCGGCCGGGACGCTCTACCGCCGCAGCCACTTCACCTCGTACCCCTGCATCTGGAACCGCTTGCCGTCGATCTTGGCGCTGATGGCCCGGTTCAGGGTGTTCACCACCAGGACGGCCTTGTCGTCGGCGAGCACCCGCACATTGGGCTTGTCGTCCGCGGCGATGTCCACGCGCCGGTACGTCGTCCCGGGACCGAACTCCTCGTTGAACGTGGCCACCAGGTCGTACATGGGAAGCGCGCCGCCCCCGGAGTCGCGGTCCGTGGGCCGCCACATGCAGCCGGCGCACGAACTGCCCTTCAGCGTCTCGGGGTTCCAGTAGAAACCGGAGGTGACGCCACCTCTCGCCATGGCCATCAGGCCAGCCGCCTGGACGGCGACGCGGTGCGGTTCGCTCCAGCCCTTGCGGGCGTCGTTCCTGTCCGCGGGCTCGACGTAGTACTCGGCCCACCACAGGGGCAGGTTCCCGGTCTGCCGCTCGATCCATCTGCTGACGTCGGTGAACTTGTCGGTGGCCTTGAACTCGTCGGGCAGCGGCTCGTCGTCGTTCGTGTAACTGGAGCCGTCCACCACGACGAAGTCGGCGCCCGCCTTGTTCTTGTTCCAGTACGCGAAGGCGTCGACGATCCGCTGGTCCAGGCGCCCCCAGGCGCCCTTGACGACATCAGAGGCCCCGTCGGTCTGCTTCGGATCGAGACTGTCCATGACCAGGTACGGGCCGCCGACCATGATGTCCTTGTCGACCTTTTTCAGCGCCTTGTAGACGAGGTTGTAGAGCTTCGTGTAGCCCTCGTAGTCCCAGCGGCCCTGCCCGTCGTTCCAGAAGCCCTTGAGCTCGTTCCACACGATGAAGTGGCGGACGTCGGGATAGCGCTTGGCGACCGTTGCCGCGAGGTTCGCGAAGTCCTGGAAGTGATCGGGGTCGGGCGCCTTCTCCAGGTTCGCCTGGCTCCAGTTCGTGTTGTCGACGCCCGCCCTGCCGCCCTTCATCCAGTCGGGCGCGCAGCACAGGGTGACCACGGGAGTGCCGCTCGACTTACGAATGAACTCGATCCGGCGGTCCATGTCCTCGAAGTCGTAACGCCCCTTTGCCGGCTCGGGGTTGTCCGCCCCCCAGCCCATGAGCGCCTCGTTCTGCGGCATCGGGCGCTCGCCGAGCAGCTTCTCGGCGCGCTCGGTGGCCACGTCGGAGCCCTCGTCCGCGGAGTGCTCGGTGTGGGTGAAACCCCAGCCGACCCGGGGCCCCGGCGCTTTCGCCGGCTTGGCCGGTGTGCCGTACACCTTGTCGCCGTCGGGCGTGGTGCCCGCGATGTTCACCGTGTTGTCGTGCAGGGTGCTGATCACCGTCAGCACCAGAGCCAAAACGGCCACCCCCACACCGATCAGGGCGGTGATCCGCCACCGCTGAGCCCCCGAATTCCACCCATGACGTCCCATCAAGGGCAAGGGTAACGAGCCGTGTTGGCGGAGGAACAGCTTCCGTTGCCACAGGATCGTCACAGGGTTCACCGCGGGACGCCTGGGGCGTGCTGCGGAAATCCCGTGCGGGCCGCGCGTTCGTGCCGGATCATGGCGGCATGTCTGCGAACCCATTCGACGCTCTGCCGGTCCGGCTGGGCGTCGACGACAGCGACTCGCCCTCCGATGTCGTCGACGCGTTGTTCCTGGGCCGCTTCGCCACGGGCGAGCAGCCGCACTCGCGCGCGGTGAACATCGACCGGGTCCGCTCCGGTGCCACGCTGCTGCCGCCGGACGCCCGCGTGCTGCGCTCCGCGCGCGACGACGACCGCAGCGCGACGCTCGCCGACGGCGACGGCTGGACGCTGCTGGTCTCCCGGTGGAACCGGGGCGCGGACGTCACGGTGACGGCGACGACGCCCGAACTGGCGGAGAAGGTGCTCGGGCAGGCGACGGACGGCGCGGCCGACGAGCCGGAACCGCAGCCGGAGAACGTGACCATGGGGTTCTGGTACGTGTCGCCGCGGCGCGGCCCGCACCGTACGACGCGGCAGATCTCGGCGGGCACCTGGGACGAGGTGCGGTCCAACTACACGGAACCCGTCGCCGAGGCCATGGACCAGCTGATGAAGACACGGCCCGAGGACATCGCGGGCCGGCTGCTCCTGCTGCACGGCCCGCCGGGCACGGGCAAGACGTCGGCGCTGCGCACGCTGGCGCGCTCCTGGCGGGACTGGTGCCAGGTGGACTGCGTGCTCGACCCCGAGCGGCTCTTCTCCGACGTCGGCTACCTGATGGACATCGCGATCGGCGAGGACGACGGGACGGCCAACGGCCGCTGGCGGCTGCTGCTCCTGGAGGACTGCGACGAGCTGATCCGCGGCGAGGCCAAGCACACGGCGGGCCAGGCGCTCTCCCGGCTGCTGAACCTGACGGACGGCCTGCTCGGCCAGGGCCGCAACGTGCTGGTGGGGGTCACCACCAACGAGGACCTGGAGCGCCTGCACCCCGCCGTGGTCCGCCCCGGCCGCTGCATGGCCCGGATCGAGGTGGGCCCGCTGACCCGCCGCGAAGCCACGAACTGGCTGGGCACGGAAGAGGGTCTCGGCCGCGAGGGCGCGACCCTGGCCGAGCTGTACGCGCTGCGCCGGGGCATCTCCCCGACGGCGGTGCCGGACCAGCGGGGCGGCACCGAAGCGGGGTTGTACCTGTAGCCCGCGCCTCAGGAGTACGCCGCGCGCACCGCGTCCCGTGCCGCGGCCAGCGCCGCCTCCTCGGAGAGCCCGAGCCGCCGGACCCGGTCGGCGAAGGCCTGCGCCGCGAGCGACGCCTCCCGGTCGGCGGCGTCCCCGGCGGCGGCGATCAGTGTGCCGTTGCGCCCCCGCGTCTCGATCACCCCGTCGGCCTCCAGGGCGCGGTACGCCTTGGCCACGGTGTTCGCTGCGAGCCCGAGCTCCTCGGCGAGGCCGCGCACGGTGGGGAGCCGGTAGCCGACGGGCAGGGCCCCGGCCCTGGCCTGCTCGGAGATCTGGGCCCGCACCTGCTCGTAGGGGGCGGCGCTGTCGTCAATGCGGATCTTCAGGGTCACGCGCCCGATTGTCCCGCAGCGCGGATCGTCCCGCAGCGCCGGCCGTAAAGGAGGGGCGCCCGGCCGTGGGCGGCACGTAACGTGCCGCCCATGACCGTGACCGTCCGCGCTCTGCGCCCCGGTGACCCGGCGGACGCCGAGGGTTTCGCCCGGGTCCGTCGGACCTGTCTGCCCGGGATGCTCGCCACGGCCGCGTCGGTCACGCACGACGCGGCGCACGCGCACCCCGACGCCCACTACCGCCAGCTGGTCGCGGTGGCCTGCGACGGTGAGCTGATCGGCACGGCGCAGGTCGGTCTCGCGTACGACAGCCCGGAGCCGGGCCAGGGCTACGCCAACGTGTACGTGCACCCGGACCGTGAAAGCCGTGGCGCGGGCGGCCTGCTGCTGCGGACGGCCGAGGAGCATCTGGCCCGGCACGGTGCGACGCGGGTCCACTGCTGGTCCCTGGACGGTCCGCGGAACCTCGCGTGGGCGGCGGCCCACGGCTACCGCAGGAGCCGCTCCGCGCACTTCCTGCGTCTGGATCTGACCGCCGACGCGTTGCCGCCCCTCCAAGTGCCGCCACCCGGCGTCGAGTTGCGCACGGCGGCTGATTTCGCGGCGGATCCGCGCCCGCTGTTCGCGCTGGACGCGGAGACCGCGGCCGACGAGCCCGGCGACATCGGGGCCGAACCGGCCGACCACGAGCACTGGTTGACGCACACCTGGCGCCACCCGCTCCTCGACCCCGCGCTGACGACGGTGGCGGTGGTGGACGGCCGCCCGGCCGCGTTCACCCTGGCCCACACGGACGGCGAGGGCCGCTACGCGAGCGGGATGACCGGCACGGCCCGCGCGCTGCGCGGCCGCGGCCTGGCCAAGCTCGCCAAGAACGACTCGCTGCACCGCGCCCGCGCGGCCGGCTGCACGGTGGCGTACACGGGCAACGACGCGGGCAACGAGCCGATGCTCGCGATCAACCGGTGGTTCGGCTACGAAATCGACGCGACGGAGGTCCGCCATGTCCGCACCCTCGGATCCTGAAGTGCACCGTGAAGTGGTGAACGTGCGGCTCGTCAAAGCGGGCCGCACAAAGATCGGTTACCCCGCGGAGCTGCTGTCCGACGACGGCGCACACGTCGCCGTGCGCGCCGACTGGGCGGGCGAGGACGTGCGCGACTTCGGCTTCGTGCGCTTCGAGCCCGGCGACGTGTTCACGGAGCACTACTGGCGCGACCGCTGGTACGCGATCAAGGAGGTCAGGTCGGGCGACGGCACGCTGAAGGGCTGGTACTGCGACATCACCCGCCCCGCGGTCCGCGACGACAGCGGCGACATCGTCTCCGTCGACCTGGACCTCGACCTGTGGGTGTCGGCCGACGGCACGCGGGTGATCCGCCTGGACGAGGACGAGTTCGCGCAGAGCGGCCTCACCGAACGGGACCCGGCCGCAGCCGAAGCGGCGACCCGGGCCCTGGACGATCTCGAACTGCTGGCGCGGGACGGGAGGTTCACGGCGCTGCTGCGCTGAGCGGCCGCCTTCCGGTCAGCGTCCCGTCGCGACCACCGCGTACCGCTCGTCCCGCACCGCTCTCCCCCACAGCCGCGCGTCGGGAGACAACTCCTCGTGCCGTACGTCGTCGGCCAGGTCCCGCACCAGGCCGACCAGCCGGGTCGCCGGTATCCCCGCGGGGCTCACCTCGCCCCACACCCCCTCGACCAGCACGAGCCGCCCCCCGGGCCGCAGCAATGTCACCCAGTGCCGCAGAGCGACCGCCGGGTCGGGCAGCGCCCACAGCACGTGCCGGGCGAGCACCGCGTCGTACGAGGCCGCCGGTACGGGAGGTGACGCCGCGTCCCCGACCAGGAACTCCGCGTCATGCCCGGCGAGCTTCTGGCGGGCCCGCTCCACCATGTTCGGCGCGAAGTCCACGCCGGTCACGCGGTGTCCCCGCTCGGCCGCGAGGAGCGACACGGAACCCGTGCCGCAGCCGAGGTCCAGGAGGTCGCCGGGGGCCTGCGGAAGCCAGCCCGCGAGGCGCCCCGCCCAGGCGGCGCGGACCTCGGGGTCCCGCATGCCGTGGTCGGGTTCGTCGTCGAAATCGGCCGCCGCCGCGTCCCATTCGATGCTTCCCAGTGAGTGCGTCATCCCCACATCGTGACAACCGCCACTGACAATTGCGCTTCGATGAGCAACGCTCCGGGAACAGGTCTACAACGGCAGCAGGTTGGAACCCGTGTAGGTACAGGAGGCACGATGCGCCGAGTGACCATGCACAAGCCCACCGGAGCGAGCACCATCACGCGCCGGCTGCGGGAAGAGGCGACCGAGACGGCGCGCGAGCGTCCGGAGGTCCGCAAGGATGTGCGCAGGACGTGGTGGCCCGACGAGTAGGCGGGACGGTCAGATGCGAGTGAGACGCTTGCGGTAGTGGATGCGGTCGTAGGGGCCGTCGGTCCGGCGCTCCACGACCTCGTATCCGTACCGCGGATAGAGCCTCCGGTTCTCCACCATCGACGCGTTGGTGCAGAGCCGTACTTCGGGCAGCCCCGAAGCGCGCGCGTGCTCGTCGACGAAGGCGAGCAGGGCGCGGCCCACTCCCTGTCCGTGGGCGTCGGGGTGGACCGCGATGCTGTCGAGGAAGAGATGGTCCTGGCGCGCCTCGACGACGACCAGGCCGATCACCTCCGGGTTCCCTGTCACGTGCACCCGGCCCGCCGCCACGTTCGCCGCGTGGTCCGCCTCCATGGGCTGGGGCACGACGCCGATGCGCGCGATGCAGGGCTGGTACGCCGCGTCGGTGACGGCTTTGACGGCCGGTACGTCCGCCGCGTCGGCGCGGCGGATCGTATGGGGTTCGCTGCTCATGCCGCCTTGTCTACGTCACTCCCCCTCCCCCGCACCACCGGCTTCTTCAGCAGTTTCTTCGCCAGTGGCCAGGCCACGATGAGCAGGACAAGGGCGTAGACCGTCACGGAGAACGGGGTGTCGACGAGCCCGCTGACGCTCCCGTCGCTGATCTGCAGGGCGCGGCGCAGTTGTTGTTCCGCGTTCGGGCCGAGGATGACGCCGATGACGGCGGGCAGGACGGGCAGCCCGTAGCGGCGCATGCCGAAGCCGATGAGGCCGATGACGAGGAGGATGACGAGGTCCAGGGACTCGCCGCCGACCGCGTACGCGCCGACCGCGGCGAAGAAGAGGATTCCGGCGTAGAGGTAGGGGCGCGGGATGCGCAGCAGTTTCGCCCAGACCGGGGCCAGCGGCAGGTTCAGGGCGAGGAGCAGGACCATGCCGACGAAGAGGGACGCGATGAGACCCCAGACGAGGTCGGGTTCGCGTTCGAAGAGGAGCGGGCCCGGCTGGATGCCGTACTGCTGGAAGGCGGCCAGCATCACCGCGGCGACGGCCGTTGTCGGCAGGCCGAGCGTGAGCATCGAGACGAGCGTGCCGGCGGCCGACGCGGAGGACGCGGACTCGGGGCCCGCCACTCCCTCGATGGCACCCTTGCCCCATTCGTCCTTGTGCTGGGAGAGGCGCTTCTCGGTGACATAGGAGAGGAAGGTGGGGATCTCGGCGCCGCCGGCGGGGATCGCGCCGAACGGGAAGCCGATGAGCGGGCCGCGCAGCCAGGACTTCCAGGTGCGCCGCACATCCGCCTTGCCGAGCCAGGGGCGGCCGACGGGGATGGCCTCGCCGCTGGTGCGGCGCAGGTGCGCGGCGACCCACAGGGCTTCGCCGATCGCGAAGAGGCCGACCGCGACGATGACGACGTCGACGCCGTCGGCGAGCTGCAAGGAGCCGAAGGTGAGCCGCTGTTGGCCGGTCATCTGGTCGAGGCCGACCAGGCCGATGGTGAGTCCGATGAGGAGCGAGGCGAGGCCGCGTACGCGCGAGGAGCCGAGCACGGACGTCACGGCGATGAACGCGAGGACCATGATGGCGAAGTAGTCGGGCGCGCCGATGTCGACGGCGAGCGAGGCGACCTTGGGCGCGAGCGCGACGAGCAGGACGGTGCCGATCATGCCGCCGGCGAAGTGCCCGATGGCGGCGGCCGCGAGGGCCTGTGCCCCGCGTCCGGCCTTCGCCATGGGGTTGCCCTCCATGGCGGCGACGACGGCGGCGCTCTCACCCGGGGTGTTGAGCAGGATGGAGGTCGTCGAGCCGCCGAACATGGCGCCGTAGTAGATGCCCGCGAACATGATGAACGCGCCGGTGGGTTCGAGTCCGTACGTCACCGGGAGGAGCAGGGCGACCGCCATGGCCGGGCCGATCCCGGGCAGTACGCCGATGGCCGTGCCGAGCAGGACGCCGATCGCGGCCCAGAGCAGGTTGATGGGCGTGAGGGCGGTACCGAAGCCGTCCATGAGGGAGTTGAGGGCGTTCATGGCGTCACAGCGCTCCCATCAGGGGGCCGCCCGGCAGGGGGACGCCGAGCAGATTGTTGAAGACGGCGTAGGTGAGCAGGGAGAGTCCGGCGGCGATCAGCGGGTCGCGTGGCAGGTGGCGGCTGCCGAGTGCGTACGCGGCGCCCCAGAACAGCAGCGCGCCCGCGATGGGGAAGCCGAGCGGTTCGATGAGTACGGCGGTGGCGAGGAAGACGCCGGCGAGGAGCAGGACCGTGCGCCAGTCGGCGGGTGCGGACAGGTCGATGTCCTCGCCGCCCTCGGCCTCGCCGCGGCCGCCGCGCAGGACGTCGACGGCGAGCAGGACGGCGACGACGAGCAGGCCGATGCCGACGACGACGGGCACGGTCTTCGGGCCGACGGGTCCGCGCTGGGTGAGGTCGACGTCCATGGTGAGCGCGTCGGTGAGGACGAGCGCGCCGAGCGCCGACAGCAGGACGCAGACGCCGAGTTCGGAGTGGTCGCGCAGCCAGGCACGCCGGGTCCGGGGCTGTTCCGGGGTCTCGGTGAGCGTCACAGCCCCAGCTCCTTCAGTACGGACACGACGTTCTTGTCCTGGGCGGCGAGGAAGGTCCCGAAGTCGTCGCCGACGAGGAACGCGTCGTCCCATCCGTTCTTCTTCAGGGACTGCTTCCATTCCTTCGAGGCGTGCAACTTCCTTACGAGCGCGGTGAGTTTGGAGCGCTGGGTGTCGGAGAGGCCGGGTGGGGCGACGATGCCGCGCCAGTTGGTGAAGTCGACGTCGTAGCCGGACTCCTTGAGCGTGGGGCCGTCGAGGCCCGCGACGCGCTCGGGTCCGGTGACGGCGAGGAGGCGCAGTTCGCCGCTCTTGATCTGGTCGAGGTACTCGCCGACGCCGGAGACGCCGAAGGCGACCTTGTTGCCGAGGATGGAGGCGAGGAGTTCGCCGCCGCCGTCGAAGGGGATGTAGTTGACCTTCTTGGGGGCGATGCCGGCGGCCCGCGCCATCAGCATCGGGGCGAGGTGGTCGGGGCCGCCGGGCGACGAGCCGCCGCCGACGGGCAGCTTCCCGGGGTTCTTCTTCCAGGCGTCGACGAGTTGCCCGATGTCCTTGTACGGGGAGTTCTTGGCGACCACGACGACGTCCGCCTCTTCGGTGAGGCGGGCGATGGGCGTGGTGTCGGCGAGGGTCTTCGGTGCGTGGTTGGAGCGGGCGGCGCCGACGACGCCGAGGCCCATGGACATGGCGAGCTTGCCGTTGCCGTGTTCGCCGACGAGCCGGGTCAGACCGACGGTGCCGCCGGCCCCCGGCAGGTTGAACACCTCGATGTTGTGGGTGAGTCCGGCGTCCTCGGCGTTCTTCGCGGCGGTGCGCGCGGTGATGTCGTAGCCGCCGCCGGGCGTGTTGGGGACCATGAGCCGCAGGCCGGGGATCTGTGTGCCGGTGTCGGCGCCGCTGCCCGTGGTGAGCAGCGGCGGACCCACCAGGACGAGAGCCGCGGCCCCGAGCAGGGCGAGGGGTGTGCGCAGGCGCACGGGTGCCACCACCTGTCGAGATACGGGGTTCCGGGTTGTGAGGTGGCCCACATGTTGCCCAGGCGTTGACGGCCTGTCTCTCTTCCGCAAGCAAGGAACGTTGTGGTCCTTGTGGTCGCGCACCTACCCTGCGCCAGTGACAAAGGTGCTGGTCGTGGACGACGACTTCATGGTCGCCAAGCTGCACAGCCGGTACGTGTCCGCGCTGGACGGATTCGTGGTGGCCGGGGTGGCGCACAGCGGCGCGGAGGCTTTGCGCGCCGCCGATGCGGTACGTCCCGATCTGGTGCTGCTCGACGTGTATCTGCCGGACATGGACGGCATCGACGTGCTGCGGGAGCTGCGGGCGGCGGAGGAGCGGGACCCCTCGCGCGCGCCGGTGGACGCGCTGTTCATCACGGCGGCGCGGGACGCGGAGATCGTGCGGGCGGCGTTGCGCGCCGGGGCGCTGCACTACCTCATCAAACCGTTCAACCAGGCCGCTCTGCAGGAGCAGTTGCGGCACGTGGCGGCGATGCGGGCGCGGCTCGACGGTCTCGGCGAGGCTCGTCAGGAGGACGTCGACCAGATCTTCGGGGCGCGTCCGCCGGGCTCCCGGGAGCTTCCGAAGGGCCTGGCCGCGCACACCGCGGAGCTGGTGGAGCGCACCCTGCGCGCCCACCCGGAGGGGCTGTCGGCCGCGGAGTGCGCCCTGGAGGCGGGCTCCTTGTCGCGGGTGAGCGCCCGTCGGTACCTGGAGTTCTTCGCCGTCACGGGCCGGGCCCGGGTGTCGCTCCGCTACGGGGGCACGGGGCGGCCCGAGCGCCGGTACCGGTGGACTGCCTGAGCACAGTCTGAGCCCGGCCTTAAGCGCGCCATAAAGATCCACTCAGGGGCTCCGGAAGGGGCGATCGGCGCGATTTCCCGGGCTAACTTCGCTGTCACCGGGGTCCGTTCGGCACAGCAGCGAACGGCACCTCCCCCCACCCCTGTGCCGCCGATCAAGGAGTTCCCCATGGCCTTCCCCAAGCTCTCCACTACGTTCGAGCAGGGGATACCCCAACGCCGCAAAATCGTCGCCCTCGCCGCCACCGGCGTCGTCCCGCTCGCCCTCACCGTCCTGTCCGCCACGCCCGCCGCGGCGCACGGCACGCTCGGCGACCCGGCCAGCCGGGTCGCGGCCTGCTACGCCGAGGGGGCCGAGAACCCCACGTCGGCGGCGTGCAAGGCGGCGGTCGCCGCGGGCGGCTCGCAGGCCCTGTACGACTGGAACGGCATCCGGGACGGCGAGGCCGGCGGCAAGTCCCAGGAGCGCATCCCGGACGGCAAGCTGTGCTCGGCGAACTCCGACGAGTTCAAGGGCCTGGACCTGGCCCGCGACGACTGGCCCGCCACGAAGGTCTCGGCGGGCTCGTACACCTTCAAGTACAAGGTGACCGCCCAGCACAAGGGCACCTTCAACCTGTACATGACGAAGCAGAGCTACGACGCCTCCAAGCCGCTGGCCTGGTCCGACCTGGACCTGCAGAACCCGGTCGCGACGAGCACGGATCCGACGGCCGAGGGCGGCTTCTACACCTTCTCCGGCAAGCTGCCCGAGCGCACGGGCCGCCAGCTGATCTACGGCATCTGGCAGCGGTCGGACAGCCCGGAGGCGTTCTACTCCTGCTCGGACGTGGCGTACGACGGCAGCGGCTCCGCCGCCTCGGGCGCGGCTCCGGCGGCGTCCACGCCGTCCGACGAGCAGATCGCGGAGGACGCCGACAAGTCGACGGTCGACCACAGCGGCATGGACATGAGCGGCGACGGCACCGCGACGCACGAGGGCCACGACTCGGCGTCCCCGGCCGCGGGCGACACCGCGGGTGACGACGCCGGCACGAGCGGCGGTTCGGGCGAGCAGCTCGCCGCGCAGGGCACCACGGAGAACCTCGCCGAGACCGGCGGCGACTCCACCACCGCGTACATCGCGATGGGCGGCGCGGCCGCCCTGGCGGTCGGCGCGGCGGGCATGTTCGCCTCGGTGCGCCGCCGCGCGGTGGCGGGCGGCCGGCACAGCCGCTGACCCGCACCCTTGATACGGGGCCGCCGTCTCCCTGCCCTGCGGGAGGCGGCGGCCCTCAACTGTGCTCTCACGCCTGCTAGTTGAAGCAGTCGGTCCTGGTGGCGTGCGCGGGGTCGAGGGCGTTCGCGACCTCGTGGTAGGCGACGAGGTCGACGGTGCCGATCGTCACGTGCTCGGAGAGGTCGACGGGGCAGAGGTCCTGCACCACGACGTTGCGCACGTCGGGTCCGTCGAGGAACTGGGTCCGGTACGGGGTGACGACCTCGTCGTACTTGGTGGCGATGACGGTGTAGTGGACGCCGGGCACGGTGTCGCCGCCCGCGTTGAGCTTCGTGACGAAGTCGGATCCGGCGATCTGGTCGGCGAGGCCCGGCGTCGCGAGCGTCAACAGCGGTTCCACGCCCGGGAAGTAGGGAAGCAGCTCGGTCAGGCCGCTCAGGGTCGTGCCGTGGTTGTCGGGCGCGATGCCGACCAGCGCGTTCACCTCGGCGGCGCCGCCGAGGAACTTCAGGTAGTAGCGCGGCATCATGCCGCCCTGCGAGTGCCCGACGAGGTCGACCTTGGCGACGCCGGTGGCGCCGCGCACCTTGTCGACGAAGGCGTCCAGCTGTTCGGCGGACTTCGCGATCGGCCCGAGCCCGTTGAAGAGGGGCACGCCGGGCAGCTGCCCGTAGTCCAGTGAGAAGACGCAGTAACCGCGCTTGACCAGGTAAGGCGCGAGGACGAGCCAGTTGTCGACGGAGTTGCCGAACGTGCCGTGGACGAGGACGACGGGCCGCGGATGCGCGGCCGACGGCTTGCAGGAGTAGTCGTTCCAGCCGCTGGTGGGCGCGGTGGCCGCGTGCGCGGCGGTGAGGGGGGTGGCGGTGGCGGCGAACAGCGCGGCGGCGACGGTCGCGGCGCGCAGCGCCCGCCGCCAGCTGTTTCTGGGCAGCATGCTTTTGGGCAGCATCGTGAATCTCCTTGCGGCTCAAGGGAGTTGCACGGGCGTGACTCGGGGGCGCACGGGCGGTGCGCGGAGGTTGCCAGGGGCTGCACGGAACTTGCTGTGCTCACGTCAAGTTACGCGCCGGTAGTACAGGCGTGAAGTTACGCGTCGGTAAAAACTTCTCGGCGTGGTTGCGCGAAGCCACTCTGACGGGTTGTCACCATGCGGGTCGCACAGGTCCGTTGGGCGCCACCGCCGTCAGCCGCTCGCACAGCGCGCGGGTCTCGCCCTCCCCCAGGCGCTCCGCCCAGGGCCGCACCGCGTCGGCCGCGGCCTCCTCGGCCGCCCGCGCCTCGCGCTGCCCCGGGCGAACGCCTGAGGTCTCACGCGGCCAGCGAGGCCGGGACGATCGCCCCGGGGCCGAAGCGGGCCCGCGCCCGGTCGGCCACCGCCTCGAGCACCCGGGCCCGCTCGTCCACCGGGTCGAAGGTCAGCTGCCGCGAGGCGCCTTCGACGGGTCCGAGCCCCTCCGCCCGCAAGGAGACACCGCGCACCCGGGCCCGCTGCAGCCCCAGCGCCTCGTACATCCGGTACGCGGCCCCCGCCAGGGCGACGGAGTGGGCGGTCGGTTCGGGGAGCACCCGGCTGCGTACGGTCGAGGACCGGTCGGCGTAGCGCACCGTCAGGGTCAGCGAGCGGCACACCTGCCCCTCGTCCCGCATCCGGGCGCCCACCTCGTCGGCCGCGGACAGCAGGGCGCGCCGGTGCCGGTAGGGGTCCAACTCGTCGCGCACGAAGGAGCGTTCGGCGGCGAGGGAGCGTGCGGCGGCGTTCGGGACGACCCGGGTGCGGTCGATGCCCCGCGCCTTGTCGTGCAGCTCGCGCCCGAGGCGCGCCGTGGTGAGGCGCTGCAACGTGGAGAGCGGTGCGGCGGCGAGCCGCCCGACCGTGTCGAGCCCGTACTCGCACAGCGTCCGCGCGGTCGCGGAGCCGATCCCGGGCAGTGCGCCGACGGGCCGCCCCGCGAGGAACTCCCTTACGTCACCGACCACTTCGGTCACGCCGGTCGCGGCCCCGCGTGCGGCCATCCGGGCGAGCATCGGTCCGGGCCCGGCCCCGATCACGCACTCCACGTCGTACAGGGCGACGGCCCGCACCCGGATGACGGACGCGATCTGCCGCGCGTCCCGTCCGAAGTACCGTACGGCGCCGCGCAGGTCGACCAGCGCGGTGTCGGGCGGCAGCGCCTCGACGGCCGGGCTGAACTCGCCCAGCAGCGCGAGGAGTCCGGGCAGGGGCGCCTCGTCCGCGGGCGGCAGCAGGAACCGCACGCACAGCACACCGCCCGGCTCCCCGCTCAACTCTGCGTCCCGCTTCTCGCGTTCACTGTCCACCGCGCTCACCCCGCACTTCCCGAACTCTGGTGCCACAACTTGCGATGACTGCCCGGCACTCCGTCACCGGCCGGCTTGAGGTCGGCCCACGGGTGCATCTCGTACCCGTTGGGGAGCCGGATCCGCCGGTCGGCGCCGTCCGGGGCGGCCGTCTCCTCCTCGGGGCCGGGCGCGGCCATCCGCCGCGCCACCTCGTCGAGCCCCTTCTCGCGGTACACCTGCGTCAGCTCCGCGAGATTCCATGCCGCCGCGCCCACGACGCTCAGACTGCGCGGCCCGCGCCGCTGCACGGTGCCGCGCACCAGCAGCAGCCAGGAATGGAAGACGGTGTGCGCGCACGCGGCGTGCGCGTCGTCGAAGAACGCGAGGTCGACGAGGCCCGTGCCGTCGTCGAGGGTGGTGAAGACGACCCGCTTGCCGGAGCGGATCGGCGGGGTCTGGGTGGCCGCCTTGGCCCCGGCCACCAGCACGGTCCTGCCGTGCTCGGCCTCCCGCAGCCGCCGCGCCGACACGACACCCAGCTCCCGCAGGAACTGCTCGTAGTCGCCCATGAGGTGGCGCGACGTGTCCATGCCGAGCACGCCCAGCTCGGCGCTGATCCGTTCCGTGTCGCCGAGGTCGGGCAGCCCGGCCGAGGCGGTGCGCCGCCCGCCGGCCAGGGGCAGCTGCTCGCCGCGCGCGCCCTGCCCGGAGCGCTGAAGCTCCGTCAGATGCAGTTGCAGATCACGGCGGTTGGCGCCGAACGCGTCGAGCGCCCCGACCTGGGCGAGCCGGGTGGCGAGCGGGCGGCTCGGCCGGGCCCGCTCCCAGAAGTCGAGCAGCGAGGCGTACGGCTGCTGCTCCTCGATGCGCGCGGCCTCCGCCGCGCTGATCCCGTACACGTCGCAGAGCGCGAGACGCACGCCCCACTTCTCCATGGGGCCGGCGGAGCCGCCGGACTCGGACACCAGTTCGATACGGTGGGCGACCGCGGACCGGTTCACGTCCAGCGGGAGCACCGGCACCCCCCGCCGTCGCGCGTCGGCGAGCAGCAGCCGCTTCGGGTACATCCCCGGGTCGTGCGTGAGCAGTCCCGCGTAGAACGCCGCCGGGTGGTGGGTTTTCAGCCACGCCGACTGGTAGGTGGGGACGGCGAAGGCCACGGCGTGCGCCTTGCAGAACCCGTAACTGCCGAACGCCTCCACGATCTCCCAGGTCCGCGCGATGGTGTCGGCGTCATAGCCGCGCACCGCCGCGTGCTGCGCGAACCAGAACCGGATGCGTCCCTGCGACTCGGGGTCGGACAGCCCGCGCCGCACCCGGTCGGCCTCGTCGCGCCCGCAGCCCGTCATGATGTCGACGATCTTGATGATCTGCTCGTGGAAGACGACGACGCCGTACGTCTCCTCCAGCGCCTCCGCCAGGTCCGGGTGCGGGTAGCGGACCGGCGCCCGGCCGTGCCGCGCCTCGATGAACGGCCGCACCATGTCGGCGGCGACGGGCCCGGGGCGGAACAGGGAGATGTCCACGACCAGGTCGTGGAAGGTGGCGGGCTGCAGCCGCCCCACCAGATCCCGCTGCCCCGGCGACTCGATCTGGAAGCACCCCAACGTCTCGGTGGACTTGATGAGCCGATACGTCGCCGGGTCCCCCTGCGGCACCGCGTCGATGTCCACGGGGGTACCGGTCGCGCGCTCGATCTCTCCCGCGGCGTGCGCCAGCGCCGACTGCATCCGCACGCCGAGCACGTCCAGCTTGAGCAGCCCGAGGTCCTCCACGTCCTCCTTGTCGAACTGCGCCATGGGCAGGCCCTCGCCGCTGGTCGGCACGGTCGGTGTGCGGGCGGGCAGGGAGGCGTCGGAGAGCAGCACGCCGCACGGGTGCATGGCGACCCCGCGGGGCAGCGCGTCGAGCGCCTCCACCAGTTCCCACAGCCGGGGCCTGTCCCCGAACTCCCCGGCGATCTGCCGGAGTTCGGGCAGTTCCGCCATGGCCGAGCGGGCGTCGCGGGCCCGGACGTGCGGGAACGCCTTGGCGATGCGGTCGATGTCGGCGGGGTCCATGGACAGGGCCGCGCCGACATCACGTATCGCGTGCCGCACCCGGTAGGTCTCCGGCATCGCGACGGTGGCGACGCGCTCGGCGCCGAACCGGTCGAGGATCGCGCGGTAGACGTCCAGGCGGCGCGCAGACTCGACGTCGAGGTCGATGTCGGGCAGCACATAGCGCCGCTCGGACAGGAAGCGCTCCATCAGCAGGCCGTGTTCGACGGGGTCGGCGTTGGCGATGCCGAGCGCGTAGGTGACCAGCGACCCGGCGCCCGATCCGCGCGCCGCGACCCGGATCCCCATGTCCCGTACGTCGTCCACGACCTGAGCGACCGTCAGGAAGTAGGTGGCGAAGTCGTGGTGCGCGATGATGTCCAGCTCACGGTGGAGCCGCTCCCAGTAGGCGCGGTCGCCCGTGTGGCCGAGGCGGACCAGGCCGGCCGTCGCGCGGGAGGCGAGGACGCGGTGCGCGGTGCGCCGCCCGGCGCCCACGAGGTGCGGTTCGGGGAAGCGCACGGAGCCGATGCCGAGGTCGCCCTCGGGGTCGACGCGGCAGGCGTCGGCCGTGGACCGGGTCTGTTCGAGCAGCCGGTGGGCGGTGTCGCGGCGGAAGCCGGCCGCCTCCACGACCCGCTCGGCCTCGCGCAGCATGGCGTCGGCGTCTTTCAGCCACCGTTCGCCACTGTCGAGCTCCTTGGCCGGGTCGACGGGCACGAGGCGGCGCGCGGCGTCCAGGACGTCGGCGACGGGGCCCGCGCCCGGGTCGGCGTAGCGGACGTCGTTGCTGAGGACGGGGCGCACCCCCTGCTCGGCGGCGAAGCCGACGGTGCGGGCGGCGAGCCGCAGCGAGCCGGGGCCGGTCCCCCGCCTTCCGTGGTGGACGGCTTCGAGGCGCAGGTCGTCGCCGTAGATGTCGCGCCAGGCGGCGAGCAGGCCGGCCGCCTTGTCGGGGCGTCCGGCGGCGAGTGCGCGGCCCACGTCGGAGGCGGGCCCGAGCAGCACGGTGAGGCCGGTCCCATGGTTCTCCTCCCACGGCAGCCGGGCGTCCCGGGCGTCCTCGGCGTGCGCGGCGGTGATCATGCGGCAGAGCTCGGCCCAGCCGCGCGCCCCGTCCCGGGCGAGAAAGGTGACCCTGGGTGTCGATTCGTCGATGAAGGCGCCGCCGCGCACGGGTGCCCGGCGCCGGTCGCCGCGCTCGGGGTTCCCGACCGCGAGTTCCGTACCGAACAGCGGCCGCACCCCGTGCTTGGCACACGCCTTGGCGAATCGAACAGTGCCGGCGACGGTGGACCGGTCGGTGAGGGCGACGGCGTCCATGCCGCGCTCGGCGGCGCGTTCGGCCAGCCGCTCCGGGTGGGACGCGCCGTAGCGCACGGAGAACCCGGACACGGTGTGCAGATGCGTGAAGCCCGGCACACGCACCTCCAGCACACCTCGAGCCAATCGGATCTCACCTTCCCCACCTCCACCATAGACCAAGTTTCGAACATCTGTACGACGATGGGTGGGCGGTACTCGTTCGGCCCACCCCGCCTGCGGGACGTGGCCCCCCGCCGGACCGTGGGGGGCATGAAGTTCGCCGATGAGTTCAGGAACGCCGTCACTCCCCGCGCCGCGCTGCTCGTCATCGGCGTACTCGCCCTGCAGCTGTTGTTCATCGCTTCGTACGTGGGGGCGCTGCACAATCCGAAGCCGAAGGACGTGCCGTTCGGCGTCGCGGCCCCGGCTCCGGCCGCCGCCCAGCAGACCGAGCAGCGGCTGGCGAAACTGCCGGGCTCCCCGCTGGATCCGCGCGTGGTCGCCGACGAGAAGACGGCGCGGCAGCAGATCATGGACAGGAAGATCGACGGCGCGCTGATCCTCGACCCGCGGGGCGGCAAGGACACCCTGCTCGTCGCGTCCGGCGGCGGCACCGTCCTGGCGAACGCCCTGGAGACGCTCGCCACCAAGGTCGACGGCGCGGAGCGACGGACCGTGCGGACGGTCGACGTGGCACCGGCCTCCGCCCAGGACTTCGACGGTCTCTCGTCCTTCTATCTCGTCGTCGGCTGGTGCGTCGGCGGGTATCTGTGTGCCTCGATCATGTCGATCAGCGCCGGGTCCAAGGCCGCGAACCCGCAGCGCGCGGCGATCCGGCTCGGCACCATGGCGATCGTCTCGATCGTCGGCGGCATCGGCGGCTCGCTCATCATCGGCGACTCGATCCTCGGCGCGCTGCCCGGCTCCTTCTGGGCCCTGGCCGGGCTCGGCGCGCTCGTCACCTTCGCGGTCGGCGCGATCACGCTCGCCCTGGAGGAGCTGACCGGCATCGTCGGCATCGGGCTGGCCGTGCTGCTGATCGTCGTCGCGGGCAACCCGAGCGCGGGCGGCGCGTTCCCGCTGCCGATGCTGCCGCCGTTCTGGCAGGCCATCGGGCCCTGGCTGCCGCCGGGCGCGGGCACCTGGGCGGCCCGTTCGATCGCCTACTTCGACGGCAACGCCGTCACGAAGTCCCTGCTGGTCCTCTCGGCGTGGGCGGTGGTCGGCGTCGTGGTGACGCTGCTGCTGCCCGGCCTGCGCGAGAAGAGGCGCAGCGGTACTCGGCGCGGCGGGGCGGCGGAGGACGGGTCGACGCACGTCGGCGTGGCCTCGTGAGCTTCCTCAACCGCTCGGGCCCTGCCGCCCAGGCCGTCTCCGTCAAGCGCATGGAGCCGACCGCCCAGGCCCAGCTCGGCCCGCTCGGGCTGACCGGCTTCATCGTCGTCACGATGATCGCCACCGGCATCGACGCGGGGGTCTTCCCCGAGAAACTGGCGGCTGCCGACGTGCCCGTGGTCGGCTTCTTCATCGGCGGTCTCGCGCAACTGCTCGCGGGCCTGTTCCAGGTGCAGCGCGGCGACACCTGGCACGCCACGGTCTTCGGCGGCTTCGGCCTGTTCTGGATGGCGAAGGCGCTGATGCTCCTGTGGGTGCTGCCGTCGCTCGACCCGTCGCTGCACGGCGACGCGATGGGCCTGTTCACGCTCCCCTGGGTGTTCGTGGTCTTCGTGCTGTGGCTGGCGAGCTGGCGCATCCACCTGGTCCTGCTGCTGACTTTCAGCTGCGTCCTTGTCGTCTTCGTCGCGATGACGTGCAACGGCTTCACGGGCCTGGTCGGCTGGAACCGGGTCGCGGGCTGGTTCGGGCTCGGCGCCACGCTCGGCGCGCTGTATCTGCTCGCCGGCCAGCTCATGGCGTCGACCTGGGGCCGCCCGGTACTGCCGATGGGCCGCTTCCTGGCGCCGCCGGACCCCGTCGAGTCGTGACGTCGTAGGAGATCTCGCAGTACGCCTCGAAGCAGACCCGTCCGGGAGGCTCCGTGCTCACGACCCTCGCCGTCGAGAACTACCGCTCCCTGCGCCGTCTGATCGTCCCGCTCGGCCGCCTCACCGTGATCACCGGCGCGAACGGCACCGGCAAGTCCAGCCTGTACCGCTCGCTGCGGCTGCTCGCCGAAGCGGCCCGCGGCGGGGCCGTCGCCGCGCTCGCGCACGAGGGCGGGCTTCCCTCGGTGCTCTGGGCGGGCGAGCGCGACACCGGCCCGGTGGGCCTGCGGCTCGGCTTCGCGGGCGACGCGTTCGGGTACGCCGTCGACTTCGGACTGCCCTCCTCCAGCGGCGCCGGACCGGGCGGCGCCCCCTCCCTGTTCGCCCTCGACCCGGAGATCAAGCGGGAGTGCACCTGGGCGGGACCGGTGCTGCGCCCCGCCGCCCTGCTGTGCGACCGCGCGGGCCCCGCGGTGCGCACCCGCGCCGCCGACGGCAGCTGGCACCGCACCCAGGGGCTTCGCCCGTACGACAGCATGCTGAGCGAGCTCGCCGACCCCGGGCTCGCCCCGGATCTGCTCCGGCTGCGCGAGCTGATCCGTTCCTGGCGGTTCTACGACCATGTACGCACCGACGCCGGGGCGCCCGCCCGCGCGGCGCGCGTCGGCACCCGCACCCCGGTCCTCTCCCCCGACGGCGCCGACCTGGCCGCCGCCCTGCAGACCATCCGGGAGACCGGCGACGACGCGGCGCTCGACGAGGCCGTCGCGGACGCGTTCCCCGGCAGCCGGGTCCGGGTGGCCGACAGCGGCGGCCGGTTCGAGATCCAGCTCAGCCCGCGGTCTGAAGCGCCCGCTGGGTCCCGCCGAGCTCTCCGACGGCACCCTGCGCTATCTCCTCTGGGCGGCCGCGCTGCTCACCCCGCGCCCGCCCGAACTCCTCGTCCTGAACGAGCCGGAGACCAGCCTGCACCCCGAACTCCTGGACCCGCTGGCCCACTTGATCCTCGCCGCGGCCAAGAACTCCCAGGTCGTCGTGGTCACGCACGCCCGGCCGCTCGCGGACGCCCTGGAACGCGGCGCGCCCCGCCACCGCGTCGACCTCGACTCCATCGAACTGGTCAAGGAGTCCGGCCGGACGGCGGTGGCGGGGCGCGAGGGCCTGCCGGACGAACCGCTGTGGCACTGGCCGAAGCGGTGACCCGCGGACCGCGACCGCTCGGAACCGCTCAGAACTGCGGGACGCCCTCGGAGTTTCCGTAGTACGCCTGCCGCATCAGCTGCCGCATGTCGTCGATCATCGGCATCCGCGGGTTGGCGGGCGCGCACTGGTCGGCGTACGCGTTCATGGCCTGCTGAGGCAGCGCCTCGATGAACGTCCGCTCGTCGACGCCCTCGGCCTGGAAGGAGGCGGGGACGCCGCAGCGGTCGCGCAGCGCCTCGACGGCCCTGGCGTACGACTCCACGCCCTCCGCCGGGGTCGCGGCCGGCAGGCCCAGCATCCGCGCGATCTCCTGGAACCGCTCGGGGGCCCGGTACGTCTCGGCCTTCGGCCAGGGGGTGGCCTTGTGGGTGACGGTGCCGTTGTGCCGGATGACGTGGGGCAGCAGCAGTGTGCGTTGGTGCGGCCGTGGGCGACGTGGAAGGTGTTGCCGAGGGTGTGCGCCATGGCGTGGACGAGTCCGAGGAAGGCGTTCGCGAAGGCCATGCCCGCGATGGTGGAGGCGTTGTGCATCTTCGCGCGCGCCCCGGGGTTCTTCGCGCCGTCCGTCACGCACGCTTCCAGGTTCTCGAAGATGAGCTTGATCGCCTGGAGGCACTGGCCGTCGGTGAAGTCGTTCGCGTAGACGGAGACGTACGCCTCGGTGGCGTGGGTCAGCGCGTCGAATGCGGAGTCGGCGGTGACGGCCGGCGGCAGGTGCATCGGCAGCATCGGGTCGACGATCGCGACGTCCGGGGTGAGCGCGTAGTCGGCGAGGGGGTACTTCTGGGCGGCGGCCGGGTCCGAGATGACCGCGAAGGGGGTGACCTCGGAGCCCGTTCGGCGATCTCGGTGATGCCGTTGATCTCGTCGCGGGCGATGACACCGGCCGTCCGCAGTCCGCGCATCGAGTTCACGACGTGCTCGCACGCGAAGAGGTTCTTGACCGCCTTGTCCTCGAACAGACCGCGCCCGGTCTCCTCGACGGCCGCCTTCGCCAGCTCACCGTGGTGGCTCAGCGCCGCGAGCGACGCCTTCTTGACGATGTGGTCCACCTGCTCCTGGTCGAACGTCTCGAACCGGGCGAGCGCCGCCCGCGCACGCGCGACCAGTTCGTCGACCTTGCCCTCGGTTTCCACGGCAGGCTCCCTTTTCCACGACCTTTTCGCTGATGGTTAAATTCCACACCTATACGGTCGGCTCAGCGGGCGGAAAAGGGCCTCAGCCCACAGGGAGAAAGTCCCGACGGGGTACCGAAGGATCACCCGATACCCGCTCTCACCTGCCGGAACAGGGCTGGACCTTAGCCCCTTGAGTGCTTGTGAACGCTTGTGAACGCTTTCACAAGAATATCCGAAAAAGCCCCGCCCCCGCTTTTGCGGGGGCGGGGTGCGAAACTGCGGGTCAGCCGATTTCCGCCCCGAAAGTGGAGAGCGCTTCCGGTACCGGCTGGAAGAACGTCTCGCCGCCCGAGGTGCAGTCGCCGCTGCCGCCGGAGGTGAGACCGAGCGCCGTGTCACCGGCGAAGAGGGAACCGCCGCTGTCACCGGGTTCGGCGCAGACGTCGGTCTGGATGAGGCCGTTGACGATGTCGCCGTTGCCGTAGTTCACGGTGGCGTCCAGGCCGGTCACCGTGCCGTCGTGGACCTGGGTGGTGGACCCGGAGCGGGTCACCTTCTGGCCGACGGTCGCGTCGCCGGCCTGGGTGATCTGCTGCGCGGAACCGTTGTAGAGGTTCACCTCGCTGGGGTGCGGAACGTCGGCCGTGTACTTCACGAGACCGAAGTCGTTGTCCGGGAAGCTGGACTGCTCGTTCGTGCCGATCTCCTGGCCACTGGAGTCGGACCAGCTGGAGATCGCCTCGGTGCAGTGGCCCGCCGTGATGAAGTACGGCTGGCCGCCCTTGACCACGTTGAAGCCGAGGGAGCAGCGACCGCCCCCACCGCTGATGGCGTCACCGCCCGCGATGAAGGGCTTGAACTCACCCTGCGTGCGCTGGAGTTCGGCCTTGGAGCCGAGGCCGTCGACGACCTTGCCCAGCTTGTCCCAGGCCGCGCCCTTGACCGTGCGGTCGGCGGTGACGACGACCTTGTTGGTCGCGGGGTCGGTGGCCCAGGAGGTACCCGGGATGGTGGCGTCGCTCTTGAGGGTCGTCCGGGCGCTCTTGAGCGCGGAGAGGGAGTTCTCCACGACTCTGGCCCGGGCTCCGGCCGCCTGGACGGCCTGCGCGGCGTCCTGGTTCAGCACGTTGACGACGAGGTTCTTGGCCTTGGCGTCGTAGTAGCTGCCCGCCGTATCCGCGCCGAGGTTCTTCGTCAGAGCAGAGGCGAGGTTTCCGGCCTTCGCGACGGAGAGGGTCCGGGGCGCCGCGTTCGGCGTCTCGGTGCTCGCGTTCGCAGTCTGGAAGGTGATGCCCGCGGCTGCCAGGGCGGCGATGCCCGCTCCGGCCACGGCAACGCGCCGCTTGGGTATGCGTCGGTGCTTCAACTCACTGCCTCCTGTGGGGGGTTGGGAACAGGCCCGATGTGGGGGTGGGCCGGATCCGTGAGGCTGACGCGCCCACTATCCCGACCGTCACAGGGAGCACACAAGGTCGACTTCAGGACGCGCGTCCGAGAACCCCCATGCGCCCCTCACCACTTGAGTGCCCCCGCCCCGCCCATGTCGGTTCCCATTGCAAACACCCTGTGCACAGAGTGGCTGGCTGAGGGTAAGGCCTAGTCCTGTCCGAAAATCGCCGGTGTGAAAGCGCCGCTACGGCGCATCCCCGTCCACGGCCGGAGGCTCCGCGGCGCCGGGCACCCCGCCCCGGGGCTCTCTGTCCAGCTCCGTCAGCTGCTGGACGGTGGCCTGCGCGGCGCGCCCCGCGTCGCCGGGGGTGGCCCGCTCCAGGAACCGCAGGAGCTCCACGGGGAACGGCAGGACGAGTGTCGAGTTCTTCTCGGCGGCGACCGCCACCACCGTCTGCAACAGGCGGAGTTGGAGCGCTGCGGGCTGGTCGGACATCACCCCGGCGGCCTCGGCGAGCTTCTTCGACGCCTGCAGCTCGGCGTCGGCGTTGATGACGCGGGCCCGCCGCTCGCGGTCCGCCTCGGCCTGCCGGGCCATCGACCGCTTCATGGTCTCCGGCAGCGACACGTCCTTGATCTCGACCCGGTCGATCTGTACGCCCCACCCGATGGCCGGGCTGTCGATCATCAACTCCAGGCCCTGGTTGAGCTTTTCGCGGTTCGACAGCAGATCGTCGAGGTCGCTCTTGCCGATGATCGAACGCAGCGAGGTCTGCGCCATCTGCGAAACCGCGAACCGGTAGTCCTCCACCTGCACCACGGCCTCGGCGGCGTCGACGACCTTGAAGTAGATGACGGCGTCCACCCGCACGGTGACGTTGTCCCGCGTAATGCCGTCCTGCGCGGGCACGGGCATCGTCACGATCTGCATGTTGACCTTGCGGAGCTTGTCCACGAACGGCACGATCATCGTGAACCCGGGTCCGCGCACCGCCGGTTTGAGGCGGCCGAGGCGGAAGACCACCCCCCGCTCGTACTGCCTGACGACCCGCGCCGCAGCCATCCCGTACACCGATCCGGCGCAGACGACGGCCACTCCCGCCGCCACCAGTTCCTCCACCATCGCACGGCCCCCCAGGGTCCGAAGTGGGCGCGACAGACCTCTGCTTCGACGGTAGCCCCGTCAGGGGAGCAACGGGAGGGCCGGACCACGGTGACCGACAAGAGAAGCCCCCGCCGGTCGGATCGACCGGCGGGGGCTCCCGCTGCTGGCTGCGGTTCAGGATCGTACGTGAGGGATCACGGACGACGGGGTCAGAAGACGTGCACCCCGTACGCGCTGAGCGCCTCGGTGACCGGCTGGAAGAAGGTCGTACCGCCGGACGTGCAGTTGCCGCTGCCGCCGGACGTCAGACCGTACGCCGTCGTCCCGCCGTACAGCGGACCGCCGGAGTCGCCGGGCTCGGCGCACACGGTGGTCTGGATGAGACCGGACACGACGTCGCCGCCGCCGTAATTGACGGTGGCGTTCAGTGCGGTGACCCTACCGCTGTGGATGCCGGTGGTGGAACCGCGCCGGGTGACGGTCGTGCCCACGGACGGCGTGGCCGCGCTCGTGATGTCCTGGCTGCCGACCGCGCCGGACTTGGCCACCGAGCTGTTGGTGTATCGCACGATGCCGTAGTCGTTGCCCGGGAAGCTGGACCCCGAGGTGGTGCCCAGGGTCGTCGTGTGACCCGAGTTGGACCACCAGGTGCCCGCGCCGTCGGTGCAGTGCCCGGCGGTCAGGAAGTAGTAGTTCCCGCTGTTGTCCTGGACGTTGAAGCCCAGCGAGCAGCGCCAGCTACTCGCATAGATGGCGTCGCCGCCCGAGATCAGCTTCTTGAAGGTGCCGGCCGTGCGCTCGATCTTGAGCGCTCCCGCGGTGGCTCCGGCCTCCTTCTCGATCTTGTTGATCTCGGCCTGCGAGACCGTGGAGTCCACGGTCACGACGACCTGTTTGGTCTTCGCGTCGACGGCCCACGCCGTACCGGCGATGTCGGCGCCACGCACCGCATCACTGGTCTGGGTGAGTTCGGCGGCGCTGAAGGCCTGGGGGGTTTCGGCGGCGTGCGCCGAGGGTGCGGCGAAAGCGGCCGCGGCAAGGAAGCCGGTACCCGCGGCGATCAGCCGGGTCCGTCTCGCTATGCCACTGCGAGGGGTGGTGCGCTTGATCCTCACTGCTCGTTCCTCCCGAGGGAAGTCGGGGGCCCACGTGGGGTTGGGGCCCGTGAGGCGCAGCCAGGTGGCACGGCGAAAGCCCGGATTCCGAACACGCCGTGCCCCTGACAAGCGCTGTCCGGGAGTATTCGACGAGTCAACTGATCGCCGCAAGAGCGCCTTTCGGACTTCGGCCATGCACGGCGGCCTGCCCCGACGGCTTCTCTCGTACGGTCCGTACGCCGTCGGGGCTCGGCTCCTCAGGTCAGACGGAATTCGGGGCCGTCAGGTTCCGTTCCCCGGCCTCGACCGCGACGGCGAGCGTGTTGCCCGGGGGCGGGAAGGGGCAGATGAAGTGGTCGGCGAAGGCGCAATTGGGGAGCACCGCGCGGTTGAGGTCGACGGTGGTCCCGCCCTGTTCGTCGGGCGCCTGCGGATACAGGAAGCGGAACCGGAAGGTGCTGGTCCCGCTGGTGGCGTCGGCGAAAACGGCCCACAGCCGGCCGTCGCCCTGCCGCGCCACCCGCAGGGTGTGCCGCCGGCCGGCGAGCGTGAAGGTCAGCTCGCCGGCGAGCCCCAGCCCGCGCTCCTTGCCGTCGGCGTTCCCGACGCGGATCTCGCGCGCGCTCTCGTACGGCGTGAAGCGTCCCTCGACCGACCAGCGCGGGTCGTAAGGGGTGATGTCGATTCCCTGGAAGGCCCTGCGGGTGGGCGCGGCCGGGTCGAAGTCCCGTACGGCCCACAGGCCTTCGCGCGCGATGGCGACAAGGTGCCGCTCGCCGAGCGTCACGGTGGCGTCGGCGGCGACCCGTACCTCCCCGTCGACCTGCTGTCCTTCCACGGCGAGCCCGTCGGCCGCGCTCGCGGTGAGGACGAGCGCGTCGCCGTCCGCGCGCCACTGTCCGGGGATGGCCGGAAGTCGGCCCTCCGGATGGTCGTCGAGCCAGTGCGTGCCGGCGAGGGAGAGCGGGCCGTAGGGCGCGGAGACGGCGGCGGTCCGCTCCTCGTGCCACTGCTTCCAGAGGTCGGCGGCGTCACTCATGCCGGGGTCCTTTCGTGGTGCGGTGCGGGCGTGCGCAGTCCCAGATGGGAGCGGAGCGTGGTGCCCTCGTATTCCGTGCGGAACGCGCCGCGCTCCTGGAGCAGCGGCACGACGTCGTCGACGAAGTCGTCGAGCCCGCCGGGGGTCAGATGCGGTACGAGGATGAATCCGTCGGCGGCGTCGCCCTGGACGAACGCGTCGAGTTCGGCGGCGACCGCGTCGGGCGTCCCGATGAACGACTGCCGGCTGCTCGCCTCGATCACGGTCTGCCGGATGGACAGCCCCTTGGCGTGGGACAGGGTGCGCCACTTCTCGGCGAGGGTGAGCACGTCGCCGCGGTGCGTGCGCCCCTGGGTCAGGCCGGAGTCGACGACCGGGTCGAAGTCGGGCAGCGGACCGTCCGGGTCGTACGAGGACAGGTCGACGCCCCAGATCTGTTCCAGGGCGAGGATCGCGTTCTGCGGCGAGACCTGTCGGCGGCGGATCTCCGACGCCTTCTCCTGTGCTTCGGCGGCCGTGTCGCCGAGCACGACCGTCACGCCCGGCATGATCTTGAGGTCGTCGGGCTCGCGCCTGTACCTCGCGAGCCGCGCCTTCACGTCGGCGTAGAAGACCTGTCCGGCTTCCAGGGTGCCGTGCCGGGTGAAGATGACGTCGGCGGCGGACGCGGCGAACTCCCGGCCCTCGTCGGAGTCCCCCGCCTGGATGACGACGGGGTGGCCCTGCGGCGGGCGCGGGACGGTGAACTCCCCTTCGACGGTGAAGTGCTGCCCGTCGTGCCGGAACGGGCGCTCGGTGCCCGCGTCCCACAACTCCCTTGTCAGCTCTACGAATTCGGCGGCCCGGGTGTAGCGGTCCGCGCGGTCGAGGTAGCCGCCGCGGCGGAAGTTCTCGCCGGTGAAGGCGTCCGAGGAGGTCACCACGTTCCAGGCCGCGCGGCCGCCGCTGAGGTGGTCGAGGGAGGCGAAGCGGCGGGCGATCTCGTACGGCTCGTTGAAGGTCGCGTTGACCGTGGCGGCGAGCCCGAGCCGGTCGGTGACGGCGGCGAGCGCGTTCAGGACGGTGAGCGACTCGGGCCGCCCGACCACGTCGAGGTCGTGGATGCGGCCCTTGTGCTCGCGCAGCCGCAGCCCCTCGGCGAGGAAGAAGAAGTCGAAGAGACCGCGTTCGGCGGTGCGGGCGAGGTGTTCGAACGAGGTGAAGTCGATCTGGGACTTCGACCGGGGGTCGGCCCAGACGGTCGTGTTGTTGACGCCGGGGAAGTGCGCGGCGAGATGGATCTGCTTGCGTGCGGTACGGGTCGAGGTCATGCCGGGTCCCCCGCGAGGGCTGCGAACCGGTTGGCGGGCCGGGCGAGCCCCAGGTGCTCCCTGAGCGTGCTGCCCGGGTAGAACGTGCGGAACAGCGCGCGGTGCTGGAGCAGTGGCACGGTCCCGTTGACCAGGCGCTCCAGGTCGCGGCGCGGGTCGAGCGGCGTCAGGTGGAAGCCGTCGGCGGCGCCGGAGCGGTGCCAGTCGGTGATGAGTTCGGCGAGGTCCACGGGGCCGCCGCGGTACAGCGGACCGTCCTCGGTGGGCAGCGGGCCGCCGCCGTGCCCCGGCTGGGCGGCGTGCTCGCCGCCGCCGAGGTCGATCCGCAGGGCGGCGAGGACGCGCAGCGCCTCGGGGTCGCGGCCGTGCTCGACGGCCCTGCGCCGCAAACCGGCCCGCACGTCGGCCAGTTGGGCGGGATCCGCGACGCCGACGAGGGCGACGTCCGCGTGCCGGGCCGCGACGTCGTACGCGTACGGCTGGGTGGCGTCGACCACGACGACGGGGTTGCCCTGCGGCGGGCGCGGCACGATGGACGGGCCGCGCACGGAGAACGTACGCCCCTCGAAGTCGACGTGGTGCAGCTTGCCGCGGTCGACGAACCGTCCCGTGGCGACGTCCCTGATCTCGGCGTCGTCCTCCCAGCTGTCCCACAACCGGCGTGCCGCGTCGACGACCTCGCCGGCCTCCTGCCACAGGTCGGCGGGCGCGGCAGCGTGCCTGCGCCCGAAGAGGCGTGCCTCGTCGTCGCCGAGCGAGACGTCGGGGCGCCAGCCGGCCCGGCCGCGGCTCGCCCAGTCGAGCGTGGCGACGGCGGCCTGCACGTGGAAGGGCTCGGTGTGGGTGGTGGTGACGGTCGGCACGAGCCCGACCCGGGAGGTCCGCGGGGCGATCCTGGACAGCACGGAGAGGCTGTCGGGGCCCGCCGTGCCGAAGCTGTCGTGGAGCGTGACGAAGTCGAGGGCGCCGTGTTCGGCGAGCCGGGCGAGCTGGAGGTAGGGCTCGGCGTCGTACGTGCCGGGCAGGTCGACGGCCGCGGCGAGATGCGGCAGGCCCCGGCCGGGTTTACTGGTCATGGGTGGGTGAACCTTTCGGCAGGACAGTCGGGTTGGCGAGCACGCGGGGGCGCGGCGACCCGCTGGGCCTACGGCTTGGGCAGGCCCTTGGGGTTGATCTCGGACTTCGGCACGGCCTCGCTCGACAGGTCCCAGCGCTTCAGCACCCGCCCGTACGACCCGTCCTCGATCACGTGGTCCAGGGCGGCGGCGTAGGCGTCGACGAGCCCGCTGTCCTTCCTCGTGGTCGCCGCGATCTTGCCCTGCACCAGGTCGCCGCCGCCCGAGACGGTGCCGATGATCTGGGACTGTCCGGCGGACGCCACGTGGTAGGCGGCGGACGGGTTCGGGCCGAGGTAGGCGTCGATGCGGCCGGACTGGAGCGCCAGGTAGTAGTCCGTGTCCTTCTGGAAGTACTTGATGGTGACGGGCTTCCGGCCTGCCTTCTCGTTCTCCTTGCTCCAGTCCACGAGGATCTTCTCCTGGTTGGTGCCGGAGGAGACGGCGATGGTCCTGCCCGCGACGTCCTTGGGTCCCTTCACCCGCCAGCTCGTGCCCTTCTTCGCCTCGAACGCGATGTTGTCGAGCCGGTACGTCGCGAAGTCGTACTTCTCCTTGCGCTCCTCGGTGACCGTCACGTTGGAGAACACCGCGTCGAACTTCCCGCTGTCGAGTCCGACGAAGAGGTTCTCCCAACTCACCTGCTCCTGCTGGGGCTTGAGACCGAGGGTGTCGGCGACGAGCGTGGCGATGTCGAGTTCGGAGCCGATCCGGGTCTTGTCGTCGGTGGCGAAGAAACCGAGCGGTGGCGAGGCGTCGGCACTGCCGCCGAGCCGCAGCGTGCCGCGCTTGCGGATCGCCGCGGGCACCAGGGCCGCGATCTTGTCGACCTTCTTGCCGCGGATGCGGTTCTGGTCGGGGCCGATGTTGATGTTGCCGACCTTCTTGGTGCCGCCGCTGCCGCTGCTCGTGGAGGCGTCACTGTCACCTCCGCAGGCGGCGAGCAGCGGGGCGACGGCGAGCGCGGCGACGGAGGCGGCGAGGGTGCGACGGGACAGCATGGGCGTACTCCTAAAGAGGGTGCTGCGTAAGTGAGTTGAGGGGGGGGAGCTCAGAGGACCTTCGACAGGAACGCCTTAGTGCGCTCCTCGCGCGGGGCGTCCAGTACGTCGCGGGGGGCGCCCTGCTCGACGATGCGGCCCTCGTCCATGAAGACGACGGTGTCGGCGACCTCCCGCGCGAAGCCGATCTCGTGCGTGACGACGATCATCGTGGTGCCCTGGTGCGCCAGGTCCTTGATGACGTCGAGGACCTCGCCGACCAGCTCCGGGTCGAGCGCGGACGTCGGCTCGTCGAAGAGCAGCAGCTTCGGCTCCAGGGCGAGAGCGCGGGCGATGGCGACGCGCTGCTGCTGGCCGCCGGAGAGCTGGCGGGGGTAGGCGTCGGCCTTGTCGGCGAGCCCGACCCGGTCGAGGAGCGTGCGGGCGCTCTCGGTCGCCTGGGCGCGGGGCCGTTTGAGCGCGGCGACGGGCGCCTCGATGACGTTCTCCAGGACCGTGAGGTGCGGGAAGAGGTTGAAGTTCTGGAAGACGAAGCCGATGTGCGTGCGCTGCTTGAGGATCTCGCGCTCGCGCAGCTCGTACAGCTTGTCGCCGGAGCGGCGGTAGCCGACGAGCGCTCCGTCGACGCTGATCCAGCCGCTGTCGACCTTCTCCAGGTGGTTGATGGTGCGCAGCAGCGTCGACTTGCCGGAGCCGGACGGGCCGAGCACGACGGTGACCTCGCCGGCCCGCACCTCCAGGTCGATGCCGCGCAGCACTTCGAGCGTTCCGAAGCTCTTGTGGACGGCCTTGATGTCGACCATGGGAGCGGGCGCGGGGACGGAAGCGGGGGCGCTCATCGGGTCGTGCCTTTCGCGAAGTGGCGCTCCACGTAGTACTGGAGTACGGAGAGCGCACTGGTCAGGAGGATGTACCAGGCGGTGGCGACCATGAGGAGGGGCACCACGCGGCCGTTGCGGCCGTAGATGACCTGCACCTGGTAGAAGAGTTCGCCGATCGCCATGACGGAGACGATCGAGGTGCCTTTGAAGAGGGAGATGACCTCGTTGGCCGCGTTCGGCAGGATCGAGCGCATCGCCTGCGGCAGCACGATCCGGCGGATCTGCCGCAGGCGCGGGATACCGAGCGCGGCCGCGGCCTCCAACTGGCCGGTGTCGACGGCGAGTACACCGCCGCGCACGATCTCCGCGGCGTACGCGGCCTGGTGCAGGGCGAGCCCGAGGACGGCCGCGCTCATCGCGCCGACCAGGCCCATCGTGTCGAAGGAGAAGAAGCCCGGCCCGAAGGGGACGCCGAACTGCAACTCCTTGTACAGATAAGCCAGGTTGAACCAGAACAGCAGCTGCACGATCAGCGGGATCGAGCGGAACGCCCAGATGTAGCCGAAGGCCACCGTCTTCAGGAACCGGCTCTGCGACAGCCGCATGAAGGCCAGGATGATTCCGAGGGCGAAGCCGAGCGCCGTGCCGTAGAAGGTGAGCTGGAGGGTCGTCCAGACGGCCTTGAGGATGACGTCGGCGGTGAAGAACTCGCCGAACACCTCCCACTCCCAGCCTGCGTTGGTGACCAGGCCGTGGACGAACTGGGCGAGCAGCACCGCGGTCGCGGCGATGGCGACCCAGCGCCAGGGGTGGCGTACGGGGACGACCTTCAGCCGGCCGTAGTCGGTGGCGGGCGCGGCCGTGGCGGCTTTGTCGCTCTTCTCGATGGGTGGATCACTGGTCAGCGGCATAGGGGTACCTCAAAAGATCAAAAGCTCGGAAGGGAGGGCGGAGCGGGCGCCGGGATATGTGGCAGGCGCTGTCAGGCCGCGGTGGCGCGACAGGAAAGGTCGCGCAGGAACGCGAGGACCGCTCGCGCGGTGGCGTCGTTCTGCCGGAACGAGGGGCTGTTCGTCCGCGGCCGGGTGAAGGCTCCGGCGCCGCGCGCGTTGGTGTGCGGGCCGAGTGCGAAGCGGCGCGGGTGGGCGCTGCCGTCGCCGTACAGGACGCGCCCGTCGTCCGGGTCGACGGCCAGCAGCCCCGCGGGGGTCGACTGGGCCCCGTCCTCGTGCAGCTCGCGCAGCAGCCGGTCGCGGGTACGGGCGAGCGTGGGCTGCGGCAGGCGGGCCTCGACGAGGGCGCGGGCCTCGACGACGTGGCCCGGCACGGTGACACCGGTGGCCCGGAAGACCCCGCCCTCGGCGCTGATCCGCATGTCGGCGCCGACGAACTTCACGACGCCCGCGCGGGAGAGCGCGAGCAGCTGGCGCAGCCGCGGTCCGGGCGGCCCGGACGCCAGGTAGCTGAAGAAGCCGTGCCACCAGGTGCCGATGTCGCCGAGCCGCATGACCTGCCCGTACACGGAGAGCAGCCCGAGGAAGACGGCGAGGTCGGGGCTGTGCGCGGGGTCGTGGCGGCGCTCCAGGTCGGCGGTGATGTGGCCGCGCAGTCCTTCCTGGAGCTCCTCGTACGAGGTGTGCCGGACGCCGTCGAGGGGGTGGTCGAGGGCGGCGAGGTCGAGCCGGTCGGCCGGGTCGGGCACGGCGGACGTGACGAGGGCGTGCAGCTCGGCCCCGAGCGGGGCGGCGGCGTACTTCTCCTCGAAGTGGGCCCAGGCCATGGCGGTGCGCTCGGGGTGCGCGGTGAACAGGCGGTGGTAGTGCGCGTAGCCGAGTTCCTTGTCGATGAGCGGCCACACGTCGGCCAGGAAGCCGAACCCGCCCTGCCTGGCGAGGAGTTCGTCGATCTGCGCGGGACCGAGGAAGCGTGGCAGCGGGGGCCGCTCGCCCGCCGCCGCGTCCCAGTCGTAGCCGATCTTCGAGTGGTACGGCACGCCGCGTCGCGACCCGACGTGCAGCACGGGCTCGCGGCCGGAAGGGAGATAGCGATCACCCTCGTAGCGCCCGCCGCGCCCCTCGGTGAGGAGCACCATCAGGTCGACGAAGGCGAGCCCGAAGCCGCGGACGAGGACGTCCTGTCCCGGTGCGAGCGCGCTCAGATCGGTGTCCGCCGTGAAGTCCGGCGGCAGATGGACCAGGCCGTGCCGCTCGGCGTACGCGCTCAACGCCCCCTGTTCGGCGTCGAGTTCGGCGTCGAGGTGGCCCTGGGCGAGGATGACGACATCGGCGAGCAGCGGCCTCGGGCGGTCCTCCAGCCACACCTGCTGGCGGCCGTGGCGCGGCCCGCCGACCCGCAGCGCCTTTCGTGCGTGATGGTGGACGACGACCCCGTCGGGCAGCCCGGCGACGGCCTTCTCGTACACCCACCGCAGATAGCCGCCCTGACTGCGCCGGTCGGCGAAGACGCGCCCGTCGATCCCGGCCCACTCGTGCAGCGCGGGACCCGGCAGCACGGGCCCGTCGACCTGCACGGTGTCGTCGGTGTACATGGTGACGTCCTGGGCCTGCGAGTTCATCCACAGCAGCGGCGACTGCTCGCGCCGCCAGATGCGTCCGGGGCCCGGCGGGTACGGGTCGACGAGATGCACGTCGAGCTCCAACGACCGCGCGTCGTCACGGGTGTTGGCCGCGATGCGTTCCAGGACGCCGGTCCCCCGCGGACCGGCGCCCACGATCACCAGGGACTGCCGGACCGAGCGTGCCGCGCTCATCGTGTCGTCCCGCGCGCGTAGTGCCGCTCGATGCAGTACTGGCCGACACTGAGCAGCGAGGTCACGACGATGTACCAGATGGTGGCGACGAGGAGCAGCGGTATGACCTGGTACGTCCGGTGGTAGACGAGCTGTACCGAGTACAGCAGGTCCTGGACGGCGATGACGCTGACGATGGAGGTGCCCTTGAGGGTGCCGATCAGCATGTTCCCGGCCGGCGGCACGATGGAGCGCATGGCCTGCGGGAGCACGATGCGGCGCCAGCGCCTGAAGCGGCTCAGCCCGAGCGCCTGGGCGGCCTCGATCTGGCCGCGCTCGACGGAGAGGATGCCGCCACGCACGACCTCGGCGGCATAGGCGGCCTCGTGCAGGGTCAGCCCGATGATGGCGACGGTGACGGGCCCGAACAGGTCGACCGTCTTCACGCCGAGGAGCTTCGGGTACAGGGCGCCGATGTTGAACCAGAACAGCAGCTGCACCAGGATGGGCATCGACCGGAACAGCCATACGTACCCCCAACTCACCGCGCGCAGCACGGGGTTGGCGGAGAGCCGCATGACGGCGAGCAGGGTGCCGATGGCGAAGCCGAGCGCCATGACGAAGGCGGTCAGCCACAGGGTGAGCCCGAGCCCGCGCAGCACGGACGTCGAGGTGAAGTACTCCCCGACGACGTCCCACTGGAACGCCTCGTTGCGCAGGACCGAGTTGACGGCGAGGCCGAGCAGAATGAGGACGAGGGCCGCGGCGACCCACTGACCGGTGCGGCGCCGCGGGACGATGCGCGGCACGGCGGTCTCGGCGGGCGGGGCCGAGGGCGGGACTTTGGCGAGGGTGTCTGAGGACATGAGAAGGCTCCGTGGGGCTGGACATCCAGCACGGTCTTGCCTTCACACCTGTTGCTCGCACGCCTGTCGCTCGTACGAGATCGGCACCGGAGCCCCTCAGCAGCGGTACCGCCCCTGAGAGTACGGGGCGGTTCGGCTGCGTTGTCAAGGGTGTCCAGACTGTGAGCCGTACGTCTCAGATGAGTTGACGCCGAAACGGATGCCTGTTCCACTTGTGCCCATGCATCCGCAGCAGTGGCTGGTCACGCGCTCCCACATCGACTTCGGTCGAGTGTGGTCCGCGTCCTGTTGATGCCCTTCTGACGCCTTCTGCGCGCGTCACTCTTCTTTCTCCTCGCGTCTTCGCGTCACTTCCCCACCTCTTTTCCACGCGTCCCGGTACGCGCAGTTCCGCGTATCCGCCCGCGCCTTCACCCTGCTGCGCCCTCCCCTCCCCTCGCCCCACCCCGCGTGCCGGTCATCACCGAAGGGCAGAACCCACCCCATGCGCACCACATCCCTGACCTCGACGTTCGCGTTGATCACCGTCGCCGCGCTGGGTCTGACCGCCTGCGGCTCCGGTGGCGCCGGCGACGACGCGGCACCCGCCGCCGCGAAGAACGCCACGATCCCCACGAAGGATGTGGTGTCGGCCGTCACGAAGGACCCCGCGGCGGCGAAGCTGCTCCCCGCGGACGTCCGCAAGAGCGGCAGCCTCAAGATCGCGGTCAGTGTCGGCGGTTCCCCGCCCAACTCGACGTATCTGCCCGACGGAAAGACCATCGTCGGCCAGGACATCGACTTCGCGAACGCGGTCGCCAAGGTGCTCGGCATCAAGCTGAACCAGGAGGTCGCCGGCTTCGAGGCGATCCTGCCGGCCCTGGACAGCGGCAAGTACGACCTGGGCACGGGCAACTTCGGTGTCACGGACGAGCGGCGCAAGACGATCGACTTCGTCACCTACATCAACGACGGCCAGGGCTTCGCCGTCCGCAAGGACAGCGACCTGAAGAAGGTCACCGACCTCAAGCAGCTGTGCGGGCTGAACGTGGCGACGGGTGCGGGCACGACCTTCGAGGCGACGCTGGAGGAGAACAAGGGGATCTGCAAGGAAGCGGGCAAGAAGGCGTACGACGTCAAGACGTACGCCGAGTCGAGCGCCGTCTGGTCCTCGCTCCAGCAGGGCCGCTCCGACGTGGTGATGAGCACCATCAACGGCCTGCGGTACGCGGTGGACCAGCAGGAGGGGCTGAAGTTCCTCAACGAGTTCCACCGCCTCGACGTCGGCTTCGCCTTCAAGAAGGGCACGCCCCTGGCCCCCGCGTTCCGGGCCGCGGTGAACAAGCTGATCGCGAACGGCACGTACGCGAAGATCCTCAAGAAGTGGGGCACGACGGCGTCGGCGGTCGACACGTCCCAGATCTCACCGCCCGAGATCAAGGACTGAGGTCAGGGCCTGAGACGGTTCCGCGGCCGGGGCCCCGCGCCCCGGCCGGAACCGGCACCCCTGCCTCACAGTCCGCAGTCGCAGCACGAGCAGCATTCACAGCACTCGCACGCCTCGCAGCACGAGCAGTCGCCACAGTTGCAGTTGCCGCAGAGACCCTCGCGCTTCTTCCGGGACCAGGGGCCCTCATACTCGTCGGCGCAGCACACCTGGCAGGTGCAGCAGAGCCCGAGCGCGACGGCACACCCGGCGAGCAGCCCCCGCTTGCCGGGCCTGGGCGGCTGGAAGGACGGCCCGCCCCCGAAGCCACCGGGCCCGCCGGGGCCGCCCGGACCACCCGGATCGCCGCCCCCGTAGGGATTGTTCGAGGTGTACGCCCCCGACCCGCCGGGCGCGTACGGGCTGCCCGGAGCCCCGGTCGGCAGCCAGCCCTCCTGCCCGCCGCCCCGCTGAGGCGTGGACGCCGAACCGGAGTGCGCGGCATGCCCCGTGGCACACGTGCCCGCCCCGAACGCCCGGTCCACCGCGCGCCCCACCTCGTGCGCGAGCAGCAGATGCGCCAGCTTCCCGTCCATGAAGTCGACCTCGCGCAGCGCGAGCCGGATGCCGTGCACGGCGTCGTCGGCGAGCCGCCGCGCCTCGGCGAGGCCGGTTCCGGTGGCGGTCAGCGGATTCCAGGCGCCGGCGGCGGCATCGGCTTCGCGGTCCTCCACGGCGTCCAGGAGATGCGCGAGCCGCCCGAACAGCCGCCCTGCCTCGGCGAGCGGTTCGGCGTTGTGCGGCCGGCCCGCGAGGCGGGCGGTGTGCGCGAACGCGGCGGCGGTCGCCGTCTCGGTCGGCTCGGTGACGGTCAGCACCGACGCTCCGGGCCCGGCCAGCTCCTCGATCCCGGCCTGCCGTTCCACGGCGTCGACGAGCACCGCCGTGTCGAACCCGACGTCCGATCCGGTACGGGCCCCGGCCCGGCCCCAGCTCGCGGCGACCTTCCGCGCGGCGAGCGCCACCGGCCTGCGGGCGAACAGACCGTCCCGGTCGTCGACATGGTCACGCACCTTCGCCGACGCGAGCACCAGGGAGACGGCGGCGGCGAGCCGCGCGCCCTCGCCCCGCGCGACGGACGCGGTACGCATCCCGCGCAGCGGACAGGGACCCGCCTGTCTGCGCCCGCCGTCGGCCCGTTCGGCCTGAGCCTCCGTCAGGACCGAGACCAGCAAACCGTCGTAGTTCGTGACGACCCGGGCGAACTGCCCGTGATCGCCGCGCAGGGCCAGGCACAGCCCGCAGAGATGAGCCATCCACTGAGCCTTCAGTCCCTCACCGAGCCGATGACTGCAAGGTCGGACAATTCCGAACAAGGCGACTCCCCCGTACGCCGGATGACGGTCCGTCAACAAGCCGACACGCCGCGCCAACGTCTCGTGAACCAGGAACCACGGCATGGTACCGAGCCACAGCGACGCCCTTCGGTCACCCGTACGGACCGTACGTCACCCGAACGCCGTGAAGAATCATATTTCACTCCCTGTCAGCAGCCGTACCCCGTACAGCCCTTGGGAACACGGGGACAACACCGTGTTGACTGTGCACCAGTACCGTCACGAAAACCCCGCGCGGCGACTATCCACTTGGCGCCGTATCAGCATGATGGACGACGATAGGGATACGGAACGCAGAGGAACCGCTGTGAGAGGAGGCGTCCATGGGATCGGTGCGCAAGGCGAGTGCCTGGCTTGGCCTCGTCGACGACAACGATGACGAGCGTTATTACGACGACGACTACGACGAGGGGCCCGAGCCCGCCGCAGGCGCAGCCGCCTGGGTGACGGACCCGCGCGTGAAGGTCGTCGCGGAGGAGGCCGAGGAGCAGGACCGCCGCATCGGCACCGTGACCCCGGACAGCTTCCGGGACGCGCGGCGGATCGGCGAGATGTTCCGGGACGGTGTCCCGGTCATCATGAACCTCACGGCGATGGAGCCGTCCGACGCCAAGCGCGTCGTCGACTTCGCGGCGGGGCTCATCTTCGGTCTGCGCGGCTCGATCGACCGGGTCGCCACCCGGGTGTTCCTGCTGACCCCCGCGGACACGCAGATCGTCTCCGGCCGCGAGGCGAGGAACCAGCCGGATGGTTTCTTCAACCAGAGCTGAGGCGCTCCGCTCGGGACGGTTCCGGGTGGTGCGCCCGGCCACCGGCCGAGCGCGCCCGCCCAGCACCCCTGCCCGCGCTGTTGATTGCGGGGACGCGGGCGGGTGGCAGGGTGCACACGCCGGCCGCAGGCCGGGGTCACACCCCGCCGACGCTCACACGACCGACGACTCCGCACGGGACGACGCCCGGGGCGCGGCCTGCTCCGGCTCATCCGCCGGAGGCACGTCGCACTCCATCCGCCGCGGCAACCGCAGCGCGGCCACCGCGCCGAGCAACAGCAGCACGGCACTGACGACCAGCGTCACGTGCAGCCCGTGCACGAACGCGGCCCGCGCGGCATCCCGCAGCGCGTCCCCCGCCCCGCCACCGAGCCGCGCGGCGACCTGGTACGCCTCCCCCAGCGAGTGCCCGGCCGCGCCGCTCGCCGTGCCGGACACCCCGTTCACGTGGGTAAGACCGGGTGCGTAGGCCGCGTTCATCACGGAACCGAGCAGCGCGATGCCCATGCCGGCGCCGAGCTGGTACGAGGTCTCGCCGATCGCGGCCGCGCCGCCGGAGTCATCGGCCGGCGCTTCGGTGAGCATCGACTCGTAGGCCCCGAACAGTGTGCTCTGGAAGCCGAAGCCGAGCAGTATGAACCCGGCGCCGAGCAGCCACGGCCGGTCCTGCTCGCCCATCAGACAGAGCAGCAGCACGGCGCAGGCGGTGAGCGTGAAGCCGCAGCTGACCATGGCGCGCGGCCCGAACCGGCGCAGGAGCGCGGAGCCGAAGACGCCCGCGACCATGGCCGCGAAGGTCAGCGGCAGCATCCGCAGACCGGTCTCCAGCGGGCTCATCCCCAGCACCAGCTGCAGGTACTGCACCGCGATCAGTTCGAGTCCGACCAGCGCCAGCATCGCGATGACGATGCAGCCGACGGAGGTGGAGAACGCGGCGCGGGAGAAGAGCCGCATGTCGATCAGCGGGTGCTCGCGGCGGCGCTGACGGCGTACGAACAGCACGAGGAGCGCCAGGCCCGCGACGAACGGCAGCACGGCGCCCGCGTCGAGCAGATCGCGGTCGATGCCCAGTTCCTTGATGCCGTAGACGACACCGAGGACGCCGAGGGCCGCGAGCAGCGCGCCGAAGAGGTCCCAGGGACCGTCCGCGCGCCCCTTGGACTCGCGCACGAGGATCCGGCACAGCGGCAGCATGACCGCCATGAGCGGGATGTTGATGAGGAAGACGGAGCCCCACCAGAAGTGCTCGACGAGGAAGCCGCCGAGGACGGGCCCGGTGGCGGCGCCGATCGCGGCGACCGCTGTCCATACGCCGATGGCGACGGCCCGCTCGTTCCGGTCGGGGAAGACGTCGCGCAGGATCGACAGGGTCGCGGGCATGATCATCGCGCCGCCGATACCGAGCAGGGCGCGGGCCAGGATCAGTACCTGGGCGGAGTCGGCGAACACGGCGAGCGCGGAGGCGGCGCCGAACAGGGCGTAGCCGAGCAGGAGGATGCGTCTGCGGCCGACGCGGTCGCCGAGGGTGCCGAAGAGGATCAGGAGCGAGGCGCAGATCAGGGGGTAGGCGTCGCCGATCCAGAGAAGCTCGATCGAGGTGGGCCGCAGCTCCTCGGTGACCGAGGGCAGAGCGACGTACAGGATGGTCGAGTCGAGGGCGACCAGAAGCAGGCTTGTGCACAGGACCACCAGGACGACCCAGCGGTTCGTGCGGACTCCCGTGGCGGCCGGCCGATGACGCAGCCGCTCGGCGGCCGTGCTCGTCCTCGACATGTGCGTACCTCCCAGTGGTCCTCGCGATCGGCGGATCCGAGGGCTGGGGATGCCCATGGTCTCGGCTCGGGAGGAGCGGTTCTCCCGGCCCCGCTACGAAAGGCGAGTAAGCCGTCAGAGTACGCGAGTTCAGGCCACTGACACGTGGCGGACCTCTCATGATGTCCTCACACTCGTGTGGCGTGCGCCACTCGCGCGGCGGGGGTGGCGCACGGGTCCGCTGGGGCCGGCACCGATAATCGGGGCCGTGAACGACGTCGATCCACACGAGCGGCCCGCCCTGCGGCGGGCCCTGCCCGCACTGCTCGGTTACGCGGGGGTGCGCGCGCTCGGTCTGCTCGCGCTCGCCCTGTGGAGCGCGGCCGCGGGCAAGAGTCCGCACACCTTGCTGACCGCGCGCTGGGACTCCCTCTGGTACACCCGGGTCGCCGGGCAGGGGTACGGCTGGTCGGTGACGCTGCCGGACGGCAGCGTCCACTCGAACCTCGCGTTCTTCCCGCTGCTGCCGTGGCTGGAACGCCTCGTCAGCGCGGTCGGCCCGCTCTCCTACGCCGATGCCGGCCTGGTCGTCGGCTGGCTCGCCTCGCTCGCGGCGGCCTGGGGGATCTTCGCCGTCGGGGATCACCTGTACGGGCGCCGGGCGGGGATCTGCCTGGCCGTCCTGTGGGGGGCGCTGCCCGTCGGGATCGTGGCGTCGATGGCGTACAGCGAGCCCCTGTTCACCGCCCTCGCGGCCTGGGGCCTGTACGCGGTTCTGCGGCGGCACTGGGTGACGGCGGGCCTGCTGGCCTCGCTCGCGGGGCTGACCCGGCCGATCGGCGCGGCCGTCGTCGCGGCGGTGTGGGTGGCGGCCGTGCTGTGGACCGTGCGTGCGCGCCGCGCCTCCTGGCGGCTGGTGCTCGGGGTGCTGCTCGCCCCGGTGGGCGCGGCGGCGTACGTGCTGTGGGTCGGGCACCGGACCGGCGGCGGGCTGTTCGGCTACCTCGATGTGCAGGGGCAGTGGGGCAACGGGTTCGACGGGGGCGCCGCGTTCGCCCGCTTCGTCGCCGACAAGTTCACGTCCCCGCTGGGCGCGCTCGCCGGGATCGGGCTGATCGTCGGGGTGGCGCTGGTGATCCGGCTGTACGTGGCCGGGGTGCGGCAGCGGCAGCCGGTGCCGCTGCTCGTCTACACCGGGATCGTCGTCGCGCTTGCCCTGTGTGCTTCGGGGTACTTCGGATCGAAGCCGCGGCTGCTGCTGCCCGCCTTCCCGCTGCTGCTGCCGATCGCGGTGGGGCTGGCCCGGTGGCGTACCGGCAGGTCGGCGTGGCTGCTCGGCGTGCTGGCGCTGGTCTCCGCGGTCTACGGGGCGTTCTGGCTCAACGGCTCGGGTCCGCCGTGACCGGACCCGAGCGACCCTGATCGATCTTGCGCGACCTTGATCGACTCCCGTGGGCCCGATGAGCGGACGGAGAATTCCGTGCCAGCACCTGGTGAACGCACATATAAGCGCGCGATAATCAGCCCCCGGAAACGATCATTGAATTCGCACGGACTTGCCTTCCCGGATACCGGATTACCCGGAATAGACGGCGTCCTGAGATCAATCCCACATCACATCGTCATCACAAAGCCACTGTTCCGTGCTGGTCCGCCGCGCGCCCGCTGTAGCGTCGATTGGGTGCGTACCGAACGAAACCTGACCCGCCGCCTGGAGCGGGTCTTCGCCCGGCTCGACCGCGAGCCCGAACGGCCGGCCAACCTGGACATGCCCAGGATGAGCCGGCACCGGGTCGTGCTCCTCGGGCTGACCCTGTCCTTCTACCTCGCCATCGTGGTGGCCGTGCTCGCCACGTCGTGGCTGGTCGCCTTCGACTGGCAGGTCATGTTCTTCCGGCCCTACCAGCAGTGGCCCGAGATCCACGCCTTCCTCGACTACTGGGTGGTCCTGGGCCAGCGCGGCCCGACCGCCGTCATGGTGATGGCGTGGCTGGGGTGGCGCTCGTGGCGGCAGCACACGCTGCGCCCGCTGCTGATGTTCGGTACCGCACTGCTGCTGCTCAACGTGACGGTGGGCGCCGCCAAGCTGGGCATGGGCCGCGCCGGCCCGCACTACGCCACCCTCATCGGCTCGAACGAGATGTGGAAGAACGGCGATATATTTCCCTCAGGACACACCGCGAACGCGGTGGTGACCTGGGGCATCCTCGCCTATCTGGCCTCCACGCCGCGCGCCCGCCGCTGGCTGTCCGCGGTCTCCGCGGTGATCTCCCTGAGCGTCGGCCTGACCACCGTCTACCTCGGTACGCACTGGCTGAGCGACGTACTTCTCGGCTGGGCCGCCGGTCTGCTCATCCTGCTGGCGCTGCCCTGGTTCGAGCCGCTGGTCGCCCGCGTCGAGGCCGTGGTCTTCTCGGTCCGCGCCCGCCTGCGCGAGCGCCGCGCCGGTGCCACCGCGCCCGCGCCGGGCGTCGCCCCGGCCCCCGCGCCGGTCCCGACGCGCACCCCGGCCCCCGCCGACGACGGGATACGGGCACGCGAGCCGGTGAGCGCCGGTCGCCCCGGTGCCCGCCCGTCGGCCCTGCTCGCGCCGGGCCCGCACACCCCGCGGGGCGACCGCACGCCGGCCAGTCCGGCCGGCAGCCGCCGTCCCGCCGTGGCGCGGGGCACCGCCCGGGCGGCCACGACAGACCCTCAGAGGGCGTAGGACAGCGCCTCACCGCGCGTCCCCAGGACAGCGGGCCCGGTACGCACAACCAGCCCGCACGGCGAAGGGCCCCGGAACCTCCCAGAGGCTCCGGGGCCCTTCGCGTACGTCAGCCCTTCCAGCAGCGCGTCACGGTGCCGTTGTCGACCTCGAAGTTCAGCCGGCCCGCGCGGTACTCCATGGTGATGATCGCTCCCGGCGGCAACTGCCGGACGGTCGACCAGCCACGGCCGCGGGCCTGCCGCTCGGCCGGCTCGGCGCCGAGTCCGACGTACGCGTCGAGGGTGTCCTGGGGCTCTGCGGGCGGGGTCGGAATGGGTGCCATACAGCCACCGTAGGCGGTGCGACCGGGCGGCGCCAGGCTCGCCCGCGCGGGCCCGCCACGGCTATGTACGGTCACGCTTTCGTCACAAGATCACGACGGTTGTTTCTGTCGAACTTCCTCACACGATCGGGCGGTTCCTTACTTCTCACGCACTTCTCACCTACGCTCCGCCGGGCTCGGTGTCCGGAATTCGGAAGGCCCCCGCGAATCCGTCCGCGCGCGGCCCGGTCCATTACCAGAGCCGCCCCGCGCAATTCTCCCCGCATTCCGAATCCGGCGGCGCTCCGGGCGAGTTGAGATAGTCCGGGAATTAACTGTTCATGCCAGAAAGAGGTACCCGCCCTCTGTCGCGGCGGGAGCGACGCGAGCATCATGGCGGGAGTTCGGAAGCAGGCCCGAGGCGCGCGCAGCGAGGGGGCAAGCGATGGGAACGACCGGTGTGCAGGCCGGGGCCGCGGCCGTGGGGCCGGTGCGGGAGCGGCGGCCGGGCCGTGTGGTCGTGGACTGGCTGACCACCACCGACCACAAGAAGATCGGCCACCTCTACCTGATCACCGCGTTCGCCTTCTTCCTGGTCGGCGGGCTCATGGCCCTGCTGATGCGGGCCGAACTCGCCCGTCCCGGGCTGCAGATGCTCAGCAACGAGGAGTACAACCAGCTGTTCACGATGCACGGCACGATCATGCTGCTGCTCTTCGCTACCCCGACGTTCGCCGGTTTCGCCAACGAGATCATGCCGCTGCAGATCGGCTCGCCCGACGTCGCGTTCCCGCGCCTGAACATGCTCTCGTACTGGCTGTTCCTCTTCGGCGGCCTGATCGTGCTCGGCTCGCTCGTGGTGCCGGGCGGGGCCGCGGACTTCGGCTGGTTCGCGTACGCGCCGCTGAACAGTCTGACCCGCTCCCCCGGCGTCGGCGCCGACATGTGGATCATGGGGCTCGCGCTGGCCGGGTTCGGCACGATCCTCGGCTCGGTCAACTTCCTGACCACGATCATCGGGATGCGGGCACCCGGCATGACGATGTTCCGGATGCCGATCTTCACCTGGAACACGCTGTTCACGTCGATCCTCGTACTGCTCGCGTTCCCGGTCCTGGCGGCCGCGCTGCTCTGCCTGGAGGCCGACCGCCGCTTCGGCTCGGTGGTCTTCGAGGCCCAGTACGGAGGCGCGCTGCTGTGGCAGCACCTCTTCTGGTTCTTCGGACATCCCGAGGTCTACATCATCGCGTTGCCGTTCTTCGGCATCATCAGCGAGATCCTGCCGGTCTTCAGCCGGAAGCCGATCTGGGGCTACACGATGCTGGTCGGCGCGACGATGGCGATCACCGGCCTGTCGGTGGTCGTGTGGGCGCACCACATGTTCGTGACGGGTGGCGTGCTGCTCCCGTTCTTCTCCTTCATGTCCTTCCTCATCGCGGTGCCGACCGGCGTGAAGTTCTTCAACTGGACCGGCACGATGCTGAAGGGCTCCCTGTCCTTCGAGACGCCGATGCTCTGGTCGGTCGGCTTCCTGGTCACGTTCCTGTTCGGCGGCCTGACCGGCGTCATCCTGGCCTCGCCGCCGATGGACTTCCACGTCTCGGACACGTACTTCGTCGTGGCGCACTTCCACTACGTGGTGTTCGGGACGGTCGCCTTCGCCACGTTCGCCGGGTTCTACTTCTGGTGGCCGAAGCTGACCGGGAAGATGCTCGACGAACGGCTCGGCAAGATCCACTTCTGGACCCTGTTCGTCGGCTTCCACACGACGTTCCTGGTGCAGCACTGGCTGGGCGCGGAGGGCATGCCGCGCCGGTACGCGGACTACCTCACGGCGGACGGCTTCACGGCCCTCAACACGCTCTCGTCCATCGGCGCGTTCCTGCTCGGCCTGTCGACCCTGCCGTTCCTCTACAACATCTGGCGGACGGCCAGGTACGGCACGAAGGTCGAGGTCGACGACCCCTGGGGCTTCGGCCGCTCCCTGGAGTGGGCCACATCGTGCCCGCCGCCCCGCCACAACTTCACGACGCTGCCGAGGATCCGCTCGGAATCCCCGGCGTTCGACCTGCACCACCCGGAGTTCGCGGCGTACGGGGACGCCGCCCCGGGCGCGCACAACCCGGACACCGAGGCACACATCGGCGACTGACCGGCGCTACGCGACAGCGCTCACCACGACCGCGAGGTCGTTGTCGGCGGTGTAGTACGGCTCTGCCGACAACTCCCGCCCGGAGACCGTCACTTGAGCCGCGGGATAGGCGAAGATCGGCTTCTTGTCGGCGATGTCGTCGAGGAGACGGGCCACCCGCACCGCGGGGCCGTCGTCACCGCCGGGCCGCAGCCACAGGTCCCAATACCCCTCGGAGAGCTCGTCGTACCCGATACGCAACGCGAACTCGGCATTGTCCACGGTGAGTTCGCCCCGCAGGACCGGTCCGGTCGCCGCGCGGGAACGTATCTCCACATGCGCCTTGGCCGAGAACTGCGTCCCGTAGACGCGCCCGCGAACCGTCAACTCGCCCCCGGTGATACGCAGTTCACCGGCCTCGGCGTGCGGCGTCCGCAGCCAGCTGCGCACGGTGAGATTGCCGTGCTTGGTCGCGTACGGGATGCGCACGGCCACGTAGCCACGCGAACCGCCGGGCGCGCGGTCGACCAGCGAGCGCAGATCGTTCACGCCGGGCACGAGGCGGACCGGCTCGTCCCCCGCGACCTGCGCGTACGTGTCCCAGCGCCCCTCCGCGAGGCTCACGCTGATCGGCAGCGAGGCGCGCAGCCGGCCGTCACCCACCGGGGTGAGCGGCAGTCGCACCTCCTCCCCGCCGGCCCGGTTCACCAGCACGAGGTGGGCGGGGGCGGGCGACCCGTGGTCGGAGACGTCGAAGGTGAGCCCACCGGCGGAATCGGCGATGCAGTCGGCGCGGGGTGCCATGCTGGCGGTCCTGTCGTCGGACGAGGGAACGGGTCTGGGCGTGGCCAGTGGCGTCGTCATGCGGTGCGTCCCTTCCCCTGCGACTTGAGGGCGTCCCGCACGGCGTAGGCGCCGCCCATCAGGGAGCCGCGTGCCCGGTGCATCAGCCCGGTGGAGCCGCCGCGGGCGGTGAGCGACCCGAAGAGGTCCTCGTAGCGTTCGGCGATCCGCGCGGGGTCGAAGCGGGCGGAGTTGACGAGCGCCTTCTCCGCCATCCGCCGGCGCAGCTCGTCGTCGTTGATGAGTTCGAGCAGGCCGGTGGAGATCGCCTCGACGTTGCCGACCTCGACAAGGCGTCCGTCGACACCGTTGTCGATGATCTCCCCGGGGCCGTGCGGGCAGTCGGTGGCGACGACGGGCAGGCCGCACCGCATCGCCTCGACGATCGTCATGCCGAACGATTCGAAGGTCGACGTGACCGCGGCGACGGAACCTTTCGCCCACTCCGGTTCGATGGGGTTGGCGGTGCCCATGAGGAAGACGTGGTTGTACAGGCCGAGTTCGTCGATGAGGTGGCGCAGCTTGTCCTTCTGCTTGCCGCCGCCGTAGATCCGCAGCCGCCAGTCGGGGCGCTCGGCGCGCACCTTGCCGAAGGCCCTGATCAGCAGGTCGTACCGCTTGACGGGCGCGAGCCGGCCCGCGGCCACGACCCACTTGCCGCTGCCGTCGGCCGGCGCGACGCCGGGCGCGGGCACCGGGTTGGGCATGGCCTCGATGCGGACGCCGGGCAGCCGCATCCGGTCGCGGTAGGCGCGGGCGTCGGCCTCGGTGGTCGTGGTCAGCGCGTCGAGCCGCGGATAGAGGCTGCGCAGCTCCCGGCGGAGCCCGAGGGGGTGCGTGTCGAGCGTGAGGTGCTCCTGGCCGACGCGCAGCGGGCCGCGCCTGGTCTGCCGGGCGAGGTGCACGTTGAGGCCGGGCCGGGTGCCGACGACGACGTCCGCCTCGACGCCGGCCAGGTGCTCGGAGATGCGCCGGTCGGTGAGCGCGCTGTACTGGTCGAAGCGCCCCTCGTGCCGGGGGAAGACCGAGGCGGCCTTCTTGAACTCGGGGTCCTCGCCCTCGTACCCGGCGGAGCCCTTGCGGATGTCGACAAGGTGACGGAGCCGCACGCGGGGGTCGGGCGCGAAGACGGGCTCGTCACGATGCCGGAACACGGAGACGACTTCCACGTCGTGCTGCTCGGCCAACGTGTTGGCGAGGTTGTACGTGGTGCGGATCGTCCCTCCGATCCCATACGCATTGTGAATCAAGAAAGAAATCTGCATGCGTCCCCGTATCCCACCATTCCTCGCGGACAGTCCGGACAGTCTGATCGGTCTGAAACAGCCCGGGTGCTCCGCCTACCGGATGGTTAGACAGGGATGCCCTGGCGAGGGTTGTTCTCCATCATCATGTTGTTCCAGAACAGTTGCCTTATTGGTAGGTATTTTCCGGAACCGTTTGGCCATTTCGTCCATCAGGGGCGCATCATGGCTGGTAGGAGAGTTGCGGGACGTCAAAGCACGTCCGCCTCATGTCACCATTCTGAGTGACCCAGCCCTGGCCGTCCGTCCACCGGGCGACCGAAAGACACGTCTTTCGGGTGGTGGGCGGTTGGGCCCGCATGCTGTACGTCACAGGGAGCAGAAGTCCGTCGGCCGTGTACGGGGTGCCGCGGCTCATGAACCGGTCGAGGCACGCGCGCGTGGGGCCGGCCCCGCCCTTGAGGCAGGAGCGCGCCGCGTCCGTGAACCACATCGCGGCGGCCCAGCCTCGTGGCGCTCGTGATGATGCCGACGGGGATCGGCGCCGCCGTGTTCACCGGCGCACCGCGCGACGCCCCGCCTTCGAAGGCGCTCTCCGGCAGCCGTGAACCGCAGCCGGCGAGCACGAGAAGGGCGAGTCCCGCCGCGAGTGCCTCAGCAGCCCGGGCCCGGCGACGCATTGCCGCTCAGCTGCACCAGCGCGCACAGGGTCTTGACGGACACCTTCCACGTGCCGTCCTGCTCGACCGAGGTGCCCTTGGCGGCGGGCAGCACCGTCGCGCCCTTCAGGGCCAGTGAGTACGCCACGTCGGCGGCGGTCGGCGAGGTGAACGTGATGGTGTCGACGTTCGCCTGTACCTGGCCGCCGCGCTTGTTCCCGTTGAAGCTCTCCAGGACCGACCGCATCCGGGTGCCGTTCTCCAGGACGTCCTGCTTCTCCTTCAACGGCACGGCCGGGTCGAAGAACTTCTTCCAGTTCTCCTTGATCTCCTTCTCCGCCGCGGCCTTGTCCGCGGGCGCCGTCGGTGCGGGCGCCTTCGAGGAGGGGCCCTGCGTCGAGGGCTGCGGTGAGGACGGGGTCGGCGGCACGCTCTCGCCGCCGCCGCTGTCGTCGCCGCACGCCGTGAGGGCCGGGCCGAGTGCCAGGGCCGCGGCGAGGATGAAGGCGGCGCCCCGTCCGCGCCGGGCCGGCCTTTTCTTGCTCCCGAGAACCATCTGGCTCACCACCGGGGTGTCGGTCCGGGCCTCAACTCCGCCCGGAGCTGGCTGGGTTGGCCTCCAGAAGGCATAGTGCAAGCGATCGGCCGCCAAGACCAGACGCAGGCACATACAGACAGATACAGGCAGGAACACTCCGCCCTGACATGGGGGTCACCGATGCGGACTGCCCGGCTCCGAACCGTCCGCCCCGTCCTGTGGGCGGGCCTCGTCGCCGTCGCCGCGGGGGCCGGGCTGTGTGTCGCCGACTGGTACGAATGTCCGGCGAACGCTTCGCCGAGCGCCAACTGCCGTATCTCGCCTCGTGCACCGTGCCCGGCGCCGCGCTGATCGTCGCGGGCGCGGTACTGCTCACCCACGGCAGGAGCGCCCTCGCCACGTCCCGGGTGGAGGAGCTGTACACGTTGCTGGTCGCCGCCGATCCGGCCGAATCGCCGCGGGCGGCCACCCCGATCGCCTCCGACGCCACTCTCCTCATGGTCCCCGGCGGCACGCTGTGGCACCGGGCGGACTGCCCGCTCGTCGAGGGCAAGCCGGAGGCCGTGCCCGCCGACGCCGGTGCCGTGACGGCCGACGGACTCGGACCGTGCCCCATCTGCGAGCCGCCTGACGGGAGTTGAGGCGTGGCGTCCTTGACGTACGACCTGGCGCCGGCGGGTCTCTCGGTGGGCGCGGCGGCGGCGCTCTCCGGGATCGGGCTGATCGTCACCTGTCGCGCGACCGGCGTCCTGAACTTCGCGCACGGTGCGATCGCCATGCTCTGCGCGTATCTGCTGCGGCAGTTCGCGGTGGTGTGGTCCTGGCCGCTGTGGGCGGGCGCGGCAGTCGTGCTCCTGGCCGTCGCCCCCGGACTCGGACTCGCCCTGGAACGCGGGGTGTTCAGACCTCTCGCGACGGCGGGCGGCGATCCGGCGCGCACTCTGGTCGCCTCCATCGGCGTCTTCGTGCTCCTGGTCGGGGCGGCGGCCCTGCTGTGGGGCACGGGCGCGCGGGAGGACGCGCCGACGCTGATCGCGGCCGATCCGTGGGGGCAGCTCGCGGTCGTCTGCGCGATCGCGGTGGCGGTGTGGGCGGTGACACGGTGGACGCGGTTCGGCGGCGAGCTGCGGGCCGTCGTCGACAACCGGCCGCTTGCCGTCCTCGGCGGCATCGACGCGGACCGGGTGGCGGCGGGCCGGGCCTTCGGCGCGTTCACGGCGGGCCTGACGGGGGCGCTCCTCGCCCCCTTCGTACGCCTCGACCCGTACGGGCTGCCGCTGCTGGTGATGGTGGTCGTGGCGGTCGCCGTCGCGGCGCGGATGCGGTACCTCTCGGTGCCGGTGGCGCTCGCGATCGGCGTGGCGCAGAGCGGGCTGACCCGGCTGCACCCCGGCGGCTGGGCGGAGCCGCTGCTGCGGGCGGTGGGGGGCGAATCTCTTCGTGGTCGCACTGCTCGTCGCTGCGCTCGTCCTGCCGGGGATCGGCGGGCGAGGGGCGCTGCCGCGGGCGGCGAAGCCCGTGCCGCCGGGTGTGTGGCCGGTGGTGGCGGTGCTGTTCCTGCTGCCGCTGGGCTTCGCGGGCCCGGATCTTCATACGTCGATCCAGGTGCCGGCGCTGGCCTTGATCCTGCTGTCGTGGAACTGGCCCGCGCCCTCGCCGGCCGCCCGCACGTGCTGCTGCTCGACGAACCCGCCGCGGGCCTCGACGGCACCGAAGTGGCCGCGCCGGCACGGCTGTTGAGGGCGCTGGCCGCCGACGGGACGGCCCTGCTCGTCGTCGAGCACGACCTGGACCTGGTGGCGGATCTCGCGGACACGGTGCACTTGATGGCGGCGGGCCGCATCGTCGCCTCGGGCCCGCCGGGCACCGTCCTCGACCGCACGGCCGGGTCGAACCCATGAGACGCGGCATCGAACTCCGCGCCGCCCACGTGCACTCCGGCCCCCTGGAAGCCCTGCACGGCATCGGTCTCGCCGCGCCCGCCGGGACGGTCACCGTGCTGCTGGGGCGCAACGGGTCCGGCCGCACGACCACCCTGCGCGCCCTCGCCGGCACCGTCCCGCTCACCGCGGGGACCGTCGTGTGGGACGGCGCCGACGTCACCCGGCGGAGGCCGCGCGCCCGGGCCGTCGCCGGCCTGTGCTTCGTCCCCGACCGGCAGGCCGTCTTCGCCGCACTCGGTGTCGCCGACAACCTGCGGCTCGCTGCCCCGGACGGCGATTTCGCCCCGGCCCTCGCCGCCTACCCCGAACCCGGCCCGCTCCTCGCCCGCCGCGCCGGCACCCTCTCCGGTGGTGAACAGCGCATGGTCGCCGTCTCCCGCGCCCTGCTCTCCCGCGCCCGCGTCGTCCTGGTCGACGAACCCGCCCAGGGCATGTCGCCCGGGGTGGCCGCCCGCACGTACGCCCTGCTGCGCGGCCTCGACGCCTGCGTGGTCCTGGCCGAACAGCGGCTGCCGCCCGGCCTGCGGACGGCCGGGCCGGGCGAGGCGGCGGTGCTGGTGCACGAACTCCGGCGCGGAGCCGTGGTGTTCAGCGGCGAGGCCGGTGAGGTCAGGCCGGCGGGATGAGCAGCATCGTGCCCGCGTTGAGCCGGTCCGGGTCCGGCCCGATCATCTCCTTGTCGGCCGCGTAGAGCGCCTGCCAGCCGCCTTTGACCTTGAAGCGGCGGGCGATCGAAGCGAGCGTCTCGCCGCGCCGCACCACGTGGACGCGCCCGGCGAGCCCGTACTTCTTCGAGCACGCGGGCCAGGCCCGCCAGCCCTGACCGCGCAGCACTTCCTCGGCGATCTCGATCTGTTCGGCGCGGGTCGCGAGATCGGCGCGCGGCGCGTACTTCAGGCCGCCGTACTCCTCCCAGGTGGACTGCCGGAACTGGAGCCCGCCATAGAAGGAGTTCCCGGTGTTCGCGTTCCAGCGCCCGCCGCTCTCGCACTCGGCGAGGCAGGACCACGGCCACTGCTCGCGCGCGCAGTCGTGCGGCCGGAAAGCGACGCCCGCCGTACCGCGGGCGGACGGCGGGGCGGCGGACGCGGCGGCCGGCGCGAAGGCCAGAGCGAGCAGTCCGCCCAGGAGGACCACCGCCCGGACGTACGTCCTCGGCGGCGGCGTCGTGGGCCTCGTGGGCATCAGGTGCATGCGGAACGCTAAGCAGCGGGGGCGGGGGCACCCCCGCTGCCGCGCCGCGGCGGCCGCGGCCCCACCCGGTCGGCGCACCGGGCGGAACCGCGGGGCACCACTCGGACTACCCGACCAGCAACCGCTGGCCCGGCAGGATCAGGTCGGGGTCGCCACCGATGACCGTCTTGTTGACGGAGTACAGGCTCCCCCACGTGGCGCCGTGGGCCGCCGCGATGCTGCCCAGGGTGTCGCCGTCGCGGACGACGTAGCCGCCGCGCCGGATCGAGCCGCGGTCGGCACCCGTCGAACCGCGTTCCGCCGGCGCGGACTTGAGCTCCACCGACTCGGGCCTCACCGTTTCGGGCTTCACGGCCTTCGGCTCGGCCGCCTTCGGCCTGGCCGCCGAGACCGACGGGGCGTCGCCGTACGCGCCGGCCCGCCCCGAGCAGACGGGCCAGGCGCCCCAGCCCTGTGCGCGTTGCACCTTCGCGGCCACGGCGATCTGCTGGCCCTTCGTGGCCCCGTCGGCCGTGGCCGCGTAGGCCCCTCCGCCGTACGCGCGCCACGTCCCGGCGGAGAACTGGAGCCCGCCGTAGTAGCCGTTGCCGGTGTTGATGTGCCAGTTACCGCCGCTCTCGCAACGGGCGATGCGGTCCCAGACTCCGTGGTCGGCCGCGTGGGCGGAGCCACCGGTCGCGAGGAGGCCGAGGGGGGCGAGCAGAGCCGCTCCGGCGATCACCGCTGTCGTTCGAGCCGTACGTATCGGCACGGACATGAGATTCCCTCTCGTGGGCTGCGAGGTGCAGACGGCGGTGGAATCTAGGCAGCCCACGGGACTCGCATCAACCACCCTCTTGTCGCTCCAGGCCAGTTCACTGTTACTCGTAGTAGCGACGAGTTCAGGCCACCCACTTCATTGGCCGATATCGGGATTTGTCGACCAGTCGCCCCGACGATCTGTGACTCAGCTCACTCCCTCAACTTGCTTGGACTACCTAGAAGTTGCCGTGGAGTGACAGATTCCGGGGGTCTCTTCACCGTGCGCTTCGGATGGGTGGATTCCGTTCGCTTCCGGGCGTGACCCCGGCCACAGATCGCCCGTTGTTCCTTCATAAGCACACATCCGATCCAGAGGAGCCCCCGTGCCGCGCTTGCTCGACGTGAGTAACGACGTACGCGCCGAGATCGGCGACGACGAAGCCGACCGCCTGCTCGCCGGCGACCACACCCCCGGCAGCTACGACTGCACCTCCTGCCGTACCCCGGGCGACTCCGCGCAGGAACGCACCAGCACCGTCCTGTTCGTCGGTGACGAGACCGCTGTCCTCGCCTTCGCCCACGCCGGCTGCCTGCCCTCCCAGGTGGTCCAGGTCGCCGAGGACCAGCTCCAGGGCGCCGTCCGGTCCGTGGCCGGCTCCCCGGAGCCGGTCGGCGGCGGCGAACCGCCGGTGGGCGGTACGCAGGCCGTGCTCGGCGTGACCAGCGGCCTGCTGCTGATCGCGGGGGAACTGCACCCCACGCTCGTCATCGAACCGACCGGCCCCATCGCCCGCCCCGGCGCCCAGCCCGGCGGGGGCGACGACTTCCTGCCGCTCCTGATCGAGCAGGGCTTCATGCCGGTCACCGAACTGACGGAGGCGCCGCACGCGCTGCCCGGCTGGTCGGTCCTGCTCGCCATGGGCCAGCTGCACGCCGTGCTGCAGCCCGGCACCGGCGGCACCCCCTCCCAGGTCGCCTGGTGGCAGGCGCACCAGCCGCTCCAGGTCACCGACGGCTGGCGGGCCGCGGCCAACAAGACGCACACGGTGCTCGTCTGCGCCGCCCCCGCCGGCTCGATCGGCCGCCAGCCGCGCGAGGACCTGCTGCGGGACGCCCTCGACAAGGCCGCGGCGAACGGGAGGCTGGTCGCCGCCGCCATGCCGCTCGCGGGCACCTGAGCCGCGGCCCGATCCGCACCCGGGCCCCCGACGAATGCGCCGGTCACCCTCCTGACGCCCCGCGAAAGCCGAGGCCAAGGGCGCATCCGTCGGGGGCCCGGGTCGTTGGCACATACGTGCACCCATACGACCCCACCTCATCCGCCGGACGGCGCCAGCCGTATCAGAACTACATCCCGTCGATGCGTCCCGCGGAGGACTACTCGGCCGGCCGCTCGGCCACGCCGATCTACGACGCCCTGTTCGCGGAGTACCGCCGGTCCTTCCGGACCCTGCCCGGCGACCGCAGCGGCGAGGAGGACCTGGGGTTCACGGCCTTCGGAACGGCGCCCTACGGGACCCGGATCCACACCTCGCACCACCAGACGGCCCAGCAGCACCACTGGCAGACGAACGGGCGGCAGCACGGTCAGGGAGGTCTCCTCCCCGCCGCGCTGCCGCCCGGTCCGCGCCGCGAACGCTGAGCGCTACTTCTTCTTGCCGCGCTTCTCCCGGACCCGCACGGAGATGTGGATCGGCGTCCCCTCGAACCCGAACTCCTCGCGCAGACGCCGCTCCACGAAGCGCCGGTAACCGTGCTCGATGAACCCGGAGGAGAAGAGCACGAACCGCGGCGGCTTGGTGCCGGCCTGCGTACCGAAGAGGATGCGGGGCTGCTTGCCGCCGCGGATCGGGTGCGGGTGGGCGGCGACGATCTCGCCGAGGAACGCGTTCAGGCGGCCCGTCGGGACACGGGTCTCCCAGCCGGCCAGGGCGGTCTCGATCGCCGGGACCAGCTTCTCCATGTGGCGGCCGGTACGCGCCGACACGTTCACCCGCGGCGCCCAGGCGATCTGCGCGAGCTCGGTCTCGATCTCGCGCTCCAGGTAGTAGCGGCGCTCCTCGTCGAGGGTGTCCCACTTGTTGAACGCGACGACGATCGCGCGGCCCGCCTCGACGGCGCTCGTCACGATCCGCTGGTCCTGTACGGAGATCGTCTCGGAGGAGTCGATCAGGATGACCGCGACCTCCGCCTTCTCGACGGCGGCGGCCGTCCGCAGCGAGGCGTAGTAGTCGGCGCCCTGCTGGAGGTGGACGCGCTTGCGGATGCCCGCCGTGTCGACGAACTTCCAGGTGACGCCGCCGAGCTCGATGAGCTCGTCGACCGGGTCGCGGGTGGTGCCCGCCAGCTCGTTGACGACGACGCGGTCCTCGTTGGCCACCTTGTTCAGGAGCGAGGACTTGCCGACGTTCGGGCGGCCGATCAGGGCGACCCGGCGCGGGCCCCCGACCGCCGTGCCGAAGGTCTGCGCGGGCGCCTCGGGCAGCGCCTCCAGGACCGCGTCGAGCATGTCGCCGGTGCCGCGGCCGTGCAGCGAGGAGACCGGGTGCGGCTCGCCGATGCCGAGGGACCACAGGGCGGTGGCGTCGGCCTCGCCGCTCAGGCCGTCGACCTTGTTGGCGCAGAGCACCACGGGCTTGTTGGCCTTGCGGAGCAGCCGGACGACGGCTTCGTCGGTGTCGGTGACGCCGACCGTAGAGTCCACCACGAAGACCACCGCGTCGGCGGTCTCGATCGCGTACTCGGCCTGCGCGGCCACCGACGCGTCGATGCCGAGCACGTCCTGCTCCCAGCCACCGGTGTCGACGAGCTTGAAGCGGCGGCCCGCCCACTCGGCCTCATAGGTGACGCGGTCCCGGGTGACGCCCGGCTTGTCCTCGACGACGGCCTCGCGGCGGCCGATGATGCGGTTCACGAGGGTCGACTTGCCGACGTTCGGGCGGCCGACGACGGCGAGGACGGGCAGCGGGCCGTGGCCCGCCTCCTCGAGCGCGCCTTCGACGTCCGCGACGTCGAAGCCCTCCTCGGCGGCGAGCTCCATGAACTCCGCGTACTCGGCATCGCCGAGCGCCCCGTGCTCGTGTTCCGGGGAGCCCTCGGGCTGGATCTGGTCGTTCATGAAGTCCGTACCTCGTCGTTCATTCGTGGTGATCGGTGTTCCGCGGCGGACCGCGGTCCACTACTGAAAGTCTCGCTCAGCGCCCGGTCAGGCGCCTGGCGTTCGCCAGGTGCGCGGTGAGCCGCTCCTGGATGCGCACGGTCGCCGCGTCGAGCGCCGTGCGGGTACGCCGTCCGCTGCCGTCGCCCGCTTCGAAGGGGTCCCCGAAGACGACGTCGACCCGGCTGCGCAGTGGAGGCAGCCCCTTTATCAACCGTCCGCGCTTCTCCGTGCTTCCCAGTACGGCGACCGGGACGATCGGCGCACCGCTGCGCACCGCGAAGTACGCGAGCCCGGCCCGCAGCGACGCGAAATCGCCGTCGCCGCGCGTGCCCTCGGGGAAGATGCCGAGCACTCCCCCGTCGGTGAGGACGCCGAGCGCCCGCGTGATGGCCGTCCGGTCCGCGCCGGACCGGTCGACCTTCACCTGCCCGATGCCTTCGAGGAAGGTGCCGAGCGGCCCGGCGAAGGCCTCCTGCTTGATCAGGAAGTGGGTGGGGCGCGGCGCGACGCCCATGACCATGGGGCCGTCCACGTTGTGGGAGTGGTTCACGGCGAGGATGACCGGGCCGCTCGCCGGCACCCGCCAGGAGCCGAGCACGCGCGGCTTCCACAGCCCGTACATCAGACCGACGCCGATCCGCCGGCCGACCTCGGCCCCACGTTCCGAAGGGTTCACCGGGCTCACTGGAGTCACTGGGAGATCCGCTTCTCCTCGACGAGGGTGACGACGCACTCGATGACCTGCTGCAGCGTGAGGTCGGTGGTGTCCACCTCGACGGCGTCGCCGGCCTTGGCCAGCGGCGACGTCTTGCGGCTGGAGTCGGCCGCGTCCCGCTTGATCAGGGCCTCCTGCGTGGCCTTGACGTCGGCGCCCTTCAGCTCGCCGGAGCGGCGGGCGGCGCGGGCCTCGGGCGACGCGGTGAGGAAGACCTTGAGGTCGGCGTCGGGCAGCACGGTCGTACCGATGTCACGGCCCTCGACGACGATGCCCTTGCCGGCCGTCGCGGCCGAGGCCGCGATGGAGCGCTGCAGCTCGGTGATGCGGGCGCGCACCTCGGGGACGGCGCTGACGGCGCTGACCTTGGAGGTGACCTCGCTCGTGCGGATCGGGCCCGCGACGTCCGTGCCGTCGACGGTGATGGTGGGCGCGGCCGGGTCGGTGCCGGAGATGATCTCGGCCTTGCCGGCGACCGCGGCGACGGCGGACGGGTCCGTCAGGTCGATCCCGTTGTTCACCATCCACCAGGTGATGGCCCGGTACTGGGCGCCGGTGTCGAGGTAGCTCAGGCCGAGCTGGGCGGCGACGGCCTTCGAGGTGCTCGACTTGCCCGTGCCGGAGGGTCCGTCGATGGCGACGATCACGGCTGCCGGGGCGGCGGTTTCCACGGTGACGGACACCTTTCTGAGTGCACGGGGCAGGAGGGCGGGGCGCGAAAGCACCCCGCACAAGGTTACTGGCTCCTGCGGGCGCCTCTTACTGCCGCATGGCCCAGCCGCGCTCGCGCAGCGAGGCCGCCAGCTTCGGGGCGGCGGCGGGCTGCACCATGAGCTGCACGAAACCGGCCTGCTGACCGGTCGCGTGCTCGATGCGAACGTCCTCGATGTTGACGCCGGCGGCGCCCGCGTCCGCGAAGATGCGGGCCAGCTCGCCGGGCTGGTCGGAGATGAGGACGGCCACGATCTCGTACGCCGCGGGGGCCGCTCCGTGCTTGCCGGGGACCCGGCTCTGCCCCGCGTTGCCCCGGCGCAGCATGGTCTCGACGCCGTCGGCGCCCTCGCGGCGCTTGGCGTCGTCGGATGACTGCAGGGACCGCAGGGCCCGGACGGTTTCGTCCAGGTCGTCGGAGACCGCCGAGAGCAGGTCGGCGACCGGTCCCGGGTTCGCGGACAGGATGTCGATCCACATGCCGGGCTCGGAGGCCGCGATCCGGGTCACGTCCCGGATGCCCTGACCGCACAGCCGTACGGCGCTCTCCTCGGCGTTCTCCAGGCGGGCCGCGACCATGCTGGAGACCAGGTGGGGCATGTGCGAGACGAGTGCGACGGCCCGGTCGTGGGCGTCGGCTTCCATCACGACGGGCACGGCGCGGCACAGCGCGACGAGTTCCAGGGCGACGTTCAGGACCTCGGTGTCGGTGTCCCGGGTCGGGGTCAGCACCCAGGGGCGGCCTTCGAAGAGGTCGGCGGTCGCGGCGAGCGGGCCGCTGCGCTCCCGGCCGCTCATGGGGTGCGTGCCGATGTACGCGGTGAGGTCGAGGCCGAGCGCTTCCAGGTCGCGGCGCGGGCCGCCCTTGACGCTCGCGACGTCCAGGTAGGCGCGGGCCGTGCCGCGCCGCATCGCGTCGGCCAGGGTCGCGGCCACATGGGCCGGCGGTACCGCGACGAGGCACAGGTCGACCGTGCCCTGCGGCGGCTCGTCCGTCCCGGCGCCGAGCGCGGCCGCGGTGCGGGCCTGCGTCGTGTCGTGGTCGGCGAGGTGCACGGTGACGCCGCGCGAGGCCAGGGCCAGGGCGGCGGAGGTGCCGATGAGGCCGGTGCCGATGACGAGTGCGGTTCTCACTGGGCGATGTCCTTGCGCAGGGTGGCCGCGGCGCCGAGGTAGACGTGGGCGACCTCGGCCTTGGGCAGCTCGGTCTCGACGTGCGCGAGGATCCGGACGACCCGCGGCATGGCGCCCGCGATGTCCAGTTCCTGGGCGCAGATCAGCGGTACGTCGACGATGCCGAGCTTGCGGGCGGCGGCCGCCGGGAAGTCGGAGTGCAGGTCGGGGGTGGCGGTGAACCAGATGGAGATCAGGTCATCGCTGGTCAGCCGGTTCCGTTCGAGGACGGCGGTGAGCAGCTCGCTGACCTGCTCGTCCATGTGGCCGGCCTCGTCCCGCTCGAGTTGGACGGCGCCCCGGACCGCTCGTACCGCCACGGTGTCACTCCTTGGTCATGTCCGTACGTTTGCCGCCGTCCAGCGTAGTTGGGGCGCCGCGCGCCGGTGCACGGCGCCCGTCTGTCGAGACAGCCGCCGAACACCCCAATGTCACCCCAACCACCCTCTGTCGCCACTCGTCGGGAGCTGCTTGCATGGAGGACGGCACTGTCCAGCCTCGGGGGAGGCTCGTCATGAAGCGCGCAGGACCCCTCTACACGCTGTTCGCCGGTCTGGCCCTGGCAGTGATCATGCTGTCGCTCAACGCGACGACGGGCGACAGAAGCGCGTCGTTCGCCGGCGCTCCCGCCGCCACGACGACCCCGGCACCGTCGGCCTCGCCGACCCGCACGGCGTCGAGCCCGAGCAGCAGCCCGAGCGCGAAGACCAGTTATGCGGGCCGCACCGACGACGACACCGCTGCCGTCTCCGTCTCCGTACGCGGTGACAAGGCCGTGGCCTATTTCTGCGACGGCCGCTCCAAGGAGTCCTGGCTGAAGGGGAGCGTCGAGGACGACGGCTCGATGAAGCTCAGCGGACGTCACGGCGCCGAGCTGGAGGGGAAACTCGCCGACGCCCGGATCCGCGGCACCGTCCGGATCGAGGACCGCCCGTACGGCTTCACCGCGAAGAAGGCCGTCAAGCCGTCGGGGCTGTACCGCGCCACCGCCCAGGTGCGCGGCGCGAAGATCGACGGCGGCTGGATCGTGCTGCCCGACGGCCGCCAGGTCGGCATCGTCCGCCGCGACGACGAACCGTCCGCCGCGCCCCGCATCGACCCGGAGACGGGTGCCGTCACCGTCGACGGCGAGCCGCTGAACGCGCGCCCGGTGACGCCCTGACCACCCCGCCCGCCCGGCGCCCCTGTTGATCCCCGTCGACCTCCCGACCTTCGCGAGGGATAACCATGACCGTCGATCCGAACGCCGCGACCCAGAGCTTCCCGAGCCCCGACCCCGGCCACCGCCGCCCGCACCCGGCCCGCTACCTGGTGCCCGCCGCCGTCGCGGCCGTGGTCGCCGTGGCGCTCGGCACGTACGGCAAGGTCCACGACCCGGCGGGCACGGCCTTCAACCTGGCCGGGTTCTCCAGCACCAGCGCGGTGAAGTCCTGGCTGGCGACGGTGGCGTTCGCCTTCGCGCTGGTGCAGGTCGTGTCGGCGTTCATGGTGTACGGGAGACTGCGCGGCCCGTCGTGGGCGCCGGCCCTGCACCGCTGGTCGGGCCGGATCGCGTTCCTGGTGGCGGTGCCGGTCGCGGTGCACTGTCTCTACGGGCTCGGCTACCAGACGTACTCGACCCGCGTCCTGTGGCACTCGTTCCTCGGCTGCTTCTTCTTCGGCGCGTTCAGCGCCAAGATGCTGCTGCTGCGCGCGGAGCGGCTGCCCGGCTGGCTGCTGCCGGTGGTCGGCGGTCTCGTGTTCGCGGTCCTGACGCTGCTCTGGGTGACGTCGGCGCTGTGGTTCTTCCGGACGGTGGGGGTGACGACATGAAACCGGTCGCGACCCGGCGGAGCGTGCTCGTCGCGGGTGCGGCGGCGCTCGCGGCCGGCTGCAGCAAGTACGGCGACGAAGGCGGCGGGGGCGACACTCCGCCGGAGGCCTCTCCCACTCCCACCGCCCCGGGGGAATCGGCTCAACAGCCGCCCGCGGCAGCTGCGTTGGCGAAGACCTCGGACATCCCGGTGGGCGGCGGCAAGGTGTTCGCCGACAAGAAGGTCGTGGTGACACAGCCGGTCCAGGGCGACTTCAAGGCGTTCTCCGCGGTCTGCACGCATCAGGGCTGCACGGTCGAGTCCGTGTCGGGCGGCACGATCAACTGCCCGTGCCACGGGTCGAAGTACCGGATCGCGGATGCCACGGTGGCGGGCGGCCCGGCGCCGCGCCCGCTGCCGCCGCGGAAGATCACGGTCAGCGGAAAATCGATCTCGCTCGGCTGAGGCGACGCCTTACGCTCCCCGCATGGAACCGGCACATCCGCGCCCCGATGACCTGGTGCGCGACCACACGATCTACGCCTGCGTCATGGGCTCGCGCGCCTTCGGCCTGGCCACGGACGCGAGCGACACGGACCGGCGCGGGGTGTATCTGGCGCCGACTCCGCTGTACTGGCGGTTCGACAAGCCGCCGACCCACGTCGAGGGCCCTGCGCGGGAGCAGTTCTCCTGGGAGCTGGAGCGCTTCTGCGAACTGGCCCTGCGCGCCAACCCGAACATCCTGGAGTGCCTGCACTCACCGCTCGTCGAGCACGTCTCGCGGACGGGCCGCGAACTGCTCTCCCTGCGCGACGCGTTCCTCTCCCGCCGGGCCCACGACACGTTCGCGCGCTACGCGGCCGGCCAGCACAGAAAGCTGGAGGCCGACGTCCGCGTCCACGGCGCCCCGCGCTGGAAGCACGCCATGCACATGCTGCGCCTCCTGATGTCCTGCCGGGACCTGCTGCGCACCGGCGCGCTGACCATCGACGTGGGTGACCGGCGCGAGTCGCTGCTCGCGGTCAGGCGGGGCGAGGTGCCGTGGCCCGAGATCGACCGCCGGATGACGCGCCTCGCGGCCGAGACGGACGAGGCGGCGACCCGCACCGCGCTCCCGGCGGAACCGGACCGGGCCCGCGTCGAGGCCTTCCTGACCCGCACCCGCCGCGCCTCGGCCCTTGAGTCCCTCTGACGACCGCCGGCGCGACCGCTAACGCGCGTCCCACTTCGTCCCGAACGCGATCAGCTCGTCCCGGTGCTCGATGCGCTCCACCCACTTCTCGGGCCAGGCGTCCGCCCCGAGGTGAGCACCCGCGAAGGCACCGGCCAGGGCCGCGATCGAGTCCGAGTCGCCGGACGTACAGGCGGCGCGGCGCAGGGCGAGCACCGGTTCGTCCACGAAGAGCAGGAAGCACAACAGGCCGGTGGCGAGCGCCTCTTCGGCGATCCAGCCCGCGCCGGTGGCCAGGCACGGGTCGGTCTCCGGGTTGACGTCCCGCAGCGCCGTCTCCAGCCGTTCGAGCACGGCGAGGCACTCGTCCCAGCCCCGTGCGATGAACGCCTCGGGACTCGCGTCCTGCCCGCTCCGCCGCCACAGGTCGCCGAGCCACTTCTCCCAGTACCGGGTGCGGTTGTCGAGGGCGTACGAGCGCAACCGCCCGACCAGGCCCGTGGGTTCGGTTCCCTGGGCGAGGAGCCGTACGGCGTACGCCGTCAGATCGGAGGCGGCGAGCGCGGTCGGGTGGCCATGGGTGAGCGCGGCCTGGGTCTGCGCGGCGGCGGCACGCACCTCGCCGGTCAGGTGGGGCAGAAGGCCGAGGGGTGTGACCCGCATGTTGGCGCCGCAGCCCTTCGACTGCACCTGGCTGGCGTCACGCCAGTCCCGCTGTTCGTCCTCCAGGAGGCGGCAGGCGGTGATGCAGGTGTTGCCGGGGGCGCGGTTGTTGTCGGGCGAGCGGTTCCAGGCGATGAACTCCTGCCGCATGATGTGCGCGTACCGCTCGGGTCCGCACAGTCGTCCGGCGGCCCTGGCGGCCCCGCGCGACACGGCCAGCGCCATCTGCGTGTCGTCCGTGATGTACGCGACGGGGTGGCCGGGCAGCTCCATCTCCCGCCACGGTCCGCATGTGGCGAGGATCGACGGCACGTCGTTGAACTCGGTCGGGAATCCGAGCGCGTCACCGAGCGCGAGCCCCAGCAGCGATCCGGTCGCGGGCCTCTTGGTCATGAGCGGGGTCCTTCCGGGGATTCGGATGCGGGCCGCAGCAGCGGCGGCAGCAGGGACAGGGCGCCCCCGGCGCGGTACAGCGCCGCCGGCTTCCCCCGGCCCCCGGTCAGCCGGGAGGCACCGGGCACCTGCTCGACGAAGCCGGGTGTGGCGAGCACCTTGCGGCGGAAGTTGGCGGGGTCCAGATCCGTCCCCCACACGACCTCGTAGACCTGTCGCAGCTCGCCGAGCGTGAACTCGGGCGGGCAGAACGCGGTGGCCAGGCAGGTGTACTCGAGCTTGCCGCCGATCCGCTCGTGCGCGTCGGCGAGGATCAGGTCGTGGTCGAAGGCGAGCGGCCCGTACGCGCCACGGGCGCCGGGCTCGTACGGAAGCCACGCGGCGCGGGCGGCGTCCCCGCCCCCCTGGGCCTGCGGTGCGTCCGGGACCAGCGCGGCGAAGGCGACGGAGACGACCCGCATCCGGGGGTCCCGGTCCGGTTCGCTGTAGGTGCGCAGCTGTTCCAGGTGGAGCCCGGCCACATCGGTCAGCCCGGTCTCCTCGGCGAGCTCGCGCCGCGCCGCGCTCTCCGCGGACTCGTCGGGCTCCAGGAATCCGCCGGGAAGTGCCCAGCGCCCCGCGTACGGGTCCTGGCCGCGCTCGACGAGCAGGATGTGCAGCCGGCCGGCCCGGAGCGTGAAGACGGCGAGGTCGACGGTGACGGCGAAGGGTTCATAGGCGTGTTTGTCGTAGCCGTGCATACAGCAGCCCCCTCCCTTATTGGTCTAAGCGACTTTAAAGGGAGGGGGCTGCTGCAGACAAGCCCTGAGGCAGGTCCTTCAGGGTTCTACGGGTCCTACAGGTCGACTTCCTGCATCAGCATGCCGACCTCGGTGTTCGACAGACGCCGCAGCCAGCCCGACTTCTGGTCGCCGAGCGCGATCGGCCCGAAGGAGACCCTGACCAGCTTGTCGACGGGGAACCCGGCCTCGGCGAGCATCCGGCGCACGATGTGCTTGCGGCCCTCGTGCAGAGTGACCTCGACCAGGTAGTTCTTGCCGGTCTGCTCCACGACGCGGAAGTGGTCCGCCTTCGCGTACCCGTCCTCCAGCTGGATGCCGTCCTTGAGCTGCTTGCCCAGGTCGCGCGGGATCGGGCCGACGATGTGCGCGAGATAGACCTTCTTCACCCCGTACTTGGGGTGGGTCAGCCGGTGCGCCAGCTCGCCGTGGTTGGTGAGCAGGATGACGCCCTCGGTCTCGGTGTCGAGCCGCCCGACGTGGAACAGCCGCGTCTCACGGTTGTTCGTGTAGTCACCGAGGCACTGACGTCCTTCGTTGTCCTCCATGGTGGAGACAACGCCGGCCGGCTTGTTCAGGGCGAAGAACTGGTACGACTGCGTGGCCACGGTGAGGCCGTCGACCTTGATCTCGTCCTTCTCCGTGTCGACGCGCATGCCCTGCTCGATGACGATCTCGCCATTGACCTCGACGCGGGACTGCTCGACCAGTTCCTCGCAGGCACGCCGCGAGCCGTAACCGGCACGGGCCAGCACCTTCTGCAGGCGCTCGCCCTCCTGCTCGGCGCCGGGGAAGGTCTTCGGGAGCTTGATCTCCGGCTTGCCCGCGTACCGGTCGCGGTTGCGCTCCTCGGTCCGCGTCTCGTACTCGCGGGAGCGCGAGGGAGTCGTCCGGCCGCCCGACTGCTGTCCGCGCTTGGGACCGCCCTTGGCGCCGCCCCGCGCCGAGGCGCCGCGGCCCGACTTCGGGCCGTCCTGCGTGCCGCCGGGACCTACGTCGTAACGCCGCTCCTCGGGACGCGGGTTCTTGGGCCTGGCGGGCTGCTTGTCGTCGCGGTCGTTACCGCCACCGCGGTAGTCGCCGCGACCGCCGCTACCGGCGCCACTGCTCCCACGAGGGCCACCACCGCTGCTCCCACCGCGACCGCCACCGCTTCCGCGGGGGCCGCCACCACTGCTTCCGGGGCGGCCGCCACTGCTCCGACCGCTGCTCCCGCCGCGGCCGCCGCTGTTGCCACCACGGCTCCCGCCGTTGTTTCCGCTGCTGTTCCTGCCGCTGCTGCTTCGCATCAAAATTCCGTCTAGTCGGCTGTGTGCTCGGAACCCGGCGCATCGGGTGCGTCCGGGTCGAACGACGGAACCCCTTCGAGAGTCTCGGCCTCGATCGCGTCCGCCTCGGGGAGGAAGGGCGCGAGTTCCGGCAGCTCGTCCAGGCCGCGCAGGCCCATCCGCTCCAGAAAGTAGTTCGTCGTCCTGTACAGGATCGCACCTGTTTCGGGTTCCGCGCCCGCCTCCTCCACCAGACCCCTCTGCAACAGGGTCCGCATGACCCCGTCACAGTTGACTCCGCGCACCGCGGAGACCCGCGACCGGCTCACCGGCTGGCGGTACGCGACGACCGCCAGAGTCTCCAGGGCCGCCTGGGTGAGCCGGGCGACCTGCCCGTCCAGCACGAAACCCTCGACGGCCTCGGCGTACTCGGGCCGCGTGTAGAAGCGCCAGCCCCCGGCGACGAGCCGCAGCTCGAAGCCGCGCCCCTGCACGGTGTACTCGTCGGCCAGCTCCCGCAGCGCGTCGGCGACCACGCGCTTGGGCCGCTGGAGGATCCTGGCGAGGTGTTCCTCGGTGGCGGGCTCGTCGACGACCATCAGAACGGCTTCGAGAGCGGGCTTGAGGGCGAGCCCGGCCACACCGGTCCTGTCTCCACCGGTCACGTCGCCGCCCGCGCTGTCGGTCTGCACGCTCATTCCGCGCTCTCCTTCTGCGGATCCCTGTCGCCCGGCACCTCTGGGGCCCGGTCGAACTCGTCGGTCACGACGGGTTCCGCCTCGTCCTCGCCGCCGGTCCAGCGCACGAGCAGCTCCCCGAGCGCGGTCTCCTGGTCCAGGGCGACCACCTTCTCGCGGTACAGCTCCAGGAGCGCCAGGAACCGCGCCACGACGGTCAACGTGTCGTCGGTGTCGGCCACCAGCTCCCGGAAACTGGCCTCGCCGAGCTCCCGCAGCCTGGCCACCACCAGCCCGGCCTGCTCCTGCACGCTCACCAGCGGGGCGTGGATGTGGTCGATGTACACCTGCGGCTCGGGCTTGGGCTGCATCGCCTTCACCGCGAGCTCGGCGAACCCTTCGGCGCCGATCCGGATGACGACGTCCGGCAGCAGCTCCGCGTAGTGCGGCTCCAGACCCACCGTTCGCGGATACCGGCGCGCCTCGTCGTCGAGGCGCCCGCTGAAGATGTCGGCGATCCGCTTGTACGCGCGGTACTGCAGCAGCCGCGCGAAGAGCAGGTCACGGGCTTCGAGGAGCGCGAGGTCGGCCTCGTCCTCCACCTCGGCGGCGGGCAGCAGTCGGGCGGCCTTGAGGTCGAGCAGGGTCGCGGCGACGACGAGGAACTCGGTGGTCTGGTCGAGGTCCCAGTCCGGCCCCATGGCCCGGATGTGGGCCATGAACTCGTCGGTGACCTTCGACAGCGCGACCTCGGTGACGTCCAGCTTGTGCTTCGAGATCAGCTGCAGCAGCAGATCGAACGGCCCCTCGAAGTTGGCGAGCCGCACCGTGAAGCGCCCGTCGTCGGCCTCGGCCTCGGCCGCGGGCTCCGGCTCGGATACAGGCTCAACAGCCGGCCCGGCGGTCTGCGGACCCGGCGCCGCGGCCTCCGCCTCGGCCGGCGGGGCCACACCGCGACCCAGCGCACGCCGTCGGGCGCTCCGGTCGGGCGAGGGAGAGGAATCGTTCACGGGCATCACTGCCGGAGGCTACCGCCGACGCAGCTAGCGCCCACGCAGCCGGCGTACGAGAATGCTCGCGTCCCCGCGGGACTCCAGATCGGCCAGGACCACGGCGACCGCCTCGCGGACGATCCGGCCCCGGTCCACGGCGAGCCCGTGCTCACCGCGCAGCACCAGGCGTGCGTGCTCCAGGTCCATCAGTTCCTCGGCGGAGACGTACACGGTGATCTTCTCGTCGTGCCGCTCACGGCCGCTGGGGCGCCGGTTGGCGGCGCGGGAGCGGCGCCGGGCGGCCGCGGTCGAGCCGCGCCCGCTGCCAGAACCTTCCTGCGCACCCGTGGAAGCACGCCTGGCCGGTTTCTCCCCGGCCTCGGCGGCGGCCCGGCTGCGCGAGCCGGCATCCGACTCGGCCTCCGCGGCCGTGTGCTCGGCGGAGGGCGCGGACCCCGTGGCCGCGTCGCCCTCGTCCGCGGCGGACGACGAGGCGGCCGCCTCGTCGCTCTCGCCCGCCGGTCCCGGGACCCGCACCTCACCGTTTGCCGGACGCCGTGGCGACGACGACTGCAGTGCCATTCCCCCGGTCGTACGGAACAGTTCGTCGGCCCCCGGCAGACTCACTCGGCGGGACACCGGGCGAGCACCTCCCTGGCGAGCTGACGATAGGCCGCGGCACCGACCGAGTTCGAGGCGTACGTGGTGATCGGCTCACCGGCGACCGTGGTCTCCGGGAAGCGGACCGTGCGCCCGATCACCGTGTGGTACACGTGATCGTCGAAGGCCTCGACCACGCGGGCCAGGACCTCACGGCTGTGCACCGTGCGGGAGTCGTACATCGTGGCGAGGATGCCGTCGAGCTCCAGCTCCGGGTTCAGGCGCTCCTGGACCTTCTCGATGGTCTCGGTCAGCAGGGCCACACCGCGCAGCGCGAAGAACTCGCACTCCAGCGGCACGATGACCTTGTGCGCGGCCGTCAGCGCGTTGACCGTCAGCAGGCCGAGCGAGGGCTGACAGTCGATCACGATGTAGTCGTAGTCGGCCATCAGCGGCTTCAGCGCCCGCTGCAGCGTGGACTCGCGCGCGACCTCGCTGACCAACTGCACTTCGGCAGCGGACAGGTCGATGTTGCTCGGCAACAGGTCCATGTTCGGTACGGCGGTCTTGAGAAGGACCTCGTCCGCGGACATCCCCCGCTCCATGAGCAGGTTGTAGACCGTGAGGTCGAGCTCCATCGGGTTCACACCCAGGCCCACCGACAGTGCGCCCTGCGGATCGAAGTCGACGAGCAGGACCCTGCGGCCGTACTCGGCGAGCGCGGCACCCAGGTTGATGGTCGACGTGGTCTTGCCCACGCCGCCCTTCTGGTTGCACATCGCGATGATCTTCGCGGGGCCGTGATCGGTCAGCGGTCCTGGAATCGGGAAGTACGGCAACGGACGCCCGGTGGGGCCGACGCGCTCGCGGCGCTGACGGGCAGCGTCCGGGGCAAGCGTGGCCGCGTACTCGGGGTCGGGCTCGTACTCGGCGTCTGGGTCGTAGAAGTGCCCCTCGGGGGACAGTTCGTCGTAGTCGGCGAAGTGGCTGTGTGTGTCGCCGCTTCGGTCGCCGGCCATGGCGTTCACGTGATGGCCATCCATGCTCTGGTGTGCTGTCTGCGTCGGCTTCTGCTGGGGGCTGCTCTGGTAGCCGCTCTGGCGGGCCGCGAAGGTACGCACAGCTACGGAGCCGACAGCTTGAAGCCCCGCGGGTCCCTGTCCGCCTGGCTGGCCACCTCCGGGAGTAAATGTCGACTCATTCACAAGTCGTCTTACCTCCTTGGATGTGACCAGGAACATTTATCGATAGGTCAGCGTGGCACCTTGCCGACGGTTGGCGACTCTATGGCGTGTCACCGCTCCGCAGCAACACAATCCGTCGTTCCCGACTCGATGTGTCGGCAAAGGGACACCCTCATGTCAAGGGCGTGCGACGGTTCTTCGGCGCGTTTCATGGGTGCGCGAATCGGTTAAAGGGTTACGTTCAAGGCGAGTTGACCAAGTCCGTACCCATGCGCTTACGGCCGGACCCCTCGCAAGGTCCGGCCGCAGGCGTGAGATTGACGACTTCTGTTGACGTCGTCACTGACGGGGGTCAGCCGAGCAGGGCCTCGATCTCGAGGTGCTCCAGGCCGTGCGCCTCCGCGACCTCCTTGTAAACCACCTTGCCGTCATGGGTGTTGAGTCCCAGGGCGAGCGCGGGGTCGCGGCGCAGCGCCTCGACCCAGCCGCGGTTGGCCAGTTCCACGATGTACGGGAGCGTGGCGTTGGTGAGCGCGTATGTCGACGTATTGGGCACGGCGCCCGGCATGTTCGCGACGCAGTAGAAGACCGAGTCGTGGACCGGGAAGGTCGGCTCGGCGTGCGTGGTCGGGTGCGAATCCTCGAAGCAGCCGCCTTGGTCGATCGCGATGTCGACAAGGACACTTCCCGGCTTCATGCGCGAGACGAGCTCGTTGGTGACGAGCTTCGGGGCCTTGGCGCCGGGGATCAGCACCGCGCCGATGACGAGGTCGGCCTCCAGGCACGCCTTCTCCAGCTCGAAGGCGTTGGAGACGACGGTCTGGATCTTCGTACCGAAGATCTTGTCGGCTTCCCTGAGCTTGTTGATGTCCTTGTCGAGCAGGGTCACGTGGAAGCCCATGCCGATGGCGATCTGCGCGGCGTTCCAGCCGGAGACGCCGCCGCCGATGACGACCGCCTTGCCGGCCGCGACGCCGGGGACACCGCCGGGCAGCACGCCGCGGCCGCCGTTGGCGGCCATCAGGTGGTAGGCGCCGACCTGCGGGGCGAGTCGGCCCGCGACCTCGGACATCGGGGCGAGCAGCGGCAGCTGACGGCTCGCCGTCTCGACCGTCTCGTAGGCGATGGCGGTCGTGCCGGACTCCAGGAGCGCGTCGGTGCACTCCCTGGACGCGGCCAGGTGCAGGTAGGTGAAGAGCGTCTGGTCCTTGCGGATGCGGTGGTACTCCTCCGCGATCGGCTCCTTGACCTTCAGGAGCAGGTCGGCGGTGGCCCACACCTCGTCGGCGGTGTCGAGGATGCGCGCGCCCGCGGCGACGTACTCGGCGTCCGTGATCGAGGAACCCACACCGGCGTTCCGCTCGACGAAGACCTGGTGGCCGTGGCGGGCGAGCTCGTGCACGCCGGCCGGGGTGATGGCCACCCGGAACTCGTTGTTCTTGACCTCGCGGGGGATGCCGACCTTCATCGTCGATCACGGTCCTTGGCTCAGGGGATATCTCGGACAACACACTGCATACCAGTGCGCCGTCGGACACACCGGGAGACGCCACGGAAGTACGCGGCGGAGCCAGTCTAATGAAGGTCTTCTCGCTGTCTAGCCTTTCGATGCATCAATCTTCCGCAGATGTACTACGGATTTCGTAGGTGTTAGTGGCTTGTTCCGAAGGGTTTGCTTTCGGGGCGCCGCCGACGGGGCCGCCGGGCATCTCCTCTCCCAGCATGCGCTCGGCCGCACCCCGGTGCAGCTTGGCCGCGGCGGGGTCGCCGAGCCGCTCCAGCGTGTCCGCGAGCCGCAGCTGGAGCGCCGCCTGCAGCCGTACGTCCCTGGCCTGCCGCGCCCACTCGACCGCCTCCTGGCAGGTGCGCAGCGACTCCTCGGGCCGCCCCGCGTACTCCTGCACCCGGGCCAGCTCGCTCAACGCCCTCGCCTGGGCGGGGACGTCGCCTTCCTTGCGGTACCCGGCGACGGCCGAGCGCCAGCCCCGCAGCGCCTCGCCGTAGCGCCCCGCGTACGTGTGGACCGCGGCGATACGCCCGTGGAGGCGCGCGGCGTCGGCCCGCTCGCCCCGGGTGAGGCGCTGGGCGAGCGCCCGGCCGTACCAGTCGGCGGCCCGCTGCCAGTCCCCCAGCTCCTGATGGGCGCCGCCTACGGATTCCATCGCGCGGCCGGTCGCGTACGGGTCCTGCGCGGCCCGTCCGGCGTCCAGCGCGGCCCGATAACGGGCGAGGGCCTCCTGCGTCCGCCCGGTCGCGGCATCGAGGTCGGCGAGGTTGAGCAGCGCGGCGGCCTTCTCCCTCGGCAGGTTCCTGCGCTCGGCGACATCGAGAACCAGCCGGTGGATCCCGTACAGCTCGGGCGCGGCGGCCTCGGTCCCCCGGTGCGCCACCATGGCCCGCACCAGCGCGGCCATCAGCCGCCTGGCCAGCGTGTCCAGCTCGCCGTCCGCCACGGCGAGACGGGCCGCGGCGAGCAGCGAGGGCTGGCGTACGCGCAGCCACTCGGCGGCCGCCGCCGGGTCCGCGAAGCGCAGGGCGCTGGGCAGCCCGGCGAGCTTCTTGCGGGCCGGGGTCCCGTCCGGCTCGGTGATCGCGCGGCACGATGTCAGCAGCCGGACGGTCCGTTCCAGCATCCGGGCGCGGGCCAGCTGCACCTCGGCCGGCCGGTCCGCCGTCTCGGTGAGCCCGCGCAGCAACGGCACCAGGCAGCCGGGCACCTCGTACTGCGGCAGCCGGGAGTCCACGGCGCGGACCAGCCCGAGGGCGACGAAGTCGTCCAGAGTGGTGCGCGCGGCGGACACGGAACAGCCCGCGAGCGCGGACGCGGTGTGCGGGTCGACATAGCCCTCGGGCGCCAGCGACAGATAGCGCAGTATCCGCGCGGCGGGCCCGGCCAGCGAGGCGTAGGAGTGCCGGAAGGCCCGCGCGAGGGCGGGCCCCTCGCCGACGCCCTCGACGGAGTGCAGTCGCTTGGCCAGGTCGGCCACGGACTCCTCGGGGCGTTCGGCGAGCCAGCCGCCGGCGATCTCCAGCGCGGCGGGTTCGGCGCCGCACAGCTCCACCAGGGACTCGGCGGAGCGCGGGTCGCAGGTGACCCGGACGGACCCGGTGTGCTGAGTGAGGAGTTCGAGAGCGGACTTGGTGTCGAGCCCGCCCAGCGTGCAGGGCCGCACGTCCGGGATCCCGGTGAGCGGCCCCTCGGCGACGGCGACGACCAGGCAGTCCGGGGAGTCGGGAAGCAGCGGGTCGACGCTCTCGGCATCGCCCGCGTCGTCGAGCAGCAGCACGACCCGGCGGACGGCCAGTCCCTCGCGCAGACGCGCGGTCAGGTCGTCGGCCGACTCGCCCGGCGGCGCGGGCAGTTCGAGCGCGGTCAGCAGCTCGCGGGCGACGCGCTCGGTCGGCACGGGGGTGCCGTCGGGGGCGGTCAGCCGGGTGCGCACGGCGCCGTCCGGGTACCGGTCGGCGACCTGGTCGAGCAGCTCCTCCGCGAGGGCGGTACGACCGGTTCCGGGGCGGCCCGCGATCAGCAGGACGCGGGCGCGCGGGGTCTTGCGGCCGGACAGGGTGTCGAGCCCGGCCCGCTCGATGTCGGACCGCAGCTCCTTCAACTCTCGCCTGCGCCCCAGGAACTGACGCCCCGCCACGTCCTGACCCCGGCGGGCGCGACGCCGCTTGCGGGACGTCTCGACCGCCGCCTCGTCGTCCGACTCGACCGCCTGATCCGTCACGGGCCACGCTCCGTCTCACCCATCCCCTCCGGGGGTCGGCAGGGGCGGTCCGAGCCTAGTTCAGGGGGCGGCTTCGTCCTTGGCGGGCGGCGCGCGTAGGTCCCCTGATCGGATCAGCGGATCGTCGCATCGGCGTGGCATCTGCCACGTTCCGTTCCGCCGCGGCCCCACCGGACCGGGGGCGCAGACGAAACCGGACTTGGCGGACGCGGGGCGCTACACCTCGAACGGCCGCGCGGGCCACTCCGCCTCAGCGGGGCGCAGCCCGTCGACCCCGCCCGCACTCCCCGCGAGCACGGCGCTCAGCGAAAGCGCGCCCACCACAAGGCAGTTGTTGTGCAGGTCACCGGCGAGCACCCCCTGGACGAGGTCCGCCAGCGGCACTCGCGCCAGCTCCATGTCGGCCTCTTCGTCCTCCACCTCGAAGCGGTCGCCCTCCGCCTCGGAGAGGTCCCGTGCGAGGAAGATGCGCACGGCCTCGGAGCAGCCGCCCGGCGTCGTGTAGACGTCGGTGAGGACGCGCCAGTCCTCGGCCTTGACGTGCGCCTCCTCGTACAGCTCGCGCTGCGCGGCGTGCAGCGGGTTCTCGCCGGGGATGTCGAGGAGGCCGGCCGGGATCTCCCAGAGCTTCATGGAGACGGGGTGGCGGTACTGCTTCAGGACGAGGACCCGCTCCTGGTCGTCCAGGGCGAGGATGGCCACGGAGCCGGGGTGGACCTGGTAGTCGCGGCGCGCCACCGACCCGTCGGGCATGACGACGTCATCCGTGCGCACGGAGGTCTTGTTCCCGACGAAGGGGGTCTCGGTGGCCCGGACCTCCCACTTCTCGGCGGTGTCCTTGATCGTCGTCATGTCGACACGTCCTCCCACGCACAAAAAAGAAACCGGGGCACGTGCCACATAAGGCACGCACCCCGGTAACCGTACATCGCTTGTGTGACAAGCCTTACTTGGCCTTCTTCGCCCCCGCGGTGCCCTCGGAACCCGCGGAACCCGCGGCACCCGCGGCTGCGGCCACCTTGCGCTCGACGGCGGCCTTCACCAGACCGGCGAACAGCGGGTGCGGACGCGTCGGGCGCGAGCGCAGCTCCGGGTGCGCCTGGGTGGCGACCAGGTACGGGTGGACCTCGCGCGGGTACTCGACGTACTCGACGAGCTTGCCGTCCGGGGAGAGACCGGAGAACTGCAGACCGGCCTTCTTCTCCAGCTCCGAGCGGTAGGCGTTGTTCACCTCGTAGCGGTGACGGTGGCGCTCCTCGACGTACTCCTTGTCGTCGTACACCTCACGGGCGATGGAGCCCTCGGCGAGCTTGGCCGGGTACATGCCGAGCCGCATGGTGCCGCCCATGTCGCCCTCACCGGCGACGATGTCGAGCTGCTCGGCCATGGTGGAGATCACCGGGTGGCCGGTGGCGGCGTCGAACTCGGTGGAGTTGGCGTCGGGGATGTCGGCCAGGTTCCGCGCGGCCTCGATCACGATGCACTGCAGGCCCAGGCAGAGGCCGAGCAGCGGGATCTTGTTCTCGCGGGCGAACTGGATCGCGCCGACCTTGCCGGACACACCGCGGTCGCCGAAGCCACCGGGGATGCAGATCGCGTCGGCGTCGGCGAGCTGCTTGGCGGCGCCGGCCGGGGTCTTGCAGTCGTCCGACGTGACCCACTTGATCTTGACGCGGGCCTTGTTGGCGAAGCCGCCGGCGCGCAGCGCCTCGGTCACCGACAGGTACGCGTCGGGCAGGTCGATGTACTTGCCGACCAGGGCCATGACGATCTCGTGGTCGGGGTTGTGGACGCGGTCGAGCAGGTCGTCCCAGGTCGTCCAGTCCACGTCGCGGAACGGCAGGTCCAGCTTGCGGACGACGTACGCGTCGAGCCCCTCGGTGTGCACGACCTTCGGGATGTCGTAGATCGAGCGGGCGTCCGGGCAGGCCACGACGGCGTCCTCGTCGACGTCGCACATCAGGCTGATCTTGCGCTTGATGGCGGTCGGCACCTCGCGGTCGCAGCGCAGCACGATGGCGTCCGGCTGGATACCGATGTTGCGCAGGGCGGCCACCGAGTGCTGGGTGGGCTTGGTCTTCAGCTCCCCGGAGGGGCCGATGTAGGGCAGCAGCGAGATGTGGACCACGAACACGTTGTCCCGGCCGACCTCGTGGCGGACCTGGCGGACGGTCTCCAGGAAGGGCAGCGACTCGATGTCGCCGACGGTGCCGCCGACCTCGGTGATCACTACATCGACAGCGTCGGAGGACGTCGCCATCCGGCGGATGCGGTGCTTGATCTCGTTCGTGATGTGCGGGATGACCTGGACGGTGTCGCCGAGGTACTCGCCGCGCCGCTCCTTGGCGATGACCTGCGAGTAGACCTGGCCGGTGGTGACGTTGGCCGAGCCGTCGAGGTCGACGTCGAGGAAACGCTCGTAGTGGCCGATGTCCAGGTCGGTCTCGGCGCCGTCGTTCGTGACGAACACCTCGCCGTGCTGGAAGGGGTTCATCGTGCCGGGGTCGACGTTCAGGTACGGGTCGAGCTTCTGCATGACGACGCGGAGGCCCCGTGCCTTGAGCAACATCCCGAGGCTGGAGGCCGTGAGGCCCTTGCCGAGGGAGGAGGCGACACCCCCGGTGACGAAGATGTGCTTGGTCGTCGTGGATTTGGGCGTCATGGCCAAGAGGGGGCTCCCGTGGTCGCGGTCTGGAGGGTGCGTACCGGCGTGCTCTCCGGACTTTCGGGGGAGGCGCCGTCGCTGCGGTTCGGGGGTTCTGGGACCACCGGCTCACGGGCTACCAGGGTATCAGCGACGGGACGAGGGTGCTTCCGGCCACGCTCCGCACACGTGTCACCACGAGCACACGACTTCATCACGGGGCGCTCACCCGTTCGGCGCAGGCGCGTTGCCAGGAGCGGCACGCGGATCACTTGGGGGCGACGTATCCTGCTCGGACCATGCGGCTGGCGAGTCACATCAGGAAAACGGCACCACAACGGCACCACCCCTGTCCGTTCCCGACCGTTCACCGGAGCGCGAGATCCGATCGCCGGTGTCTCTGCCGGAACAACCGGCTCGTCAGTTCGTTTGACAACGACCCATCCCGACGGCGTATCAAGACGATCGTCGACTCTCCTTACCGTTGCCTTACCGTTGATCGTTGACCGATCTAGACCGTTGACCGCTGAGACCGCATTGCGATCGCCCCTCGACGCTCCACAGCAGTCAAAGGGCGTACGTGGCCGTTCGACTGGAGATGCACGTGGCCGGGCGCATCGAGGATTACGCACTTATCGGAGACATGCAGACCGCTGCCCTGGTCTGCCGGGACGGCACAGTCGACTGGCTGTGCCTGCCCCGCTTCGACTCGCATGCCATTTTCGCCGGGCTGCTCGGCACCGAGGACCACGGCTTCTGGCGCCTCGGCCCCGCGCATACGGCCGATACACAGCCGCCGACCGCGGCGCGGCGCACCTACGTCGGCGATTCGCTGATTCTCGAATCCGAGTGGGACACCCCGCGCGGCACGGTCCGCATCACGGACTTCATGCCGCCGCGTGACGGCGCGCCCCAGCTGACCCGGATCGTGGAGGGCATCAGCGGGCGCGTCCCGATGCGCTCGGCGCTGCGGATGCGTTTCTCGTACGGGCGTATCACCCCGTGGGTGCACAAAGTGGACGGGCGCACGGTCGCGGTGGCCGGTCCGGACTCCGTGTGGCTGGACTCGGAGACCGAGACGTACGGCAAGGACCTGACGACGTACTCGGACTTCACGGTGGCGCCCGGCGAACGGGTCGCGTTCACCATCCAGTGGCAGCCCTCGCACAAGGACCAGCCGCCGCTGCCGGACCCGCAGGGCGCCCTCGCGGCGACGCAGGACTTCTGGCGCGAGTGGGTCGAGCACTGCACGTACCACGGCCCCTACCGCGAGGCCGTCGTGCGCTCCCTGATCACCCTGAAGGCGCTGACGTACGCGCCGACCGGGGGCATCGTGGCCGCGCCCACCACCTCGCTGCCGGAGGAGATCGGCGGCGTACGCAACTGGGACTACCGGTACACGTGGCTGCGGGACGCGGCGATCACGCTGTCGTCACTGCTGCGCACCGGCTACCGCGAGGAGGCCCGCGCCTGGCGCGAGTGGCTGCTGCGGGCCGTGGCGGGCGACCCGGAGAACCTGCAGATCATGTACGGCATCGCGGGCGAGCGGGAGCTGGGCGAGGCGGAGCTCGACTGGCTGCCCGGCTACGAGAACTCGGCGCCGGTGCGGGTCGGCAACGGGGCGGCGCACCAGCTCCAGCTCGACGTGTACGGCGAGGTGACCGAGGCGCTGCACCTCGCGCACATGACGGGGCTCGCGCGCAACGACTACGCCTCGCTGCTGCAGCTGCGGCTCATCCAGTACCTGGAGGACCACTGGGACGAGCCGGACGAGGGCATCTGGGAGGTGCGCGGGCCGCGCCGGCACTTCGTGCACTCGAAGGTCATGGCGTGGGTGGCCGTGGACCGCACCATCAAGCTCATCGAGTCCGGTGACGCGGACGGCCCGCTGGAGAAGTGGCGCGAACTGCGCGACGACATCCACCGGGACGTGTGCGAACGGGGCTACGACCCGGAGCGCAACACCTTCACGCAGTCCTACGGCAGCAAGGAGCTCGACGCGTCGCTGCTCCTGATCCCGCAGATGGGCTTCCTCCCGCCGGACGACAAGCGGGTCATCGGGACCATCGAGGCGATCCAGCGGGAGCTGTCGACGACCGACGGGTTCATCCTGCGCTACCCGACGGACGGCGAGGACTCCGGCGTCGACGGGCTGCCGGGCGACGAGGGCGCGTTCCTCGCCTGCTCGTTCTGGATGGCGGACGACCTGGCGATGATCGGCCGGGTCGACGAGGCCCGCAGGCTCTTCGAGAAGCTGCTCGCCCTCCGCAACGACCTGGGGTTGCTCGCCGAGGAGTGGGACCCGCACCTGCAGCGTCAGGTCGGCAACTTCCCGCAGGCGTTCAGCCACGTGCCGCTGATCGACACGGCACTGCGGCTGACCTCCTCGGGGGCGTACAGCGGCTGACCCCGGAATGCCGGCGGGGCGCACCCGCCGGTACCGTCCGCTCCATGGACAGCTCCCTCACCCCGTCGGCCCCGCAGAGCACCCCCGGCGGCATCACCGTGCAGCGCGCACTGGAGCTGCCGGGGCTGCGCAGCGGGCTGCCCGAGGTGGTGGCGGGCGGGGACCGGCTGCGGCGGACGGTGCGCTGGGTGCACGCGGGCGAGGTGCCGAACATCGCGTCGCTGCTCAAGGGCGGTGAACTGCTGCTGACCACGGGGTACGGCATCGGGACGCGCCCCGCCGAGCAGCGGGCCTTCGTGCGCAAGCTGGCCGACCGGGGCATCGCGGCGCTGGTGATCGAGCTCGGGCAGCGGTTCGCGCGGCTGCCCGCGGCGCTCGTGGAGACCGCGCGGGCGGCGGGCCTGCCGCTGGTGCAGCTGCACCGCGAGGTGCCGTTCGTGACGGTCACCGAGGAGATCCACACCGAGATCGTCAACGGGCACTACGCGCTGCTCCAGCGGGCCGAGGAAGTGCACCGCCGGTGCACCGAGGCCCTGCTCGGCGGCGGTGGCGTTCCTCAAGTACTGCGCATCCTCGCCGAGTTCAGCGGCAACCCGGCCTTCCTGGAGACCGCCGACGGGCAGCTCCTGTACGCGGCCGGCGTGGCCGCCGACATCGCCGATCCGCTGCAGGTCTGGGAGGGCATGCGCGCCACCCACAAGGACGAGCCGCCGGGCGGAGCCGTGCTCGTGGACGTGCCCGGCGGCGGTCCCGGGGCCGGTTCGGTACGGGCGCGGCTCGTGCTGCTGCCGGTGACGGCGCCGCTCGCGCCGGTGCACCGGATCGCGGCGGAGCGGGCCGCCGGGTCGCTCGCCGTGGTGCTGATGCAGGCCCGGCAGGAGGAGGAGCTGGCGGCGCGCGGGCGCGGCGACTTCCTCACCGATCTCGCGGAGGGCCGGATCACCCCGGAGGACGCCCCGGCGCAGGCCCGGGTCCTCGGCTTCAAGCCCACCGGCCAGGGGCCGCTGCTCCCGGTGGTGATGCGGCTGCCGGAGGCGTCGGCCGGGACGGTGGGCCTCTCCCCCGGCGGCGGCTGGGCGGTGCTCGCGCGGGCCGTGTCGGAGGAGCTGGCCTCGGTCGGCGTGCCGGTCCTGCTGGGCGTACGGCCCGTCGAAGGGCGGGTGCCGCTGCTGCTCGGCCTGCGCTCGGAGTCGGAGCGCACGGCGGTCGCCGAGCGGGTCGCGACGGCGCTGCGGACCGGGGTGGAGCGGGCCGGGATGCAGCGGACGGGTGCCAAGGCGCCGGTCGTGGTGGTCGGCGGGGCGGGGAGCTGGGCCGCCGCGGCGGCAGGTCTGCGGCACGCTGCGGAGACGGCGACGGCGGCGCAGGGGCTCGACGACAGGGCCTGGTACGACGCGCGGCGCCTGGACATCGATCTGCTGCTGTGGCGGCTGCACTGCCACGACGAAGGGGCTCTGTCGGCTTTCGTGGAGCGGGCCATCGGTCCGCTGCGGGACCACGACAAGCGCTCGAAGCCGCCCCTGCTGCCCACGCTCCAGACCTATCTGGCGCACGCGGGACGCAAGGCGGAGACGGCACGCGAGCTGCATCTGAACCGGCAGACCCTCTACAACCGCCTGGCCCGTATAGGGGAGTTGCTCGGCACGGACCTCGACGATCCGCAGACCGTGCTCGCGCTGAGTCTCGCGCTGCGGGCCCGCCGCCACGTGCCGTAGACCCGGCCGCGACGCGGAAGGCTCAGAACACGCCGGTCAACTCATCGTAGACGCTGAGGACTTGCGCGATGGTGGCGTCCTCGGTCGGCCAGGACGCGGCCTGCGCACTGCCCCGGTCCTTGAGTTCCGCGCGGCGGCCGGGGTCGGAGAGCAGCCGCTCGACCGCCCGGGCCAGCGCCGGGGCGTCCCCGTACGGCACCAACTCGGCGCCCTCTCCGACAAGTTCGGGGATGCCGCCGACGTCGGTCGCGACCAGCGGCACCCGTGCGTGCAGCGCCTCCTGCGCGAGCAGCGAACGCGACTCCCAGCCGCTGGGGAGCAGCGCGAGGTCGGCGGCCGGCAGCAGTTCGGAGACGTCGTCGCGCCGGCCCGCGAGCCGCACGGGCAGCCCCTCGGTCTCGATACGCCGCTGGAGCGCGGCCCGTTCGGGCCCTTCCCCGGCGATGACGAGCAGCGGCGCCGGGTCGAGGCCGAGCCAGGCGTGGGCGGCGTCGAGCAGGACGTCGTAGCCCCGGTGCCGCTCCAGACTGCCCACGGCCATCAGCAACGGGCGGCCCAGGGCGCCGAGTTCGGCCCGGGTCTTGAGGCGGGAGCGCTCGGCGTCCTCGTCGTCGGTGCGCGCGGCGCGGCGCGGCGGCGGGAAGGAGACCGCGGCGAGCCGGGCGTCGCGGGCGCCGCGCGCTCTGGCCCGGTCGACCAGGTCGGAGGAGGTGCCGAGGACCACGGACGCGGCCCTGGCGACGCGCCGCTCAAGGATCCGCAGCAGGTGGGAGCGGGCCCCTTCGGCGTAACCGCGGGTGTGCCAGGTGACGACGAGCGGGACGCGGCGGCCGCTGAGCGCGAGGGAGGCGCGCAGCGCCGCGTGCAGCCCGTGCGCGTGCACCAGGTCGGCGTCGGCACAGGCCACGCGGAGCGCGGCGACGGACGCCGGGTCGCTGCTGCGCGGCACCGCGAGATGGTGGGCGCCGACGTCGCCGAATCCGTACGCCCGCTCGGCCTCGGACGGCGCGCACACGGTGACCCGCACCCCGCGGGCCACCAACCCGGCGGCCAGCGACCGGACATGGGCGCTGCTGCCCGCACTGCCGCCACCCAGCACCTGCACGGTGCGCAGCGGCGACTGTCCGTGCGCTGAGTGGCTGCTCACGTGGCTCACGCGGCGGGGCTCCTGAGGGGTCGGTTCGAACGGTCTCGGCCAAGGATGCCAGCCCGTACGCACGTTCCGGCACCGGTCACGGTCCCCCACCGCGCGGCCATGGGCAACACGGCGCACCGGACCACTCACATGGGTGAGTCGTCCGCCTGCCGCACGCCCTGCTGGCGGACCTGCTCCAGGACCTGCTCCAGGACCTGGGGCAGATCCTTGCGGGCCCACGCGCTCACGTGCTCCCCGCAGGCGACCGCCGCCACGATACCGGCGGCGTGCGCGGCGAGCCCGGCCCTCCCGTTGCCCGCGACGATCGCCACGCCGAGCGCGGCACCCAGGGCGTGTGCGCCGCAGTCGCCGAGCATGCCGTGCTCGGCGAGATCGTCGGGGAGCACGGCCGCGGCGGCCCCCATCGGCGCGGCCGCGAGCGACCCGCGCAGCAGCCCGGCGGCGCCCAGGGCGAGCGCGGCCTGCGCCGCCCGGCCGGGGCGTACGTCCACGAGGTTGATGAGATGCGCCGTGCCCGCGACGACGACACCGGCGAGCACCTTGTCGACACCGCGCTCCTTCAGCAGCGCGCCCGCGACGAGCCCGGCCGCCGACATGCCGAACAACTTCACGGCGCCGCTGCTGAGTTCGCCGTCGCGCAGCGCCCCGAGGTGCGCCCGGAAGCCGCGCCGCGGATCGCCCGCCCCGGCCACGTCGTCGTAGGCGCCACAGGCTCCGCCCGCGAGCGTGGCGACGAGGGCCGCCGCCCTTGTGCCCGGCTCCGCGGCGAGCGCGCCCGCCGCGACACCCACCGTGACGGCGGGCCCGGAGCACAGATCGACCGGGCGGCCGGCGTGGTTCGTCCGCTCCCACAGCTCCGCGCCACCCGGCTTCGTACGGCGCAAGGCGGTGCGTGCGGCGCGGGTGACGCCGGCTGCCAGGACGGCGGAACGGAGGGTGCGGGTGACGTCGATCATGCGGTCACCCCAGGGCTCCGGCCTGCGCCTCAGGCATCGGACCGAGCCGTCTCCAGGAGCTCTTCCGCGTGGGCCCGCGCCGTCTCCGAGTCCTCCTGGCCCGCGAGCATCCGCGACAACTCCCGTACGCGGTCCTCGCCTTCGAGCACGGTGACACCGGAGCGCGTCACGGTCCCGTCGTTCGTCTTCTCGACCAGCAGCTGCCGGTCGGCGAAGGCCGCGACCTGCGGCAGGTGCGTGACGACCACGACCTGCGCGGACTTGGCGAGTTTGGCGAGGCGCCGGCCGATCTCGACGGCCGCCTTGCCGCCGACACCGGCGTCGACCTCGTCGAAGAGGTACGTGGGAACGGGATCGGTGCCCGCGAAGACGACCTCCACCGCGAGCATCACCCGGGACAGCTCACCGCCGGACGCGCCCTTGGCGATGGGGCGGGGCGGCGCCCCGGGGTGCGGCGCGAGCAGCAGCTCGACCTCGTCGACACCGCTGGGTCCGCAGACCACGCTCCGGCCGTCGATCTCGACGCCGTCGCCCGCGTCGGTCTCGTTCTGCCGGATGTCGAAGGAGACGCGGGCGTGCGGCATGGCGAGCGAGGCCAGTTCGGCCGTGACGGCGGCCGCGAACCGGGAGGCGGCCTCGGTCCGGGCGTTCGTCAATTCCTGCGCCAGTACGCCGAGTTCACGGCTCAGCGCGTCACGTTCGGCGGCCAGCTCGTCGATCCGCTCGTCGTCGCCGTCGAGTTCGAGCAGCCGCGCGGCGCTCGCCTCGGCCCAGCCGAGCACGCCCGTGACGTCCTCGCCGTACTTGCGGGTCAGTTGCGTGAGCGCGGCCCGCCGCTCCTCGACGGCCGAGAGCCGCAGCGGGTCGGCGTCCAGGTCGTCGGCGTACCCGGCGAGTTCGGCGGCGACATCGGTGAGCAGGATCTGCACCTCACCGATCCGCTCGGCGAGCGTGGCCAGGGCCGGATCGTGGGCCCGTACGGCGTCCAGGGCCCGGTTCGCGCCGCCGACCAGGGTCGTGGCGTCGACGCCCTCCGGGTCCTCGGGGTTCCCGGCGAGCGCGGCGTGCGCGGTCGCGGCGGCCGAGGCGAGCGCCTCCGCGTGCCCGAGCCGCGAGGCCTCCTCGGCCAGCTCGACGTCCTCACCGGCGCGCGGCTCGACCGCGGCGATCTCGTCGAGCCCGAAGCGCAGCAGATCCGCCTCCTGGGCCCGCTCCCGGGCGCGCGTGGTGATCTCGTCCAGCTCGGCGCCGACGGCCTTCAGGCGCTTGTACACGGTCGCGTACTCGGCGAGCGGCACCGCGACGGCGTCCCCGGCGTACCGGTCGAGCGCCTGGCGCTGTCTGCCGAGCTTCAGCAGTCCCTGCTGGTCGGTCTGGCCGTGCACGGCGACGAGTTCGTCGGCCAGCTCGGCGAGGACTCCCACCGGCACGGATCTGCCGCCCAGATGGGCCCGCGAGCGCCCCTCGGCCGAAACGGTACGGCTGACGAGCAGCACCCCGTCGTCCAGTTCGGCGCCGGCCTCCTCGGCGCGCGCCAGCGCATTCGAACCGGCGGGCACGGCGACGCGCCCCTCCACCACCGCGTTCTTCGCGCCGATCCGCACGAGCGCGGGGTCGGCCCGCCCACCGAGCAGCAGCCCGAGGCTCGTGACGACCATCGTCTTGCCCGCGCCGGTCTCGCCCGTCACCGCCGTGAATCCGGGTGACAGCTCGACCACCGCGTCGTCGATGACTCCGAGCGACCGTATCCGCATCTCCTCCAACACGGACACGACCTTACGAGGTCGGGGACCGTCTGTGCGACGGGCCCCGGCCCAGCGGACCGAATCGGCAGGTGGCGCGGGGCCCGTGGAGGGCTCTGTCACCCGCGGGGGTGGCGGCCCGGCCGCTCAGCCGATCAGACGGCGCCGCCAGTCCAGTGGGGTGACATGGACGGCGCGGCCGGGGTCGCCGTCCCAGACGGTCGGCAGGCCGACGGCGTCGAGTGCGGCGACCACTTCGCGGCCGACGGCGCCCGTGGTCTCCTCCGAGCCGTCGAATCCGCCGTACAGGAGCATCAGGCCGTGGCCCGCGGTGGCGGAGCCGGTGCACTGGCTGTGGAAGTAGACGTAGCCGCGGGCGGTGGGCGCCGCCTCGGCGCCGATCTCGGTGTCGCCGCAGGAGCGGCAGCAGGCGAAGTTCTCCCGGGCGGTGATGCCGGACTCCTCCAGCGCGGCGAAGGCCCGGGCGAGGCGCTCGGGGTCGGTCTCCCCTTCCCACCGCCCCTGCTCGGCGACGCGCTCCAGCCACATCCGGTCGGCGAGCGCCTCCGCCTGAATGCGTGAGACGGGTCTGCGGTCCTCGGTGACCAGGCCGTCCTCGGCGGCCTCGGTCAGTTCGGCCCGGGTGGCGTAGCCGCCGGTGAGGAGTTCGCGGACGTGCTCCTCCCACTCCTCGCGCTCGCCCGTGTCGAGGTCGAGCGGCGGCACCTCGCGGGCGGGCCCCATGTCCAGCAGGCTCCAGGCCGGCCCGGCGTCCCGGCCCGGCTCCCGGCGGGCCCAGCCGGTCAACGCCGCGCTCACGGTCTCCGGGCTGCCGACCCCCGCCTGGAAGTGCCGGTCGGCGGACCCGTCCCGGCGCTCCAGGGTGTAGTCCCCGCCGCTCTCGTGCCAGACCTGGGCGAAGACGTCCGGCAGGTCGGGTATCGGCTGCACCACGAGGAACCGGTCGCCGTCACCCCCGATACGCCGGACCAGCCCGTCCAACGCCTCGGCGGACGGGCGGACATGCCGCTGCCGGTTCTCTGTCGTCACCACGATCTCGAGCATGAGCGGGACTCTGGCACACGCCTCTGACAACGGCCCCTGACGAGCCCTTGCGGCCGGGCTAGTTCGGCGCCCCGCGCCACCCGGCCACCGGCAGCGCGAACTTGGCCACCAGACGGTCGGTGAACACCGCGTGGTGCAGCCGGGCGAGCCGCACCGGCACAGCGCCACGGCGTACCTCCACCCGCGCCCCGGCCGGCAGCTCCACGGTCCGCCGCCCGTCGCACCACAGCACGCCGTGCGGCGTGTGCGGCTGGACCTCGACGGCGAGCACCGAGTCCGGCGAGGTGACCAGCGGCTTCGCGAACAGCGCGTGCGCGCTGATCGGCACCATCAGCAGCGCCTCGACCTCGGGCCACACCACGGGCCCGCCGGCCGAGAACGCGTACGCCGTCGACCCGGTGGGCGTCGCGCACACGATCCCGTCGCAGCCGAACCCGGTGACGGGCCGGCCGTCGATCTCCAGGACGACCTCCAGCATCCGCTCGGGCTCGGTCTTCTGCACGGCGGCCTCGTTCAGCGCCCAGTCGCGGTGCACGACGTCTCCGTTGCGGTGCACGGCGACGTCGATCGTCATGCGCTCCTCGACCTCGTACTCCTTGGTGACGACCCGGTCGACGACCTTGTCCAGGTCGTCGCGCTCGGCCTCCGCCAGGAAGCCGACGCGGCCCAGGTTCACGCCGAGCATCGGCACCCCCGAGGCCCGGGCGAACTCGGCGCCGCGCAGCAGCGTCCCGTCGCCGCCGAGGACGATGAGCAGCTCGCATCCGTCGAGGCAGGCCGGCGTGGCCTCCTTCACCAGTTCCACGGAGGGCGGCAGCGGCAGATCGGCCGCCTCCGAGGCCAGCACCCGCACCCCGAGGCCGCTGCGCAGCAGCCCCTGGACGACGAGTTCGGCGCTGCGGATGGCCGCGGGCCGCCCGGTGTGCGCGAGCAGGAAAACAGTACGAGCTCGGCTCTGTGTCAACGCGGCCCCTCCGCCACTGCACGGTCAACGTCGGCCGGGTCGAGTTCGGGCGCCCCGGCACGCAGCCACAGAAAGTACTCGACATTCCCGGAGGGCCCGGGCAGCGGGCTCGCGGTGACGCCCCGCACACCGAGCCCCAGCCTGAACGCCTGCGCGGCCACGCCCCGCACGGCCTCGGCCCGCAGTTCGGGGCTGCGCACGACGCCTCCGCTGCCGAGCCGCTCCTTGCCGACCTCGAACTGCGGCTTGACCATCAGCACGAGGTCCGCGTCGGGCGCCGCGCACCGCGCGAGGGCAGGCAGCACAAGGCCCAGCGGGATGAAGGAAAGGTCCCCGACCACCACGTCCACGGGTACGTCATCGATCGCCTCCAGCGTCAACTCGCGTACGTTCGTACGGTCCTTGACGGTGACGCGTTCATCGCTCTGCAGGGACCAGGCGAGTTGCCCGTACCCCACGTCGACGGCGACGACGTGCGCGACACCGGCCCGCAGCAGGACGTCGGTGAAGCCACCGGTCGACGCCCCGGCGTCCAGCGCCCGCCGCCCCTGCACCACGAGCCCCTGCGGAGCGAACGCGGCCAGCGCGCCCGCCAGCTTGTGCCCGCCGCGCGAGACGTACTCGGGATCGCTGTCGTCCGAGGCGACGACGATCGACACACCCGTGTCCACCTGTGTCGCGGACTTGGTCGCGACGATCTTGCTGACGCTGACCCGCCCCGCGGCGATCAGCTGGCTGGCATGCTCCCGCGAGCGGGCCAGCTTGCGGTTGACGAGTTCGGCGTCGAGGCGGCGACGTGTCACACCTGCCACGGTCGGTTCAGCTCCTGTGCTCATACGGGGACGACGGTCGGGGCGCGGCGTCCAGCGCGGTCAGCGCGGTCCGCAGCCCCTGGTGTACATCCTCGTACACCTCGACGTGTCCGTCCGCCGCGAGGTGGTCCACATCGCCGAGCCGCTCCAGCTGCGCGTCCACGTCGGCGTTGCCCGTGAGGGTGCGCTCGATGCCGAGGGGAGCGGGGGCCGCGGGCTCGTACGACGGTTCGCCGGGAGCCGGAGCCCCGGGTGCGGCCTCGGCCTCCGCTTCGGCGGGAGTCTCACTCATGCCAAGACGCTACCCCGGAAGCCCGGTGTACCGTCGATCACGATGGCCACTACGGAGGAGTGCCGCACGGCGCTCGACAAACTCTCGGACAACATGGCGGGCGCGAGCGGGGACGTCCGGTCCGCCGTGGCGCTCGACCGCTCGCTGAGCTGCCGGATCACGGACCTGGACGTGACGTTTTCCGGCCGCCTCGAGAACGGCCGGATCACGGTGCTCGACACCCGCCCCGGGCCGCCCGCCGAGAAGGCGCAGATCCGCCTCTCGATGACGGGCGACGACCTGGTGGCGATGGTGAACGGCCGGCTGAACTTCGCGAAGGCCTGGGCCACCGGCCGGGTCGGGCTGGAGGCCTCGTTCCGCGACCTGCTGCGCCTCAGGACGCTGCTTTAGCCACGTCCGGGGCCTTCGCGTGGGTCTGCTGCCGCGCCTTGCGCGCCGCCGGCACGACCAGCGGGGTCCCCGTCTCCGGGTCGTCGATGACCTGGCATTTCATCCCGAAGAGGCGCTCGACGAGGTCGGCGGTGACGATGTCCTTCGGCGCGCCCTCGGCGATGATCTCGCCGCCGCGCAGCGCGATGAGGTGGGTGGCGTACCGGGCGGCGTGGTTGAGGTCGTGCAGGACGGCGACGAGCGTGCGCCCCTGCTCCTCGTGCAGCTCCGCGCAGAGGTCGAGCACGTCGATCTGGTGCTGGATGTCGAGGAAGGTCGTCGGCTCGTCGAGCAGCAGCAGCGGCGTCTGCTGGGCGAGCGCCATGGCGATCCACACGCGCTGGCGCTGGCCGCCGGAGAGTTCGTCGACGTACCGGTCGGCGAGTTCGGCGACGCCGGTGGACTCCATGGACTCCCGTACGACCGTCTCGTCCTCCGGCGACCACTGCCGGAGCAGCCCCTGGTGCGGGTAGCGGCCGCGGGCGACGAGGTCGCCGACGGTGATGCCGTCGGGGGCGACCGACGACTGCGGCAGCAGGCCGAGCGTCTTGGCGACCTTCTTGGCGGGCATCGACTGGATGACGCTGCCGTCGAGCAGGACCCGGCCCGCGCTCGGCTTGAGCATCCGCGACAGGGCGCGCAGCAGCGTGGACTTGCCACAGGCGTTCGGGCCGACGATCACCGTGAAGGAGTTGTCGGGGATCTCCACGGACAGCTTCTCGGCGATGACGCGCTGGTCGTATCCGAGGGTCACGTCGTCGGCTATCAGCCTGTTCACTGCGGTGCTCCTTTGGTTCTGGTGCGGCTGGTCCGCCCGGTTCCCCTGAGAGGTGTGCGTACGGGTGCTCATATCCGCCCCGCCTTGCGCTCGGTGACAAGGAGCCACAGCAGATAGGCACCGCCTACGACGCCGGTCACCACGCCGACGGGCAGCTGGTCCGCGCCGAACATCCGCTGCGAGACCAGGTCGGCGACGATCAGCAGCGTCGCACCCATCCAGGTGGCGGCCAGCAGGTTCGGGCCGGGCGACTTGGTCAGGCGCCGGACGATCTGCGGGGCGGTGAGGGCCACGAAGGTGACGGGTCCCGCCGCGGCGGTCGCGGCCGCGGTGAGGAAGACGGAGGCGGTGAGCAGCAGCAGCCGGGTGCGCTCGACGCGGATGCCGAGGGCGCCGGCCGCGTCGTCGCCCATCTCCAGCATGCGCAGCGGACGCCCGAACGCGGCGACGACCGGGACGAGCACGGCGAACAGGACCAGCAGCGGCCACACCTGCTCCCAGCCGCGGCCGTTGAGGGACCCGGTCATCCACACGGTTGCGCGGGCCGCGTCCACGAAGTCGGCCTTGGTGAGCAGATAGCCGTTGACGGCGGTGACGAAAGCGGAGACGCCGATGCCGACGAGGACGAGCCGGTAGCCGTGCACGCCGCGCTTCCACGCGAGGACGTAGATCGCGAAGCCGGTGACGAGTCCGCCGACGAGCGCGCCGAGGGCGACCTGCGTGGCGCTGCCGCCGAAGATCACGATCATCACGAGCGCGCCCGCGGTCGAGCCCTGCCCGAGGCCGAGCACGTCGGGGCTGCCCAGCGGGTTGCGCGAGATGGACTGGAAGAGGGCGCCGGACAGGCCGAGCGCGCCGCCGACCAGGAGGCCGACGAGGACCCGCGGCAGCCGCAGGTCGTTGATGATGAACTCCTGCCCGACGTCGCCGTGGCCCGCCAGGGTGCGCAGCACGTCGAGGGCCGGGATCGGGAAGTCGCCGGTGCCGATCAGCACGACGCTCGCGGCGAGCGCGGCCACGACCAGGACGGCCACGACGACGGCCGAGCGGACGTGGAGCCGTACGGAGAGCCCGCCCGGGGTGCGTATCGCCTTCACAGCTGGGCCAACTTCCGACGGCGTACGAGAACGATGAAGACCGGCGCGCCGATGACGGCGGTGACGATGCCGACCTGGAGCTCCGCGGGGCGCGCCACGAGCCGGCCGACGACGTCGGCGCCGAGCAGCAGGACGGGCGACAGGACCGCCGCGTACGGCAGGATCCAGCGCATGTCGGGCCCGGTGAACGAGCGCACGATGTGCGGCACCATCAGTCCGACGAAGACGATGGGCCCGCAGGCCGCGGTGGCGGCGCCGCACAGCAGGGTCGCGGCGGCCATGCTCAGGGCGCGGGTCCGGCCGAGGTGGGCGCCGAGGGCGCGGGCCGTGTCGTCGCCCATGGCCATCGCGTTGAGCGGCCTGGCGAGGCCCAGGGCGAGCACCGCGCCGACGGCGATGAACGGCAGCACCTGCTGGATCGTGTCCATCTTGGCGCTGGCCAGCGAGCCGACCTGCCAGAACCGCATGCGGTTGAGCGCGACGTCGTCGGTGATCATCACCGCGTAGAGGTAGCCGGACAGGGCCGCGGTGATCGCGGTGCCGGCGAGGGCCAGCCGCACCGGCGTCGCGCCGCGCGTGCCGCCGAGGACGTACACGAGCACGCCGACCGCGGCGGAGCCGAAGAAGGCGAACCACACGTAGCCGCTGAGCGAGGTCACCCCGAAGAAGCTGATGGCGGTCACGACGGCGGCGGAGGCACCCATGTTGATGCCGAGGATGCCGGGGTCGGCCAGCGGGTTGCGGGTCAGTGCCTGAAGGACGGCGCCGGCGAGGCCGAGCGCGAGTCCGGCCAGCAGACCGAGCAGCGTCCGCGAGACGCGCTCACCGACGACGATGTCCGCGTACGTACCCGTGTCGTGGAACAGCCCGTGCCAGACCTGGTCCAGGGCAAGCGGTTTGGCACCGACGGCAATGCTCGCCACGAGGACGGCGACCAGCACGACGGCCGAGGCGAGAAGCCCGGCCGTGCGTATCGCCGCACGGCGGCCGGGGGGCGCGGGAGCGGTGTCCGCGCTCGTTTCTGGGGGACTGTCGACCAACACGAGGTTAGGTTAGCCTACCCTCCAAATTGGCCACATCCTGCTGCACCGCACCCCGCTGCTCCAGCCGCACCGAGAGAAGCATCTCCCATGCCTCCTGCCCTGTCACGGGCCGCCCCCGCCGCGCACTGCTCGCGCCCGGCGAAGCGCTCGGCCCCGGTGCACTGCTCACCCCGTGCGGCAACGGCAAACCCTCCGACACGCACAGTCCCGAGGCTCACGACATGACAGAGACAGCCGCCCCCACCGCGCCCGCCGCCACGACCACTGCCGCCGCGCCCGCCACGGAACCGGCCCCGGCCCCCTTCGACCTCTTCGCCCTGCACGTCCTGCGCGTCGAACGCCTCACGCCGTCCATGGTCCGCGTGGTCTTCGGCGGCCCCGGCATGCCCCGCATGGCGACGGCCGGCCGCGACCAGCGCATCAAACTGTTCCTGCCGTCGCCGGGGCAGCAGGCCCCGCACCTACCGGAAACCGCCGCCGGCGAGTGGTACGCCACGTGGCAGGCCCTGGACCCCGCGACGCGCGGCATCATGCGCACTTACACGATTAGTGAACTGGACGCCCCCGCAGGCGAGTTGACGGTCGACTTCGCGGCGCACGGCGACGAAGGCCCGGCCTCCCGCTGGGCCCTGCGGGCGCGCCCCGGCGACCGGGTGGGCGTCTTCGCCCCGGTCACCGACACCAACCAGGCCTACGAGTTCAGGCCGCCCGCCGACACCGACTGGATCCTGCTGACGGCGGACCCGTCGGCGCTGCCGGCCATCGCCAACATCCTGGCCCACCTGCCCGGCTCCGTCCCCGTCCGCGCCTGGATCGAGGTGCCCACGCCGGAGGACCGCCAGGCCCTTCCCACAGGCGCGGACACGGACATCACCTGGCTCACCGCCTCGGGCACCACCCCGGAGGCGATCCGCGCGGCTGCTCTCCCCGAGGGCACTCCCTACGCCTTCGTAGTCGGTGAGTCGTCCATGGTGAAGTCGGTTCGCCGCCATTTGGTGAAGGAGCGCGGCTTCGACCGCAAACGCGTCAAGTTCTCGGGGTACTGGCGCCAGGGAACCTCGGAGGACGCCCTGGCCCAGTCCGGCGAAGCCGCCTGAACGGGCGCGCCCTCACGGGGCGCGCCCGCCACGCCGTCACTACAGATCCAGCCGCGCCAGCGCCTTCGCCGAGTCCAGCTCGCACGCCCCGTCCCCCGCCGCCGTCCAGGCGGCGGCGCACAGCGCCCGCAGTCCGTCGACGGCGTCGCCGTCCCCCTCCAGCTCCAGGCGCTCGTCCCCGGCCGTGGCGGTCCACCCGCCGCACCCGAATCCGCTCTGCTCCTCGGTCACCTCCGGCTGCCCGGTCAGCATGCCGCGCAGATCGCGGTCCACATACGTGGGCCGGTGCTGCGGCGGCGCGGCCAGCAGTTGCGCCCCGTCCGTCACACCGGTCAGCACGAGCAGCGAATCCACCTCACCGTTGAACGCGCCCTCGATGTCCGTGTCGAGGCGGTCCCCCACGACCAGCGGCGTCTTGGCCCCGGTCCGCAGAATGGTCTCCCGGTGCATCGGCGGCAGCGGCTTGCCCGCGATCTGCGGCTCGGCCCCCGTCGCGATTCGGACGACCTCGACCGCCGCCCCGTTCCCCGGAGCGATTCCCCGCGCGCTCGGGATCGTCAGGTCGGTGTTGGAGGCGAACCACGGAACACCCGCCGCGATGGCATAACAGGCCTCGGAGAACCGCTTCCACGCCATGTCGGGCCCGCCGTACCCCTGCGCGACCGCTACCGGCTCGTCGTCGGCGGAGTCGACCGGCTCGAGCCCCCGCTCCCGCAACGCGACCCGGAGCCCTTCCCCGCCGATCACCAGAACCCGAGCCCCTTCGGGGACCTGCTCGCTGATGAGCCGCGCGACGGCCTGCGCCGACGTGATGACGTCGTCCGCCCCGGTCGGGATCCCGAGCTCGGTCAGATGCTCGGCGACGGCGTCGGGCGTGCGCAGCGCGTTGTTGGTGACGTACGCGAGCCCCATGCCTCCGTCCCGGGCGTCCGCCAACGACTCGACGGCGTGCGCGATGGCATGACCCCCCGCGTAGACGACCCCGTCCAGGTCGAGCAGCGCCGTGTCGTACGCCTCGCTCAGCGCCCGCGTACTGCTCCCTGGCCGCACCCGTGGCGCCCCGTCACGCGTACCACTCGCACTCTGGCTCATTCCGTATCGCCTTCCTTCGATCCCACTCCCCCGATCATCCCCCAAGCCTCTGACACTCGTACGATGCACGGATGAACACTGCAGGTGACGGCCTGGATCTGCGCCCGTTCCGAGGGGTGCGTTACGTCCCCGAGCGCATCGGCAATCTCGCGGCCGTCACCTCGCCGCCGTACGACGTCGTCGTCCGCCCGGACGGACTGCTGCACCTGGAGAGCGCGGACCCGCACAACATCGTCCGTCTGATCCTCCCGCAGGCCACGTCCCCGCAGTCGCGCAACGACCAGGCGGCCGCCACCCTGCACCGCTGGCTCGCCGACGGCGTCCTCGCACCCGACGCCGAACCGGCCCTCTACGTATACGAACAGCGCAACGGCGACCTGCTACAGCGCGGCGTCATCGGCGCCCTGCGCCTGTCGGAGGCCTCCGAAGGCGTGGTCCTCCCGCACGAGGACGTCATGCCGCACGTCGTCGCGGACCGCGCGGGCCTGATGCGCACCACGGCGGCGAACTTCGAACCCCTCCTGCTGACCTACCGGGGAAACGGCGACGCGACGGGCGCGGCAGCCGTAGTCGAGCACACGGTCCAACGCCCCCCGCTCCTCTCCACGACCACCGAGGACGGCTACAGCCACCGTCTGTGGGCCCTCACGGACCCGTCGGACGTCCGCACGGTCCATGACGACCTGGCCCGCCACCAGGCCCTGATCGCCGACGGCCACCACCGCTGGGCGACCTATCTGCGACTGCGCGCCGAACATCCGTCGCCGACCCCGTGGGACCACGGCCTGGTCCTCCTCGTCGACACGGCCCGCTACCCCCTGCGCGTCCGCGCCATCCACCGTCTCCTCAACCGCCTCCCGGTCGACCAGGCACTGGCGGCGGCCGCCCCCTACTTCCGCGTACGAGAAGTCCCGGGCACTCTGCCCCAAGTGCTGAAGACCCTCGCCGAGGCCGCGCACCTCGGCAACGCGTATCTGCTCACGGGCGCCGACGACACGTACCACCTCCTCGACCGCCCGGACCCGGCTCTCCTCGCCCGGACGATCCCGACGGGCCGGCCGGAGGCCTGGCGGACATTGGACGCGACGGTCCTGCACTCCACGCTCCTCGGCCATGTCTGGGGCATCCCCGAGGACTCCCCCGCCGACATCGCCTACATCCACGACACGGAGGCGACGGTCGAGAAGGCCCGGCACGACGGCGGCACGGCGGTCCTCATGCATCCGGTCCGCGAGGAAGTCGTCCGCGAGCTGGCCCGTCAGGGTGTGACGATGCCCCGCAAGTCGACGTCGTTCGGCCCGAAGCCGGCCACGGGTCTGGTCCTTCGCACGCTCACGAACGACTGACGGGCGGGCCCCGAAGGAACCCGCCCGTCACATCACCCGCTGCCTACTTCTCTTCGGCGTCGTCCTCGTCGTCGTCCTTGTCGTCGCCCTTGGCCGGCGCCGGAGCCTCATCGGCGTCGTCACCGTCGAAAGCGTCCACGAACTCGACGCCGTCCAGCTCGGCCAGCCGGTCCGACGCGTCCGTGCTGCCGTCCTTGTCGGACTCCACGGCCTTGGCGAACCACTCGCGGGCCTCGTCCTCGCGCCCGGCGGCCAGCAGCGCGTCGGCGTACGCGTACCGCAGCCGCGCGGTCCACGGCTGCACGGAGTTCGAGGCCAGCTCGGGACTCTGCAGCGTGACGATGGCGGCGTCCAACTGGTCCAGGTCCCGACGGGCACCGGCGGCGACGAGCCGCATCTCGACCTGCCCGGCCTTGTCGAGCTTCTGCACCTCGGGCGCCCCGGCCATGTCGAGCGCCTTCTCGGGCCGCCCGAGCCCGCGCTCGCAGTCGGCCATCACGGGCCACAGCTCCACGTGACCGGTCATACGCCGCGCGGCCCGGAACTCGGCGAGGGCCTCGCTGTAGTTCTGGCTCGCGTAGGCGGCGAACCCGGCGGCCTCGCGCACAGCGGCCACACGGGACGCGAGCCGCAGGGCGACCTTCGCGTACCCGTAAGCACCCTCAGGGTCATCGTCGATCAGCCGGGCAACCATCACCAGGTTCTTGGCGACGTCCTCCGCAAGCCCCTTCGGCAGGGACTGCAGCTCCTGCAGTACGTCCTTGTCGAGCTCGAAGCCGGAAACGTCCTCGGGGATCGGCAGCCGCTTGATCGGCTCACGATCCCGCTCCCGCTCGTCGCGGTAGCGCCCGCCACCACGGCGGTCGTCCCGACGGTCATCGCGCCGGTCGTCCCGGCGGAAGGGGGGCCGGTCACCGTCACGGCGCGGACCACGATCGCGATCACGGTCACCGCCACCGTACGAGGGACGGT